>DASVVX010000152.1:0-2378 GCA_036386295.1 Allosphingosinicella sp.
ACCGCCCCTGCACGCGATCCTCATTCGACAGGGCGCGCGCGGGACGCTAGGGGTGCCGCCGACAGGGACCAAAGAGCGATCCATGACCGAGCGCCCGCACACGCCGCTTCTCGACACCGTCGGCACCCCCGCCGAGCTTCGCCGGCTCCAGCCCGCGCAGCTTCGCCAGCTCGCCGACGAGCTTCGCGCCGAGACCATCTCGGCGGTGTCTGTGACCGGCGGCCATCTCGGCGCCGGCCTCGGAGTGGTCGAGCTCACCGTGGCCCTCCATTACGTCTTCGATACCCCGGGCGACCGCCTGATCTGGGACGTCGGCCACCAGGCCTATCCGCACAAGATCCTGACCGGCCGCCGCGACCGGATCCGGACCCTTCGGATGGGCGGCGGCCTCTCCGGCTTCACCAGGCGGAGCGAGAGCGAATACGACCCGTTCGGCGCCGCGCACAGCTCGACCTCGATCTCGGCGGCGCTCGGCTTCGCGGTGGCCAACAAGCTCGACGGCAAGCCCGGCCGGGCGATCGCGGTGATCGGCGACGGCGCGATGTCGGCCGGAATGGCCTATGAGGCGATGAACAACGCCCAGGCGGCCGGCAACCGGCTGATCGTCATCCTCAACGACAACGACATGTCGATCGCTCCGCCGGTCGGCGGCCTCTCGCACTATCTCGCCCGGCTCGTCTCCTCGCCCAAATACCTCACCCTTCGCCACCTCGCCCAGAAGCTCGCCCGCAAGCTTCCCAAGCGCCTCCACGTCATGGCCCGGCGCTGGGAGGAATATTCGCGCGGCTTCTGGACCGGCGGGACTTTGTTCGAGGAGCTCGGCTTCTATTACGTCGGCCCGGTCGACGGCCACAATGTCGAGGGCCTCGTCCAGATCCTCGAGAACGTCCGCGACGCCGACGAAGGGCCGATGCTGGTCCATGTCGTCACCAAGAAGGGCAAGGGCTACGGCCCGGCCGAGGCGGCGGCCGACAAATATCACGGGGTCCAGAAGTTCGACGTCGTCTCCGGCGAGCAGGCCAAGGCCGAGCCCGGCCCGCCCAGCTACACCGCGGTCTTCGCGAAGGCGCTCACCGCGGAAGCGGAGCGCGACGGCAAGGTGGTCGCGATCACGGCGGCGATGCCGTCCGGTACCGGCCTCGACAAGTTCGGAAGCGCGTTCCCGGACCGCATGTTCGACGTCGGGATCGCCGAGCAGCACGCCGTCACCTTCGCCGCGGGCCTCGCCGCCCAGGGCTACCGCCCGTTCTGCGCCATTTATTCGACCTTCCTCCAGCGCGCCTACGACCAGGTCGTCCACGACGTCGCGATCCAGAATCTGCCGGTCCGCTTCGCCATGGACCGGGCCGGACTCGTCGGCGCCGACGGCGCCACCCACGCCGGAAGCTTCGATCTCGCCTATCTGTGCACCTTGCCCAATTTCGTCGTGATGGCGGCGGCGGACGAGGCCGAGCTGGTCCACATGGTCCACACCATGGCGCTCCACGACAGCGGGCCGAGCGCGGTCCGCTACCCGCGCGGCAACGGCACCGGGGTGCCCTTGCCGGAAATCCCGCAGCGGCTGGAGATCGGCAAGGGCCGCATCGTCCGCGAGGGCAAGAAGGTCGCCATCCTGTCGCTCGGCACCCGGCTCGAGGAGGCGCTGAAGGCCGCCGAGGCGCTCGAAGGCCGGGGCCTCTCGACCACGGTCGCCGACCTGCGCTTCGCCAAGCCGCTCGACGAGGCCCTGATCCGGAGCCTTCTAACCAGCCACGAAGTGGCGGTGACGGTCGAGGAAGCGGCGATCGGCGGCTTCGGCGCCCACGTCCTCACCCTCGCCAGCGACCTCGGCCTGATCGACGCCGGCCTGAAGCTCCGCACCCTGCGCTTCCCCGACCGCTTCCAGGACCAGGACAAGCCCGAGAAGCAATATGCCGAGGCCGGAGTCGACGCCGACGGGATCGTCGAAGCCGTCCTCAAGGCCCTCCGCCACAACAGTGCAGGGGTCGTCGAGGGAGCGAGGGCCTGACCTCATTGCTTTTGTAGAATGACGTCGCGACTTCCCTGGACTCGTTTATGTTTCACGCGAAGACGCGAAGGAGCGCGAAGGACGCGAAGGATCCGGGATGGCGGATATCGAGGGGCTTGCCCGGCTGACGATCGATTGCGCCCTGCAGATTCACGAGGATGTGGGGCCCGGACTGGTCGAATCCGTCTATGAGGCCATACTCGCGTCGAGCCTCCTGAAGCTGGGGATAAAGGCCGATCGGCAAGTGCCGATCGGCATCGAATATGCCGGCCTGGTCTTTGCGGAAGGATTCCGCGCGGATTTGCTTGTCGACGACCGGCTGATCGTCGAGGTGAAATCGGTGGATCGCCTGATGCCGGTCCACGCCAGG
>DASVVX010000153.1:0-5830 GCA_036386295.1 Allosphingosinicella sp.
CCCGCGCATCGGCCATCCCGACAAATATATCGACTACAGCGCTCTCAAGGTGGAGCGGGGCGACCTGCTCGGCAACATGGTCCGCTCGGAGGACTTCCAGTGGAAGCTCCAGCTCGACCGGCTCGGCAAGCCCGTCGACCGCAGCCTGTGGGACATGACCCCGCAGACGGTGAACGCTTACTACAACCCGCTGATGAACCAGATCACCTTCCCGGCGGCGATCCTGCAGCCGCCCTATTTCGATCCGAAGGCGGACCCGGCGGTCAATTACGGGGCGATCGGGGCGATCATCGGCCACGAGATCGGCCACGGCTTCGACGATCAGGGCCGGCAGTTCGACGCGACCGGGCGGATCCGCGACTGGTGGTCGCCGGCGTCCGGCGCGGAGTTCACCAAGCGCGCCGAGAAGTTCGGCAAGCAATACGACCAGTACGAGCCGATCCCCGGCACGAAGATCAACGGCAAGCTTACCATGGGCGAGAATATCGGCGATCTCGGCGGCCTCGAAATGGCCTATGCCGCCTACAAGCGCCACGTCGCCGAGCATGGCGAGCCGCCGGTGATCGGCGGCCTGACCGGCGAGCAGCGCTTCTTCATCGCCTACGGCCAGTCGTGGCGCTCGAAGGTGAGGGAAGGGGCGCTCCGCGAGCGGCTGCTCACCGATCCGCACAGCCCGCCCGAATATCGGGTCGACGGAGTCGTGAGGAACGTCGACGCCTGGTACAAGGCGTTCAACGTCAAGCCGGGCGACAAGCTCTATCTGCCGCCCGAGGAACGGGTCAGTATCTGGTAGGTCCCTCGCCGTCATTGCGAGGAGCGTAGCGACGAAGCAATCCAGCGTGCCTCTGAGGCTGCACTGGATTGCTTCGCTTCGCTCGCAATGACGGGGTGCCGCCTGGGGCCTATCCCCCGCCGAAGAACCGCGCCAGCACGGGCCCCGTCTCGGCGGGCCGCTCCCAGGTCAGGTTGTGGCCCAGATCGGGGAAGACCCGCGCCTGCGCGTGAGGGATCGCCTTGACCAGCGCCGCATGGTGCTCGGGCGGGAAGAGAGGGTCCTTCCCGCCGGAGAGGATCAGGACCGGCGCCTCGATGTCCGCCGCGTGGCGGCCGGCGGGCACGTCGGCCAGCTCGCGCATCACGCCGCGCCAGACGTGCAGGGGGATGGCGAGGATCTCGGCCATGGCGGCCTCGGCGAAGGCCTTGTCGACCGGAGTCGGCTGGTTCGCCGGGTGCCATTCGCGAAGGAAGGGCGAGGCCGGATCGAGGGGCGCCCGCAGGCCATGGGCGTTGGTCCACAGCCAGTCGCCGCGCTTCACCGGCGCGAGCGCGGTCGAGCCGATCAGGGCGACCCGGGTCACCCGGTCCGGATGCTCGGCGGCGAGCGTCATCGCCACCATCGAGCCGAGCGAATGGCCGGCGACCGCGGCCTTTTCCACCCCCATCGCGTCTAGGAACAGCCGCGCGTCGTCGGCCAGGACGCCGGCCGAATAGCAGCAGGCGGGAGCGTCCGAGCCGCATGGCCGCGCTGGTCCGGGACGAGGAGCCGGTGGCGCAGCAGCCAGGGAGCGACCTGGGTCCAGCTCCGGCTGGTGTCGGTATAGCCGTGGAGGAGGAGCAGCGGCTCGCCCTTCGGATCGCCCAGCTCGACATAGGCGAGGGTGATTCTGTTGGCGAGGCGGACCTTCTGCTTGCGGGCGTTCCAGCCGCCCTGGTCGATCGGCGCCGCCGAAGCCGCGGCGCCGAGGGCAAGCAGATAGGCCGCGAGCACGGCGAGGAGGAACCGGATCATGCCACGTCCCTCCCGAGCAGCATCGCTCCCACCCGGCCCGACGCGCCGTCCCAGAAGCCGGCCTGCCCCTCGAACTCGCTCGGGTTCCTGAAGGTGCCGAACAGCATGTCCCACAGCGGCAGGTCGCAATAATTGTAGGCGTGGACGCCGCGCTCGTGATGGGCGGCGTGGCTCTCGGGGCGGATGATGAGATAGCCGAGCCAGCGCGGCGTGCGGATGTTGGCGTGCTGGAACATGCCGAGGAAGGTGACGAGGACGTTGACGACGAGGCCCGCCTCGCCGCTGAGGCCGAAGCCGAGGACCAGGACGAGGCTGCCGAGGAAGGCCCAGCCGATCATGTCGAGCGGCGAGAAATAGAAGGCGCCCCAGACGTCGATCCGCTCCGCGCTGTGGTGCATCTGGTGGAACCAGCGCCACAGCGGATGGAAATTGTGCATCGTCCGGTGCCAGACGTAGATGCCCAGCTCCAGCGCGAGGAAGCCGCCCGCCACCTGCCCCCAGAAGGGGAGGGCGGTGGCGTCGAACAGCCGGTTGGCGCCGAGCGTGGCGTCCCAGACCGGCGGCGCGAAGGTCGCGACCGCGAAATAGGCGAGGGTGGAGAGCGCCGCGCGGACGCGCCAGAGGCGGAGCGCCGGGAAGGCGCGGCCGGGAAGCACGAGCTCGGCGAGAACGAAGCCCACGAAAAGCGCGAGGGCGATCTGATGGTGGAGACCGAACACAGGGTCCTCCATGCTTGGTGAGGGGTCGGCTCCGGCCGGCGCGGAGGGGGCGGGTACGCTGCCGGCCGGAAGCCTGTGCCGCGGTCAATGAGGGCCGCGGGTGGCCGGATCATGCCGCGGCGGGAAGAAAATTGTGTCGATTGTTACAGACCCGTCATTGCGAGCGAAGCGGAGCAATCCAGGGCGGCGGAGGCGCTGCTGCTGGATTGCCTCGTCGCTTCGCTCCTCGCAATGACGGCGTTGCGTCGCGTATGTCAGCGCGCTTAAGGGCTTGCCATCAAAGCAGGAGTCCGTCCCTTGGATCGCCGCACCTTCATCGCCTCGTCCGGCGCCGCCGCCCTCGCCGCCGCCCTCCCCGCAACCGCCCTTTCCCAGCCCGCCGGCTCCGGCGACGCCGGGCTCAACGCCCTGTTCGAGCGAATCTTCCAGCAGCTGGTGCAGCGCTCGCCGGAGCTTGCGACCTCGCTCGGGCTCGACAAGGGCGACAAGGCCGGGCTGAAGGGCCAGCTCACCCCGCGAACCCTCGCCGAGCGCGCGCGCCAGCAGGCGCAGATCGCCGAGGCGCTCGCCAGCCTCGCCGCGGTCGACCGCTCCGGGCTGTCGCCGGCGGCGAAGCTCAACCTCGAGGTAGTGACCTATTCGCTGACCAACCAGACGGTCGCTCCGCGGCGCTTCGGCCTCGACAGCGCGATCCGGCCCTATCGCATCTTCCAGCAGGGCGGCGCCTATTTCTCGGTGCCCGACTTCCTCAACACCGCCCATACGATCGACACGAAGGAGGATGCCGAAGCCTATCTGTCGAGGCTCGAGGCGTTCGCCGTCGCGCTCGACCAGGACAGCGCGATGCAGCGGATCGAGGCATCGCGCGGCTATCTCGCCCCGGCCTGGTCGCTCGACCTGACGCTCGGCCAGATGGCGAAGCTGAGGGAGCAGAAGGCCGAGGAGAGCAGCATCGTCCAGTCGCTGGTCAAGCGGGCGAAGGCGAAGGACATCGAGGGCCGCTGGGAGAAGCGCGCCGAGCGGATCGTCGAGGAGCGCGTCTATCCCGCGCTCGACCGGCAGATGGCGCTGGTCCGCGAGCTTCGCGCCTCGAGCCAGGCCGGCGACGGGATCTGGCGGGTGCCGCACGGCGACGAGATTTACGCCGTCGCGCTCGAGCAGGCGACGACGACCCGCTTCACCCCCGAGGAGGTCCACCGGATGGGCCTCCGGCAGGTCGCCCAGATCAGCGCCGAGCTCGACAGGATCCTCCGCGGGCAGGGCATGACCCGCGGCAGCGTCGGCGAGCGGCTGGCCGCGCTCAACGTGACGCCCTCGCAGCTCTATCCGAACACCGACGAAGGACGGGCCGCCCTGATCGCGGGCCTGAACGAGGGCGTCCGGGGCATGGACGCCAGGCTGCCCCGGGCCTTCGCCACCCTGCCCAAGGCGCCGCTCGAGATCCGCAGGGTCCCGGTCGAGATCCAGGACGGGGCGTCGAACGGCTATTACAACCGCGCCTCGCTCGACGGCTCGCGGCCGGCCATCTACTTCATCAACCTCAAGGACACCGGCGACTGGCCGAAATATTCTCTGCCCTCGCTGACCTATCACGAGGGCACGCCGGGCCATCATCTCCAGATCAGCCTGTCCCAGGAATCCGAGGACATACCGACGCTTCGCAAGATCGGCTTCTTCAGCGCCTATAGCGAGGGCTGGGCGCTCTACGCCGAGCAGCTCGCCGACGAGCTCGACGCCTATCGCGATCCGCTGGAGCGGGCCGGCTACCTCCAGTCCTTCCTGTTCCGGGCGGCGCGCCTCGTCGTCGACACCGGCCTCCACGCCAAGCAATGGAGCCGCGAGAAGGCCACCGACTATCTCGTCGCGACCACCGGCTTCGCCAGGCCGAGATCGCAGCGCGAGGTCGAGCGCTATTGCACCCAGGCGGGGCAGGCGTGCAGCTACAAGGTCGGCCACATGGCCTGGACCCGGGCCCGCGCCGAGGCCCAGAGGACGCTCGGCCGCCGCTTCGACCTCAAGCAGTTCCACGAGATACTGAAGGACGGAGCGATGCCGCTCACCATCCTAGAGCGGCGGATAAGGGAGCGGACGGCGGCGGCGAAGCGGGGGTGAGCATATTGAAACCCCTCTCCCTATAGGGGAGAGGGAGGGGCCCGCGAAGCGGGAGGGTGAGGGCCTTTAGCGCCGACTCGGTAAGCCCTCACCTCCCACCGCTTTGCGGCGGGCCCCTCCTCTCCCCTGCAGGGAGAGGGATTCTGCCTCAAATCACGTCGGCGAGCGGGGCCAGCTCCGACATGTCGTCCTGGGTGCGGACCTTGCTCTTGACCGCTTCGGCATGGTCGATCCAGGCGTCGGTCTTGGGCGGGGGCGGCGGCGCGGGGGCCAGCATCTTCGGCAGCGCCGCGGCCTGGTAGCTCAGGGTCAGCACGACGAGGCTGATCGAGAGCGAGGTGAAGAAGGCGCGGGCGGGATGCATGTCACTGTCCTCTGCGAAACCGTGGAAGAGGGGTAGCTCCGGCCGGAGGGCGGAGGGGGCGAAACGCTCCCGACCGAAGCCACATCGCCCTTTTGGCGGCGGCGCGTGTCCGGCCGATGCCGCAAGCGGGGCATAATGGTGTCAATTGTGTCAGGGGATGGGGACAATCGTCATCCCGGCGAAAGCCGGGACCCATGAACTCGATGGCCTGCCTTTTCTCGGAAACGCCGTGTTCCTGGGTCCCGGCCTTCGCCGGGATGACGGCGGGAGACGCTTAGGCCAGGGCCCGCTCCAGCAGCTCCTCGGCGCTCAGGCCGAGGCGGCGGATCTGGGCGGCGATCTCGGGCCAGCGATGGTTGAGGAAGTCGTCGCGGCCCGACTTGCGCAGGCGCTCGGTCGCGCCGGGGGCGACGAACATGCCCACTCCGCGCCTGACCAGCACAAGCCCCTCGTCCTGGAAGCTCTGATAGGCCTTGGCGACGGTGAGCGGATTGGCGCCGAACTCGGCGGCGAGGCTCCGGACCGACGGCAGCGGATCGCCGTCGGCGACTCGGCCTTCGAGGATCATCGCGGCGATATTGTCGCGCAGGCGCAGGTAGACGGGGCGTTCTTCGGACACGGCGCTATACTGAGCTAATACAGTGCGGCAGTCAAGGGCGGCGAAATTCCTCCCCCGGATCTCCGGGGGAGGGGGACCGCGCGAAGCGCGGTGGAGGGGTTCTTCGCGGAGTCTGAGAACCCCTCCACCATGCTCGCATGGTCCCCCTCCCCGGCCAATGCCGGGGAGGACTTTATGTTTCACCACTCCTTCACGACCTCGTCCAGCACCGGGCGGACGCGCTCCTC
>DASVVX010000154.1:0-23343 GCA_036386295.1 Allosphingosinicella sp.
CCCGGCGGCCGAGCCCGACCCGGCGCTGGCCGATGCGCTGGAACGGCTTGCTGAGCGGGTCGAAAGCCTCGCGGAACAGCTTGAGCGCGGCGCTCCGGCTTCCTAAATGGGTTGCGACGGGTACTGCCCGGTACGAGCTTCTAGAACATCCCTGGGCGATAAGCATCCTCGGGGACTCTCCCTGGTCGGGCCCTGGTCCGGCACATAGGGTTCCCACCTGACGTTGACGCGTCAGAGGATATTCAAGCAAACGGCCATGGTGGTCCCGTCACCCTCCCCTCCCGCCAAGAGCGAGCTGCGCGAATCGGCGCTGGCGCGGCGGCGCGCCTATGCCCGCTCGCTCGGCGACGAGGTGCGGGCCGAGCTGGAGCGCAAGCTGGCCGACATCGTGCTTCCGCATCTCATCACCGCCCGCATCGTCGCCGCCTACCACCCGCTGAAGGACGAGATCAGCCCCTACGCCATCCTCGAGCGCCTCGGCGCGGGCCCGCGCGCCGCCCTCCCCTGGTTCCTCGACCGCGACGCCCGGATGCTGTTCCGCGAGGCGCCGGCGGTCGAGCCGAGCCCGTGGGGAGTCCTCCAGCCGTCGGCGGAGGCCGAGGCGCTGGCGCCCGACGTCGTCCTCGTGCCGCTCGTCGCCGCCGACCGCCGGGGCAGCCGGATCGGCCACGGCAAGGGCCATTACGACCGCGCGCTCGCCCATCTTCGCGAGGGCGGCGAGCTGTTCACCATCGGGCTCGGCTGGGAGGATCAGATTCTGGAAGACCCGATCCGGGCCGACCCCTGGGACATGCCCCTCGACGCCATCGCTACCCCGCGCGAATGGATCGACTGCCGGTGAAGGCCGCGAAACCGAGCTGGAGGAAGCCCGCGGGAATCCTGACGATCCTGCTGCTGATCGCGCTGTGGGGTTTCGTCGTGGTGACGGTGGCGGAGGCGCTTCCGGAGCTGCCGTGGCCGGTCGAGGCGCTGTTCTTCGTCGCCGCCGGAATCGTCTGGATCCTTCCGCTCAAGCCGCTGCTTCGGTGGATGGAGACGGGGCGGTGGCGCGCGTGAGACGGCGCATCCCGGATCGGATCCGGGATGCGACCCGCCCGCCGGGGGTTACTGGTTTTCCTCGGCCTCCCTCGCGATGCACTGGGCATAGGCGTCCGAAGCGGCGTTGCCGCACGACGTGTTGCCGTTGCAGGCCGCGACCGCCATCGTATACTGGATTTCGCAGGCTCCCGCGAACGCGGTCGAAGGCATGCTGGCGACAGCGCCGAGCAGAAGCAAAGCTCCAATAGCGATTCTCTTCATCTGAACTTCCTCTCTTTTCCGTTCCCGGCCGGGCGCTTGCCGCCCCGCTGCCGGCAACTGTCTCACGGGAGGTTCGGCGGGGCCACAGGAGATAGGTTCGATTCGGTTCCAAGGCCCTGCCGCGCAAAGGAAAATTCCGAAAGGACGCGTCGGCGCCCGCCGCACGCGCTCGCTTTTCCAAGCCGGTCCGGAACGAAGCGCCGCCAAGGCGTTTTGGGCTGACATGAGCCAGTCCAATCCATTTGGAGCCAAGGCGCTCATTCCCAATCCCGTGCTGGAGCCGTGCGGCTTCCTCGTCGGCGAGTGGCGGACGGCCGGGACCCATCCGCTGGCGCCGAGCGAGACCCTCCACGGCCAGACCTCCTTCGCCTGGCATGAGGGCGGGGCTTTCCTGATCATGCGCTCGCAGGTCGACCGTCCGGAATTCCCGGACGGGGTGGCGATCATCGGCACCGACGGCGCCTCGGGCAAGCTCGCCATGATCTATTTCGACGAGCGCGGGGTTTCCCGGATCCTCGACGTGGTCGTCGGCGACCGGAGCGTGACCTGGCGCCACGACGATCCGGAATTCGCCCAGACGATGACCATCGCCGCCGAGGGCGAGCGGCTCGTCGGCAAGGGCCGGATGTCGAGAAAGGGCGGCGAGTGGGAGGACGACCTGGCGCAGGTCTTCACCCGCGAGGCGCCATCGGGCACCTAGCGACCCTAAACTCGTCGTTCCGAGGAGGCCCCCCGCGGGCCAAAACAGAAGGCTTTCAAGGGCTTGTCGAGGCGGCTAGGAAGCTCGCCGGACCGACGAGGACGACTATGCGCATGACATCTTGGATGACCGCCGCCGCGGCGCTTGCTTGCGCCCTTCCCTTCGCCGCCGGAGCCGAGGCGCAGGCACCGGGGACAACGGCCGCTCCGGCCGCGAGCGAGGATTCCCGGCTCTATGCCTTCCTCGACCAGGAATTCGCCGAGGAGTTGAAGGAGCGGCCGCAGCTCGCAACGCAATTGGGGATGAAGGAGGGCCAGGACCGGCTCGACGACATCTCCGAGTCGGCCCAGCTTCGCCGGCTGGAATGGCGGCGCGCCAGCGTCGAGCGGATGAAGTCGGGCTTCGACCGCTCGAAGCTGTCGCCGGCGGCCCGGACCAATTACGACATCTGGGCGCTCGAGCTCGACCGCGCCGAGCTCGCCTATCGCTACCGCCAATATTCGCCGGCTTTCTATTCCTTCCTCTATTCGGCCCATTCCCGGCTTCCCGACTTCCTCATCAATACCCACAACGTCCAGGACGCCCCCGACATGCGCGCCTATGCGGCTCGGCTTCGGGCCATTCCGGCGGTGCTTGACGAAGCCATCGCCCAGAGCCGGGCGTCGGAGGCGATCGGAGTGCGCGCCCCCAGGTTCCAGGTCGAGCGGGTGATCGCCGGAAGCCGGGCGATCGTCGGCGGCGCTCCGTTCGGCGAGGGCCCTGACTCGCCGCTCTGGGCCGATGCCAAGGCCAAGGTCGACAAGCTGCGCTCGGGCGGGAAGGTCACTCCGGCCGAGGCGGAGGCGCTGCTCGAGGAGACTCGCTCGGCCTTGCTGTCGATCCGTCCGGCCTATGAGCGGGTCGTCGCCTGGGCCGAGGGCGCCCTCGCCTCCGCTCCGAGCGGCCGAGTCGGCGCGATCTCGCTCCCCGGCGGGGCGGACTATTACGCCGCCGCGCTGAGGCTCAACACCACCACCGACCTCGACGCCGGGGAGATCCACCGGATCGGCCTCGCCGAGGTGAAGCGGATCGAGGCCGAGCAGGACGCGCTCGCCAGGAAGGCGGGCTTCGCCGACCGGACGGCCTATTATGCGGATCGGGAGCGCCGCAACCCGCCGCAGCCGTGGACCGAGGCCCTGCGCGCCGAATATCTGCGCCTCGCCAACGAGGCGATCGCCCGCAACCGGACGCTGATTCCGAATTATTTCAACCAGCTTCCCGCCCACCGGATCGAAGTGGTCCGCGAGCCCTCGTTCAGCGAGGTGGCCGGCGGCGCCGCCCATGCCGCGGCGCCGAGCCCGGACGGCGCCCGGCCGGGGCGGGTCTATGTCCACCTGCTCGGAGTCAACAGCGATCCGGCGGTCGATGCCATCCCCGATCTGATGTGCCACGAGGGCGTTCCCGGCCATGTCATGCAGGGCGACATCCAGGTCCGCCAGAAGAGCGGGCCGAAATTCCGCCAGTCGGCGCGCTACGTCGCCTTCGGCGAGGGCTGGGCGCTCTACGCCGAGGCCCTGTGCAAGGAGATGGGCGCCTATCCCGACCTCGCCAGCGACTTCATGCGGCTCGAAGCGGAGCTGTTCCGGGCCGCCCGGCTGGTCGTCGACACCGGAATCCATGCCAAGGGTTGGACCGAGGACCGGGCCGTCGACTATATGGTCGCGACCGGCCGGGCCTCGCCCGACCAGGCCCGCTCCGAGGTGCGCCGCTACATCACGCTTCCCGGCCAGGCCACCGGCTACAAGATCGGAATGCTCAAGATCATGGAGCTGCGCGGCAAGGCCGAACGCGAGCTCGGCCCGAGGTTCGACCTCAAGGCGTTCCACGACCTGCTGATCGGCTCGGGATCGCTCCCGCTCTCGATCCTGGAGCGCGAGGTGAACGCCTGGATCGCCGCCCGCAAGTAAGGGCTCGTCGCCCCAGCGAAGGCTGGGGCCCCGGAGGGTGAAAAGCGCCGGTGCCTTTCACCCGCCGGGATTCCAGCCTTCGCTGGGATAACGGTCAGGGCTTCGCGAGCGCCTCGCACAGCCTGTCCGTCGCCAGCGCGATCCGGGATTCAACCGTCTCCCGGTTGGAAGGATCGTTCCTGACGCCGCGGGTCTCCGTGTTGAAGGCGAGGAGCGTTCCGAGGCGCTGGTCGGGGCAGAGGCTGAGATAGGCCCGGAAGCCGTTCTGGTCGCCGTTGTGGCCGACGAAGCGGACTCCGCGGCCCTCGTCGAGGAAGAAGGAGAGGCCGCTCTTCGTGGTCCTCGCCATCCGGCCCTGGGTGAAATCCTCGCCCGCGGCGATCTGGGGGCGCCACATCTCCTCCAGCGACGATCGCTTCAGGACGAGATCGTAATCGGCCTGCCGGGCCCCGTCGCCGAGCAGGAAGGCGACATATTTCGCCATGTCCGGCATGGGCGCGTTGAGCCCGCCGTTCGAGACGGTGATTCCGGTGTCCACGTCGAACGGAGCTGCGACCCGCTTGCCGTCGCGGATGTAATAGCTGTGCGAGCGATGTCTGAGGAGGTGCGGCGGAGTCCTGTCGAAATAGCTGTCGTGCATTCCCAGCGGCTTCAGGATGTTCTTGTCGACATAGACCTCGAAATCCTCGCCCGACAGGCGCTCGATCACCTGGCCCAGATAGACGATGCCCGGATTGGAATAGCTGAACCGGGCGCCGGCCCTGAACTCGACCTGGGTGTAGGGGAGCATCGCCTCGAGCTGCGCCCAGCTCTTGGGCTCGAACGGCTGCCATTCGTGCTCGCGCCAGGGCCATGTGCCGCCTCTGAAGCCGGCGCTGTGGCTCATCAGGTGGCGAAGGGTGATCGCATGGGTATCGCCGAACGGATTATGGACCGCCGCGAGCTCGGGGACGTAGCGGGTGATCGGGTCGTCCAGCTTGAGCAGGCCTCGGTCGCGAAGCTGCATGATCGCGATCCCGGTCATCGTCTTGGTGATCGACGCCCAGTGATAGATGGTCCCGGAGTCCACCGGCACATGCGCGTCGGCGTCCTGCTCGCCGAGATGGTCGGCGGCGACGGTTCGGCCGTCGCGGACGGCGTAGAAGCTGCTTCCGGCGATCCCCGCCTTCTTCATCTCGGCCCGGTGGAGCTTTCGAAAGTCGCCCAGCGCGGCCTCGAAGCCGTGCTCGCCGGCGGCGGCAGGGCTCGCGGCGGGCAAGAGGGCGAGGAAGATGGCGGCGACGAGCCGGCGCGGCATGGCGGTGCTCCTGACGGTCTGACGAGACGACCCGTTCCCCATGCGCAAGGATCGCGGGCTTGGCTAGCGGGTCACGACCAGGCGATAGCCGCAGTCCCACCTGTCGAGGGCGAGGAGGCGGCCGTAACGCTCCTCCCACACGCCGCTCTCCAGGTCCTCGCGGAGCCGGGCAAGCGCGTCGGAGACGTCGCCGAGCGCCCAGAAGGATGACATGGCCGCCCTCGCCCGGGGATCGAGATAGGCCGCGGGACGCCGCCAGTAGGCGCACAGGAAGCCGTCCGTGCAGTCGTGCGGGATCGGGACGGCGGAGACGGCGACCGGGCCCAGCCATCGCGCGTAATCGGTCATCCTCGGCATCTGCGCCTCGTCCAGGGCCACCAGCG
The DNA here is from genome assembly GCA_036386295.1 of Allosphingosinicella sp. Lineage (GTDB taxonomy): Bacteria > Pseudomonadota > Alphaproteobacteria > Sphingomonadales > Sphingomonadaceae > Allosphingosinicella. The sequence goes on from DASVVX010000154.1 coordinate 5,626, forward strand.
CGGGGAGGTAATCGGCCAGCCAGAAGCCGCGGAAGGCCGGGTCGTAGGTGAGGATGACGACGGGCCCGCGGGTCACTCGCCGCATTTCCCTGAGGCCTTGCGCCCGATCCGACCAATGATGGACGGTGAGGATCGCCATCGACGCGTCGAAGGCGCCATCCGCGAAGGGGAGCTGCTCGGCCCGGCCCTGGACGACCGAGGCCGCGGGGGAGCGCCGCTGGCGGATCATCTCGATCGACGGCTCGAGGGCGGTGACCTCGCGGCCCTGCGGCTCGTAGGATCCGGCGCCGGCGCCGACGTTGAGGACGGTCCTCGCCCCTCCCAGAGCGGCCTCGATCCGGGCGGCGAGGCGCGGATCCGGCCTCCTCAGCCGGGAATAATCCAGCCCGATGCGGTCGTAGCGGCTCGCCATCGGCGGCTTATGGCGCAGCGGGCGGCGAGGAGAAACCAGGGAAATGGCGCGAGTGACGGGGCTCGAACCCGCGACCTCCGGCGTGACAGGCCGGCGCTCTAACCAACTGAGCTACACCCGCGTGGGAGCCGGCGGACTATGCGCTGGCCTCCGGCCTGTCAAGCGAGGCTAAGGCTTGGCGGCGGCACTTCTGTCACTGTCGCCATGATCCTCATGAGGGCCGCCGGTCAGCGTCCCCTCCTCGAAGAGGAAGCCGGCGATGTCGGGCTTGCCGGCGGCGTCGAGGATCGTCTTCATGATGATCAGGAGGGGCACCGCGAGCAGCGCCCCCGTCGTCCCCCATACCCAGGCCCAGAAGCTCAGGGCGACGAGGATCAGCAGCGGATTGATGGTCAGCCTCCGCCCGACGAAGAAGGGGGTGATGAGGTTCGCCTCGACGAGGTGGACGCCGATGAAGCAGAGGGCGGGGAGCAGGGCGTACCAGGGATCGGCGAAGGCCATAAGGCCGCCGAGGGCGAGCAGCAGCGCCGAGGCGATCGGCCCGAGATAGGGTATGTAGTTGAGCACCGCGACGATTCCGCCCCACATCAGCGGAGTCGGCATGTCGAGGAGATAGAGGATCAGCGCGACGGCGAGGCCCATGGCGATGTTCACCACCGTGATCGTGCCGAGATAGGTCGAGGTCGCGTCGACCACCTGCTGGATGGCCCGGGCGGTGGTCATGGCGCCGTCGAAGCTGGTCCGGGCGGTGATCGTTCGCCGGCGCATCCGGGTCCAGCCTGCGAGGAAGAAGAAGATCACCAGAACCGCGAAGAACATCTGGATCGCCGCGAACGGGGCCGAGGTGGCGATGATGTCGAGCAGCGAGTTCGGCGTTTCCACCGTCACCGTGCGCTGGGCGCTGGCGTGGGTGCCGAACTCGTCGACGATGTCGTCGATGAAGCGCTGAAGGTCGGTATAGGCGTCCATCAGCGGCGCCAGGGTGTCGCGGACCCTTCCGATCCGCTCGGGCAGGAGCCTCACCCACTCGGCGGCGGGAAGCACGATCGAGGCGACCGCGACGTTGGCCATCGCGATCAGCACCAGCACGCAGCCGAAGGCGGCCAGGGTCGAGGGCACCCGCCTTCGCTCGAGCCATTCGAGCATCGGCACCAGGGCGATGGCGATGACCAGGGCGGCCGTCACCGGCAGGAAGAATTCGGCGCCGGCGCGAAGCGCGAACGGGACCGCGAGGGTGAGCCCGGCTCCGGCGATCAGGGTGAGAGCGGCGAGCAGCCGGTCGCGGCGGAAGGCGATCGCTTCCGATTCTAAACTGACATCGGCATGCTCGGCCGGCCCGGCGCTTTCCTCCCCCTGGATCTTTTTCATCTTCGTTACCGCAGCCCTTCGAACTTGGCTTAAATCCCGGTGACCAATCGCCGTTAACGCATTCTTAGCGCCTTCCCCCGCATTAGCCGCATCGAAACCGTGCTCGTGGGGGAGCCACAATGCGATATCAGGCTACGCGGGCCAAATCATCGGCCCTGCGCAAAAATACCCTGCTGGCCGCCGCCGCCGCGGTCTGCGGCGGCGCGTTCGCCAGCCCGGCGTTCGCCGCCGGCACGCCCGCGGGCACCAACATCACCAACGTCGCCACCGCCACCTACGAAGGGCCGAACGGCGACGAGACCAGCATCGATTCGAACGTCGTCACCCTGAGGGTCGACGAGCTGCTCGACGTCAGCGTCGCCTGGGGCGACCCGGCCGACGTCGCCACCGGCGCCGGGCAGACCGGCCAGCTTCTCAAATTCACCGTGACCAACGGCGGCAACGGCGCCGAGGCCTTCACGCTCGCCGCGGTCGCCAACGGCGGCGGCGACGATTTCGACCCGACCGTGACCTCCATCGTCCTCGATTCGAACGGCAACGGCGCCTACGACGCCGGGGTCGACACGGTCTATGCGAGCGGGAGCAACGATCCGCAGCTCGATCCCGACCAGTCGATCACCGTCTTCATCGTCTCCACCATCCCCGGCTCGGCGGCCGACGGCCATCGCGGCCGGGCCGACCTCACCGCCGTGGCGAAGACCGGCTCGGGCGCGCCCGGAACCAGCTTCGACGGCCTCGGCCAGGGCGGCGGCGACGCCGTCGTCGGAGCGACCGGCGCGGATTCCGAGGACGACGGCTATTACCGGGTCGCGAGGGCGAGCGTCGCCTTCGTCAAGAGCGCCGCCGTCACCGACCCCTTCGGCGGCACCGCCGCGACTCCCGGCTCGACCATCACCTACACGCTCGCCGCGACGGTGAGCGGCACCGGCAGCCTCGCCAATCTGAAGGTCGTCGACGCCGTCCCCGCGGGCACCACCTATCGCCCCGGCTCGCTGACCCTCGAGGGCGGGCCGCTGACCGACGCGGCCGACGCCGACGCGGGCAGCTTCACCGGCACCGGGATTTCCGTCGGCCTCGGCACCGTCGCCGCCGGCTCAACCAAGACCATCACGTTCCAGGTCAAGATCGACTGAGAAGGATGAACGCCATGAAGATCCTGCTCGCGCTGCTCGCGCTCCTTGCCCCCGTCGCGGCCTTCGCCGCCAACGACGTCTCGCTGACCAGCAAGGTGTTCGTCGAGCGGGTCAAGCCGGGCGCCGACGGCAAGCCCGTCACCGTCCGCGAGGAACCCGGCGTGGTGACTCCGGGCGACAGGCTGGTCTTCGTCCTGGGCTACCGCAACGGCGGCGCCCAGCCGGCCACCGGCTTCACGCTCACCAACCCGATTCCGCCGTCGGTCGCCTTCACCGGCACCGACGACGCGAATGCTGTCGTGTCCGTGGACGGCGGCAAGAGCTGGGGGGTCCTCGCCTCCCTCAAGGTCGTGCAGGCGGACGGCACCAGCCGCCCCGCCGTCGCGGCCGACGTCACCCACATCCGCTGGTCGTTCGGCCGGCCGATCGCCGGCGGAACCGGCGGGGAGCTCAGCTTCAGGGGCGTCGTCGAATAATTTCGTAACCCGCATCCGGGCGCCGGCGGGGGGGATTCGGCGCTCATTGGAAGATTGGACACGACAATGACCAGATCAGTGCGATTGCTCGCCTCCGCCAGCGTTCTGGCGGTGTCGGCGATTGCGGCCTCCCCCGCCTTCGCGGCCGGGACGACCGCCGGAACGACCGTTACCAACCAGGTCACGCTCGACTACAAGGTCGGCGGGATCGACCAGAACCAGGTGACCGCCAGCGACAGCTTCACGGTCGACCGCAAGGTCAACCTGCTCGTCACCGAGAACGGCAGCACGACCAGCGTCACTCCGGGGCAGACCGCCGCGGTGACCTCGTTCGTCGTCGCCAACTCCTCCAACGCTCCGCTCGATTTCGCCCTCGCGGTGACTCAGATGAGCGGCGGCTCGGCGGCGCATGGCGGCACCGACAATTACAACATCTCGAACATCAAGATGTACGTCGATACCAACCTCAACACCCTCTACGACCCCGGCACCGACGTCGAGATCACCTATCTCGACCAGGTTTCCGCGGACGACAGCAAGACGGTGTTCGTTGTCGCCGACATTCCGCTCGGCCGCTCGACCAACGACGTCGCCGGGATCCGGCTGACCGCGACCGCCTCCGAGGCGACCGCGGCCGGCTCGCTCGGAACGACGATCACTCAGACCACCGGCGCCAATACGTCCGGGGTCGACACGGTGTTCGCCGACACTGCCGCCGACGGCAACGTCCTGCGCGACGGAATCCACTTCGACGAGGACGATTACACCGTCCTGGCGGCCGCGCTCAGCGCGACCAAGACCAGCCGGGTGATCAGCGATCCGTTCAACGGCTCGACCAACCCGAAGATGATCCCGGGCGCGGTGGTCGAATATTGCATCGCGGTGGCCAATGCCGCCGGCAGCGCGACCGCCAGCAACATCAGCGTCTCGGACGAGCTGCCGTCGCAAACGACCTACGATTCCGCCTTCGGCATCAAGCTGAACGGGACCGTGACCAGCGGCACCTGCAACACCGACGGCACCAGCGGCGGTTCCTACGCCAGCGGGGTCGTCAGCGGAACGCTGACCGACATCGCCGCCGGAGTGACCCGGACGCTCGTCTTCCGGGTCTCGGTGAACTAAGCGGACGAGGGGAGGGCCGGCACCGTGTCGACGACGCGGCGCCCCCTCCCCTTCCTCCCGATGGGAAGTACCCTTCCTCCTCCGGGGGCGATATTGCTCGCCCTGCTGACGGCGCTTTGGCTCGCCGTCGCCGCGCCCGCGCTCGCCGCGGGCGCGCTCAGCCATCGCACCATCTCGAACGTCGCGACGATCGAATGGGATGCCCCTGCCGGCCGGACGAGCCAGCAATCGAACCGGGTCGACATCAGCGTCGGCCCGAGCGCCGTGCCGCTCACCTTGTCGGTCTACCGCTTCGCGTCCAACAGCGCGACGATCGCTCTGCCGGTCAGCGCTCCGCAATGCGGCACCGCCGGCGCCCGCGCCGCCCTCGCCGCCGCCTGGCAGGGCCAGACGCTGGCGCCCGCCTCGCTGCTCGAGGTTTCCGAGATCCTCCCCGGCGAGCCCTTCTTCTTCGTGGTCGAGGACGGCTCGCGCAACCAGGATCCGGCCCGGATCGACTCGATCGACGTCGTCGTCGGCGCCCGCAGCGGCGACCGCGAGGCCCTCACCGTCTACGAGACGGCCCCGGATTCGGGCCGGTTCGCGGGCTTCCTCCAGACCGTCCAGATCCCGCCCGACCCGGCCGGCGGCGACTGCCGCCTGAGCGTCGAGCCGGGCGACCTGCTCACCGTCGAGAGCCTGAGCTCGGACCACCGCACGACGGCGGCGAGCGCGACCCTCGAAGTCCTCGCCGACCCGTTCGGCTACGTCTTCGACAGCCTGGACGGCCGGGTCCTCAACGGCGCCCGAGTCACTCTGATCGACGCGGCCACCGGTCAGCCGGCGCAGGTGTTCGGCGACGACGGCAATTCGTCCTTTCCGAGCAGCGTGATCAGCGGCGGCACCGTCACCGACGGCGCCGGCTCCGTCTACAATTTCTCGCCCGGCCTCTACCGCTTCCCGCTGGTCCGGCCCGGAGTCTACCGGCTTCGGGTGGAGCCGCCGGCCGGCTATACCGCGCCGTCGGTGCGGACGCCGGCCGACATGGCCGCGCTTCGTACTCCGAAGGGCCGGCCCTTCACCATCGTCGACGCCTCCTACGGCCGGCCCTTCACTTTGGCCGGGCCGGAGCCGGTCCGGATCAGCCTTCCGGTCGACGGCCCGCGCGCGCCGCTGCAGCTCGTCAAGCAGGCCTCCCGCGCCGACGCCGAACCCGGCGAGGCGATCCTCTTCACCGTCGAGGTCCGCAACGCCGACGCGCGGCTGCCGACAGGGGCGATCAGGGTCACCGACCTCCTTCCGGCCGCGCTTCGGCTGCGCGCCGCAAGCCTTCGGGTCGACGGCCTCGCAGCGACCGCGGACCTGGCGGGCGACGGCTCCAGCTTCACCGTCGCACTGCCTTCGCTGGCGCCCGGCGGCCGCCGGCTGATCAGCTACGCGGCCGAGGTGAAGCCCGGCGCCGCGGCCGGCGACGCGGTCAACCGGGCGCAGGCCGCCGCCGACAGCGGCGTGATCAGCAACGTCGCCGACGCCGCGGTCCGAATCCGCCGCGACTCGATCGCCGGCCGACTCACGATCCTGGGCCGGGTGACCGACGGCGGCTGCTCCGCCGATCCCGGCAAGGCCGCCGGGGTCGCCGGGGTCCGGGTGGTGCTCGAGGACGGCAGCTACGCCGTCACCGACCGCGACGGCCGCTACCATTTCGAAGGGGTCGCGCCCGGCACCCATGTCGTCCAGCTCGACGACATGACTCTTCCCGCCGATCGCGCCGCCGCCGATTGCGCGAGCAACAGCCGCTCCGCCGGCCGCGCCTTCTCTCGCTTCGTCGACGGCCGCGGCGGCGCACTCAAGCGGGTCGATTTCAAGCTGGTCGAGGTCGCCCCCCGCCTCGGCGCGGCCGCCGCGGCCCGGCCGCGCCCCAAGGCGATGAGCAACGCCGAGGCCGCCGGCGCCGAGCGCGACTGGCTCGCCGGCGAGGAACCGGGCATCGGCTGGCTGTTCCCCGAGCCCGACCACAACCCGCGAGCGCCGATCGTCCGGGTCGCGATCAAGCATCTGCCCGGCCAGACCGTGAGGCTGCTCGCCGACGGCAAGCCGGTCGATCCGATCGCCTTCGACGGCAGCCGCAAGAATTCGGCCGGCACCGCCGCCGTCAGCGTCTGGCGCGCGATTCCGATCGAGGGCCGCCAGGCCGAGCTCGTCGCCGAGGTGCGAAACGCCGACGGAACCGTCGCCGAGACGCTTCGCCGGACCGTCCGCTACGGCGCCAGCCCGATGCGCGCAGAGCTGCTCCGCGACCGCTCGCTGCTGGTCGCCGACGGAGTCAGCCGCCCGGTCTTCGCGGTCCGGCTCACCGACCGCGACGGCCGCCCGGTGCGCCACGGCCTCACCGGCGATTTCGAGGTGCCCGCGCCTTATTATCCCGCCGTCGAGGCGGACGCCCAGCAGGCCCGCCAGCTCGCCGGCCTCGAGCGCGCCCGCCCCTTCTGGCGGGTCGAGGGCGAGGAAGGCATCGCCTGGATCGAGCTCGAGCCCACGACGGCCTCGGGAACGGTCAGCCTGCGCTTCAACTTCCGCGAGGGCGAGGCGGTTCGCGAGCAGCGGCTCGAAGCCTGGCTCGATCCGGGCCGCAGGCCGTGGACGGTCGTCGGCCTCGCCGAAGGGACGGTCGGGTACAACCGGCTTCAGGGCAAGGTTGAGGATCTCGGCGAGGCTGACGACAAGCTGCTCAGCGACGGCCGGCTCGCCCTCTACGCCAAGGGCCGGATCCGCGGCAAATGGCTGATGACGCTGGCCTATGACAGCGACAAGAGGAAGGACGAGACCCGGTTCGGCGGAGTCATCGATCCCGACGCTTATTACACCGTCTATGCCGACCGGAGCGAGCGCCGCTACGACGCGGCGTCGGTGCGCAAGCTCTACCTCAAGCTCGAGCGGCCGCAATTCTACGCTCTGTTCGGCGACTATGAGACCGGCATCGACGAGCCCGAGCTCGCCCGCTACGTGCGCGCCTTCAACGGCGTCAAAGCCGAATATCGCTCCGACCGCCTGTCCGCCCTGGCCTTCGCCGCCGACAGCCCGAACCGCCATCGCCACGACGAGATCCAGGGCAACGGTCTCAGCGGCCCCTATGCCCTGGGCGCCCGCAACATCCTCGCCAACAGCGAGCGGGTCTCGATCGAGGTGCGCGACCGGCTGCGCTCCGACCGGATCGTCGAGCGCCGCCTGCTGACACGCAACATCGATTACGACATCGACTATGCCGCCGGCACCCTCCGCTTCCGCGAGCCGATCCTCAGCCGAAGCTCCGCGCTCGACCCGCAGTTCATCATTGCCGACTACGAGGTGGACGGAATCGCCAGCCGCACGGTGAACGCCGGCGGGCGGGTGAGCTGGCGAAGCCGCGACCGGAAGATCCAGGTCGCGGCCACCGCGGTCAGCGATTCCGGAGATCAGGCCCGGACCAGCCTCGCCGGCGCCGACGTCCGCTACCGCCCGTCCGAGTCGACCGAGATCCGCGCCGAGGTGGCGGTCAGCGACACGGATCCGAAAAGCGGCTCGACCGTCCCCGCCGGCGGCACCGCTACCGCCTGGCAGGTCGAGGCCGAGCATCACGGCTCCAAGCTGGACGTTCTGGCCTACGCCCGCGAGCGAGAAGCCGGCTTCGGCCTCGGCCAGACCAGCGGCGCCGAGGACGGCACCCGAAAGTTCGGCCTCGACGCCCGGGCCCGCCTCGGCGAGGCCTGGTCGCTCACCGCGAGCGCCTGGCACGAGGATTATCTCGGCAGCGACGCCCGGCGGATCGCCGCCCGCGCGCTCGTCGAATACCGGACCCCCGGCCTCAACGCCCGCGCCGGCCTCACCTTCGCCGACGACCGGCTCGCCGACGGCCGCACCGCCCGCTCGACCATCCTCCAGCTCGGCGCCACCAAGCGGCTGCTCGACAACAAGCTCGAGCTGGACGGCCAGACCGAGATCCCGCTCGGCCAGGCGGAGAGCATCGACTTCCCCGCCCGCCACCGGGTCACCGCCCGCTACGCCGTCAGCCGCGACGTCCAGCTGGTCGGCGGCTACGAGATCGCCGACGGCGAGACGGTCGACGCCCGCACCGCCCGGGTCGGCTTCGACCTGCAGCCCTGGGCCGGCGCTCGGATCGCGGTCAGCGGCAATGTCCAGGACATCGCCGAATACGGGCCGCGCAGCTTCGCCGCCTTCGGCCTGTCGCAGTCGCTGGTGCTCGACAAGCATTGGTCGGTCGATTTCTCGGTCGACGCCAACAAGACGCTGGGCGGGATCGACCCGGCTCGGGTTCTCAACCCGCTCCACCCGGTCGGCAGCGGCGGCTTCGTCGGCGGGGCGGCGGGGACTCTGACCGAGGATTTCACCGCGGTGACCGCCGGCGCGACCTACCGGTCCGGGCCGTGGAGCGTGACCGGACGGGCCGAATATCGCGCCGGCGACCAGGGCGACCGCTACGGCGTCACCGCCGCGGCCCTTCGCCAGATCGGGGACGGGGAAGCGATAGGAGGCGCTCTGAACTGGTTCACCGCCAAGGGACCGGCGGGTGCGGAGACCCGCACCGCCAACCTCCAGCTGAGCTGGGCGCACCGTCCGGCGGGAAGCCGCTGGTCGTGGCTCGAGAAGCTCGAGCTTCGCGAGGACCGGGTCGCCGGCGCCGTCGCGGGCCGCCCCGGGCCGATCGGCATTCCCTCGACGCTCACCGGCGACGCCCGCTCGCGCCGCGCCGTCAACTCGCTGTCGGTCAACTACACGGCCGAGGGCGGCTCCGAAATCTCGCTCTTCTGGGGCTCGAAATATGTCTCCGAGCGCTTCGGCGACCAGGATGTCGGCGGCTTCAGCAACACGCTCGGCGCCGACTTCCGATTCGACCTTTCCGACACGATCGACGTCGGCGTCGCCGGCACCGTCCGAGCCGGCCTCGACGGCCGCGCCTTCGCCTGGTCGGCCGGTCCCAGCCTCGGCTTCACGCCGTTCGAGAACGGCTGGATGTCGGTCGGCTGGAACCTCGCCGGCTTCCACGACCGCGATTTCGAGGAGGCCCGCTACACCCGCAGCGGGCCCTATGTGACGATGCGCTTCAAGTTCGACCAGCTGTCGCTCCAGTCGCTCGGGCTGGGGAGGCGATGATGCGGTTGATCCTCTTCTTCGCCTTCCTTCTCTCGGCCTTCGGCTTCGCGTCGGTCGCGCAGGCGCAGCTCACCTTCCAGCTGCGCACCGGCGATCCGGTGACCAACGTCCAGTCGATGCCGATCGACAGCAACAATTGCGCCGCGGCCGGCCCGCGCACCATGTATGTCGGCGGGGTCATCACCAACACCGGCGCGACCACGGTCAACAACATCGTCGCGACGATGAGCGGAGTGACCGGCAATTTCACGCTCGGCCAGGCCCCGGGGCAGTCGGTCGGCTCGCTCGCCGCGGGGCAGAGCACGGGGGTCTACTGGCAGGTGGACTATGGCTGCAGCGTCGCCACGACCACCTCCAACATCACCGTCGCGTCGAGCGCCCCCTCGGTCTCGCGAAACGTCGGCCTGAGCACCGTCAGCTCGATCAGCGCCAACGCCGGCGGCAACGTCCTCTCCTCGACGCTCGGGCCGGGCGCGGTGGTCGGGCAGACCATCTATTTCGACGCCGCCTTCGACTTCGGCGGCACCGACGTCGGCGACGAGTTCATCCTCCAGCCGGCGGGCAACCCGTCGTTCGACGCGGTCTGCTTCCGGCTGGTCGGGACCGAGATCCGCTCCAGCAACATCACCCCGATCACGGTGGGGACCCTCAACCGGATCTACTTCCGGCAGACCCAGAAGCAGTCGGGCAACGGCTATTTCGCCACGGTCCGCTACTATTTCGAATATCAGTGCGCCGGAGCGGCGACCACGGCCCGGCCCTATGCGACGATGACGTCGGGCAACGCGCTCAAATATACCGGCAATTACGACGGCGCGAACAGCTTCAGCATCAGCTTCCCGGGCGCGACCAACCCGTTCACGATCAGCAAGACGCAGGACATCGGCAGCGCCATCGCGGGCAGCGCGGCGACGGTCAAATATACGGTCACGGTGACCAACCCGTCGGTCTACGCGAGCCGCATCTCGCAATTCGTCGACACCCTGCCGGCGGGCGCCAAGTTCCTCGCGCTCGACTCGGCGAGCAACGTCACCGCCGCCAATTCGAGCAGCGTCCCCGCCGCCAACGCGACCGGCACCCTGACCTTCGTCGGGCGCCAGGACCAGTCCTACCTCATCGCCGCGGGCGGGACGGTGAAGCTGATCTACACGGTGCAGATGCCGTCGGCGGCGGGCAGCTACACCAACAGCGCGCATGCGACGTTCGGGACCGCGACGACCTCGACGGTGAGCGCGACCTTCAACGTCGTCACGCCGGCGCCGCTGACCATGGTCAAGTCGAGCCAGGCGAGCACCGATCCGGTCAACGGCACGACCAACCCGAAGCTGATCCCGGGCGGGCGCGCCGCCTATACGGTGACAATCGCGAACCCCAACGGCTTCGCGACCACGGCGGACAGCATCGTCATCCTTGACGCGACGCCGGCCAATCTGTCGCTCTTCGTCAGCCACATCTCCGGCACCAGCGGGGGTCCGATCCGATTCCAGAACGGCGCGACCTCGTCGGGCCTCACCTACACGTTCACCAGCCTGTCGAGCACGACCGACGACGTCGATTTCTCCAACGACGGCGGAACGACCTGGACCTATGTGCCGACGCCCAACGCCCAGGGCGCGGATCCGGCGGTGAACCGGATCCGGATCCGCCCGAAAGGCGCGATGGCCGCCAATTCGAGCTTCAGCCTGCTGTTCGGCTACGTGATCAGATAAGTGGTGCCCCCGGCCGGAATCGAACCGGCACTCCTTGCGGAACTCGATTTTGAGTCGAGCGCGTCTACCAATTCCGCCACAGGGGCACTCGGTGACGCCCTAACCGAGGGCGGGGCGGGCCGCAACAGCCCCGCCCCGCCCCGCCCCATTCAGGCGAAGACCTTGTCGAGCGCCTCGCCCTTCGGGTCCGGGCCGTAATTGTTCGGACCGCGGGTGCCCTCGAGGAACATGAAGACGAGCAGGACGACGGCGAGGACGAGGACGGCGAGGCCGCCGATCAGGGCCAGGACGCCGCCGACTCCGGGATTGTCGGGCGATGCCGCCGCCATGATTCCGCCGATGAACATCAGCACGTAGCCGGCGATCGGCGCGAGCACCCACCATCCGGTGCGGTTGGTGTCGTGCAGCCGCCGCACGGTGACGGCGATCGCGGGGATGATCAGCGCCAGCGAGACCAGGCCGTACAGGGCGAAGATGATCATCGCCGCTCCGCCGGCCGCGGCCATGGCCGTCGGATCGCCCCCGGTCATCAGCGCGCCGCCGCCGACGATGGCGAGAAGGACCCAGAAAGCGACTCCCAGAAGCATCTGGAACAGGAAGAACATCCAATATTCCGTGCGGCGCGAGCGGCCCGAAAATTCCGCGTAGCGCTTCAGCGGCAAAAGCATCCAATGCATAGCAATCCCCCTTGTGCCGCATCATTGCGGTCACGGCACTTTTCCGAATTTAGGGCGGCAGTTTCAACCGGGAATCTCGCAGCTCAGCCGCGCGGCGCCTGCCGCCGGTAGCTCAGCGCTTCGGCGACGTGGATCCGGCGCACCTCCTCGCTTCCGGCGAGATCGGCGACGGTGCGGGCGACGCGCATCACCCGATGGAAGCCGCGGGCGGAGAGGCGCATCGCCTCCGCGGCCTGGGCGAGGAGTCGGCGACCGGGCTCGTCGGGGGTCGCCACCGCCTCGAGCCGCTCGCCGTCCACCTCGGCGTTGGTACGTATGCCCTGCCCTTCATAGCGCCCGGTCTGGACGGCTCGGGCGGCGGCGACCCGCCGCGCGACCTCGGCCGAGCCTTCCGCGGGCGGCGGCAGGACGAGGTCGGCGGCGGCCACGGCCTGGACGTCGACATGAAGGTCGATCCGGTCGAGCAGGGGCCCGGACACCCGCGCCTGATAGTCGGAGGCGCAGCGCGGCGCTCGCGAGCAGGCGAGCGCGGGATCGCCGAGATGGCCGCAGCGGCACGGGTTCATCGCCGCGACGAGCTGGACCCGCGCCGGGAAAGTGACGTGCGCGTTGGCGCGGGCGACGCTGACCGTTCCGGTCTCGAGCGGCTGGCGAAGCGAATCGAGCGCCGAGCGCTGGAACTCGGGAAGCTCGTCGAGGAACAGAACCCCGAGATGCGCCAGGCTGACCTCGCCGGGACGGACCTTGAGCCCGCCGCCGACCAGCGACACCATCGAGGCGCTGTGGTGCGGGGCGCGATAGGGCCGGGTCCGGATCAGCCGGCCGCCGGCGAGCGTGCCGGCGACGCTGGCGATCATCGACACTTCGAGCGCCTCGGGCGCGGTCAGCTCCGGCAGGATCCCGGGGAGGCAGGCGGCGAGCAGCGACTTGCCGGCGCCCGGCGGCCCCACCATCAGCAGGTTATGGCCCCCGGCGGCGGTGATCTCGAGCGCGCGCTTGGCCGTCTCCTGGCCCTTGACCTGGGCCAGGTCGGGGCCGAGCCCCGGCGGCTCCGCCTCTCCGGGGGCGGGCGGCGAGAGCACGGCGCTGCCGCGGAAATGGTTGAGCAGGGCGATGAGGTCGGGCGCGGCGACGATCTCCACGTCGCCAGCCCAGGCGGCCTCGGCGCCCTGGGCGGCGGGGCAGACGAGGCCGAGGCTTCGCGCCGACGCGTTCATCGCCGCCAGCAGCACGCCCGGCGAGGGGGCGATCCGGCCGTCCAGGCCGAGCTCGCCGACCGCGACATACCCGGCGAGGGTCTCGGTATCGATCGCGCCGAGCGCCGCCAGCATGCCGAGCGCGATCGGCAGGTCGTAGTGGGAGCCTTCCTTGGGCAGGTCTGCGGGCGAGAGGTTGACCGTGATCCTTTTGGGAGGAAGCGAGAGGCCGATCGCGGCGAGCGCGGCATGGACCCGCTCCCGGCTCTCGGCCACAGCCTTGTCGGGCAGGCCGACCATCAGGAATCGCGGCAGCCCGGCCGAAATCTGCACCTGAACCTCGACGGCGCGCGCCTCGAGTCCCAGGAACGCCACGGTGGCGACATGAGCGACCATGAAGTTGAAGCCCTCCCCTCACCCCTTTTCGACGTATGAGGCAATGATAGTCAACGGTTTACGCGGCCTTGGACGAAGGCCGGTTTGACGGGGGCGCCAAAGAGGCCGAACGTCGGCGCCGACAGGGGGGACGACGGATGAGCGGATATATGGTGATGGCCTGGTTCGGGGGCACCAACGGCTTCTACATGGTGAATAACGAGACGCCGGACGGCGCGCGCGCAGAGGTCGACAAGCTCACCGGCGAGACCAACGCCCAGGCGCTGACCGTGCTCAGCGACGACACGCTCAAGCATTTCGACGTCCAGCCGGGCCGTCCGCACCTCTGCTTCAGCGCCCTCCCCGGCAACAAGGGCGTAATAGGCGAGGTGCTCAGCAGCGAGTTCGACATGGGCTGACCAGCCGTCTTGCGCGGCTAACACAGCTTTCCCACATGGGACGAATGGGAAAGATCGACTGGGGGCACCTCACTCAATATCCGGCCGTGCGCAGCGCGCTGGTGGTGGTGGGGTTCATCCTGATCGGGCTGACTCCGGTCGTCGGGCCGATCCCGGGGCCGGGCGGAGTCATCGTCTTCGCGGCCGGGCTTTCTCTGGTGCTTCGCTACAGCGCCTGGGCCAAGCGCTTCTACGTCCGCTTCAAGCGCAAGCACCCGAAGAAGGGGCATTGGGCGGACTGGGGGCTTCGACGCGCCAGTGCGAAGCGGCGGGCCGAGCGGCTCAAGGCGGAGCAGGAGGCCGTGGCGGCCATGGGGCAATTGACTTTCGCGGGCGATTTGCCTATCCGCGCCACCGACGACGGCCGCTCCCGAGGGGGTGGCCCTTTTAATTCCAGTTCTCGAGGATCGATCGATGAAGCGCACCTTCCAGCCGAGCAATCTCGTGCGCAAGCGCCGGCACGGCTTCCGGGCCCGGACGGCGACCGTCGGAGGCCGCAAGGTTCTGGCCGCGCGCCGGGCGCGGGGCCGCAAGACCCTGTCGGCGTAGCCGGCAACCGCCTGAGCTCGCTGACCCGACGCGCCGACTTCCTCGCCGCCAACCGCGGCCGACGCGCGCCCATGCCCGGCTTCGTCCTGCTCGTCCGACCGCGGGACGACGGCGATCCGGCGATCCGGCTCGGAATCACCGTCACGAAGAAAATCGGCGGCGCGGTGGCGCGCAACCGGATGAAACGGCGATTCCGCTCGCTGGCGCGCGACCTGCTGCCGGAGAAAGGCATAGCCGGCGCGGACCATGTGCTGATCGGCCGCCAGGGTGGAATCGAGCGGGACTTCGCGCTGCTGAAGTCCGAGCTCGAGACCGCCCTGGCCAAGCTCAGGCGATGATCGCGAAGCTCTTCATCGCGGTCGCCCGCGGCTGGCAGCTGGGTCCGTCCCGGGTGCTTCCGCCGAGCTGCCGCTACCAGCCGAGCTGCTCGGCCTATGCAATCACCGCGCTCCAGCGCTATGGGGCGGTTCGCGGCTCCTGGCTGGCCGCCAGACGTCTGCTTCGATGCCACCCCTGGGGGGGCTCTGGCCCGGATCCGGTACCGTGAGAGGGAAATCAGGTTGAACGAGCATCGTAACATGGTCCTGGCGGTCGTCCTGTCGGCGATCGTCCTGATCGGCTGGAGCTTCCTCAGCGAACGCTTCATCCCGACCGCCAATCCCGCCGCGACCAAGGTCGTGAAGGGCAAATCGGTCCCGGTGCCGCAGCCGCATGCCGATCCGGCCGCCGATGCCCCGGCCGCGATCCGCGACCGCGCGGTCGTCATCGGCGAGAGCCCGCGCGTGGCGATCGAGACCCCGCGGCTGCGCGGCTCGATCAACCTCAAGGGCGCCCGGATCGACGACCTCGTGCTCATCACCGAGCGCGAAGGGATCGCCAAGAATTCGCCGCCGATCCGGCTTCTGTCCCCCGCCGGCTCCCCCGACGCCTATTTCGCCGGCTTCGGATGGACAGGCGACGGCCTCGCGGCGCCGGGCCCGGACACGGTCTGGACGGCGAGCGGCAATCGGCTGACGCCCTCCACGCCGGTGACTTTGAGCGCTCAGAACGGCCGCGGCCAGCGGTTCGACATCCGCGTCGCCATCGACGACGCCTACATGTTCACGGTGACCCAGCGAGTCGCCAACGCCGCCCCCGGCGCGATCGCGGTCCGCCCCTATGCCCTGGTCAGCCGTGCCGGCCCGTCCAAGGATGCCGACAGCTGGACCACCCAGGTCGGGCCGGTCGGAGTGTTCAACGGCGCCGCCAATTACGACTGGGACTATTCGGACCTCGTCGAGGAGGGCGACCAGCGCTTCTCCTCGACCGGCGGCTGGATCGGGTTCACCGACAAATATTGGCTGACCGCGCTGATCCCCGACCAGGCGAGCAGCGTCGAATCCGCCTTCCGCCAGGCCCGGACCGGCGCCTTCCAGGCCGAGTTCTCGCCGACCCCGGCGATCGTCGCTCCGGGGCGGGCCCTCTCCTACCAGTCGCGCTTCTTCGCCGGAGCCAAGGAGATCGCGCTGCTCGACCGCTACCAGGACCAGGGCGTCGCCAAGTTCGACAAGGCGATCGACTGGGGCTGGTTCGAATGGTTCATGAAGCCGATCTTCTCGCTCCTTCGCTGGCTCTACGCGACGATCGGCAATTTCGGCCTGGCGATCATCTGCCTGACCCTGATCGTCAGGACCCTGATGTTCCCGATCGCACAGAAGCAGTTCAAGTCGATGGCCGCGATGCGGGTCCTCCAGCCCAAGATGAAGGCCCTTCAGGACCGCCACAAGGACGACAAGCCGCGCCTCCAGCAGGAGATGCTCAAGCTCTACCAGGAGGAGAAGGTTAACCCGATGGCGGGCTGCCTTCCGATCCTGATCCAGATTCCGATCTTCTACGCCCTCTACAAGGTGCTGATGGTCAGCGTCGAGATGCGCCACAAGCCTTTCGTGCTGTGGATCAAGGACCTCTCCGCGCCCGATCCGCTCACGCCGGTCAACCTCTTCGGGTACCTGCCGTTCACGCCGCCGCATTTCCTCGCGCTCGGAGTCCTGCCGATCCTGCTCGGGATCTCGATGTGGCTTCAGTTCAAGCTCAATCCGCCGGCCACCGATCCGGTCCAGAAGCAGGTCTTCGCGCTGATGCCTTGGGTGCTGATGTTCGCGATGGCGCCGTTCGCCGCCGGGCTTCAGCTCTACTGGACGGTCAACAACGTCCTCACCATCCTCCAGCAGAAATGGCTCTACAGCCGCTATCCGGGCATGAAGCCCGTCGCCGAAGCGACGGCCCCGGTGAAGTGAGCGAAGCCGCGGCAGAGCTCGACGAGACGGCCCGGAAGCTCTTTTCCGGGCCGATCGCCTTCCTGAAATCGGCGCCGGGCCTCAGGTTCCTGCCCGATCCGGGCGTCCCGGAAGTGGCCTTCGCCGGCCGCTCCAACGTCGGCAAGTCGTCGCTGCTCAACGCCTTGACCAACCGCAACGGCCTGGCGCGCACCTCGAACACGCCGGGGCGGACCCAGGAGCTGAACTTCTTCGACGTCGGCGAGCCCCTGCGCTTCAGGCTGGTCGACATGCCCGGCTACGGCTTCGCCAAGGCGCCCAAGGACGTGGTCAAGAAGTGGCGCCAGCTGATCAATTCCTATCTGCGCGGCCGCCAGGTGCTGAAGCGGGCGCTCGTCCTCGTCGATTCGCGCCACGGCCTCAAGGACATCGACCTCGACGTCATGAAGATGCTCGACGACGCCGCGGTCAGCTACCACCTCGTCCTCACCAAGGCCGACAAGGTGAAGGCATCGGAGCTTGCCGCGGTCGAGGCGGCGACGGCCGAGGAAGGCCGCAAGCATCCGGCGGCGCATCCCGAGATCATCGTCACCTCGGCCGAGAAGGGCATGGGGATCGAGCGGCTGAGGACCGCGGTGCTGGAGTCGGTGCTTTAGGCCCGTCCTTCGATACGCCGGTTCGACAAGCCCACCGGCTACTCAGGATGAGCGAGAGGAAATCCGAGCCGCTCATCCTGAGTAGGGGCTGAGCCCGGCGAAGGCCCCTTTCGAAGGACCCGGCTCAATAGCCCATCAGGGCCAGCACTTCCCTCCGGCTTCGCTCGTCCTCGCGGAAGACGCCCATCATCCGGCTCGTCGTCAT
>DASVVX010000155.1:0-58162 GCA_036386295.1 Allosphingosinicella sp.
AAAAGGCGAGACCCGGCGCCTGCTGTTCGCCGCGGCTCGCTCGCAGCTCGGCGCCGTCGACGAGCGTTTCGCGATCCCCGGCGGGGAGCCCGCCCGGGCGGTGCTTCGCGAGGCCGACCGCGAGCTTGCCCGGCTGCGCTCCGACGGCGGCGACCTCCGGGCCTGGCGCCGGGCCTGGCCGGAGCGGCGGCGCAAACTGCTCCGGCTCGAACGGAAATCGCTCTACGATGCGAGCCGTTTGCGCCAGGCGCTCGACCACCAGGGATCGTCGTGATTTAGATCGTCATTGCGAGGAGCGAAGCGACGCGGCAATCCAGCGCAGCTCCGAGGCCGCTCTGGATTGCTTCGCTGCCGCGCAGCGGCAGTTTATCCTGAGCGCCGCCGCAGGCGGCGTCGAAGGGCTCGCAATGACGGCGAATCGGCGTCAGCCCGTCGGCCGCATCCACGGCAGGTTGCCGCCGAAGAGCAGAGGCAGGGTCAGCTCGGTCGGCTCGGCGGCCTCGGGGAAGCGCATGGCCCGGATGATCTGGATCGCCTGGCCGACCACCACCCCGGCGCTGTTGCCGTCGGCGCGGGCGAGCCGGTCGACCAGCCGGTCGATCCTCGACACCGATCCGTCGGGCTCGATCGCGATCCTCAGGACGAGCGGGCCGTGGTGGAGGACGTGCTTGCTCTGGACGTCGGACAGCAGCGGGCGAAGCGCGTCGTAGACCGCCCGGGAGGTGACGACCGCGTCGAGCGGCCCCTCGGCCATCGGCCCGTTCTCGCTGATATGGCCGTGCAGGACGAACCGGCCCTCGACCGGGTTCATCGAGCCTTCGACCCTCTGAACGCCGTGCGGCATCCGGTCGTCGAACAGGGTGAGGCGGTTGAACTTCGGCTCGATCAGGTCGAGCAGCCCTGGCCCGGCCGAGGCGTTGCCCATGTTGTTGCGGAACAGGTCGCCTTCCTTGAGGACGATGGTCTCGCCGCCCATCGTCCTGCGCTCGTCCTTGGTCAGCGAATAGACGAAGCCGAAGCGGCCGTTCACCGAATCGTTGTGGAGCTTCTGCTCGCAGCCGTCGACATAGAGGCTGAGATAGGGCCGGGTGACGTGGCCGAGCCCGAGCATATATTCGGACCAGATCGTCAGACCGCGCATGAACCGGTCGACCAGGGCGGCCTCGATCAGCTTCTCCGGCCGGGTGCGAAGATAGGTATAGAGGCTGGGCACGTGCCAGTAGTTCCACACCTGGTGGCGGTCGGGCGTGTGGTTCTGCGGATCGGCGAAATGGGCCTCGATCTGCCGGCGCATGGCCAGGGCGTCCTCGAGCGGCAGGAAATCGTCGAGGATGAGATAGGGCGTCGAGAAGGTGAACGCCTCCCCGGCCTCCTCCTCCACTTCCGCTTCGTTGGCTTGTGACGTCATGACGGCTCCTGTAGAAGTCGCGAGCGACCAGTGATAAGCGGTTGAGGCGACTTCACAAGCCGCCAGGATCAAAGCGCGGCGGCAGCGCGTTCGAGCCGCCGACAAAGGAGAGCCGAATGACGAGACTGATCCTCGTGGCCGCGGCGGGATTGCTGCTTGCCACCGCCAATACCCCTCCGGCGACGGAAGGCGAGCTGTCGTCGGTCGTCGCGGCGCCGGCCCCGGCCGAGGCCCCGGCCCCGGCCCAGGCGGCCAAGCCCGGCAAGCCGGCCAAAGCCCACAAACCCGCCGAGGCGGTCGCCGGAGCCTATCCGCGCTGCTCGGCCTCGGTCCGCGACCGCTGCCACCAGGGCCGCTCCGCGCGGGCCCATCCGCGCCATCGCGAAATGCAGCTGGCGATGCGCGCCGGCGAGCGGGGGTAGGGCGGGCGGCCCGTGGGTTCGTCGCCCCAGCGAAGGCTGGGGCCCACGGGGGTGATGAACGCTGCGCCTTTCGCTCGCTGGGGTCCCAGCCTTCGCCGGGACGACGGTTTCAAACCTCCCGCCCGTACCATTCGTCGAGGCGCATCAGCTGGTCATATTCCCCGTAGGGGGCATGCTCCGGGTGAAGCTTGGCGGTGAACGGCTCGTCGCCGGTCAGCCAGCGCGCCGCGACTCCGAGGAAGTTGCGGGTGGCCATGGTGGTGAACTCCGCCGGATCGATTCCGGTGCGGCCGCCGACCGGGCTGGCGACGTAGCCGAGCCGGCCCGACCGGTCGCGGGCCAGCGACCAATATTCGAAGCAGGCGGGCATGCCGTCGATGCCGTCGAAGCCGCCGCGGGCGGCGATCAGCCCGAGCAGGCCGAGCTGGAGCGAATAGCCCTCCGCCACCGCCTTGGCGCTCGGCGGCTTGCCGGTCTTGTAGTCGACGATGGCCAGCCGGCCGTCCGCCAGCCGGTCGATCCGGTCGGCTTCGCCGTAGAGCTCGACTCCGTCCAGCTCGACATGGCCCTTCGCCTCGGCGGCGGCGGGACGGCGGCCCGATTCGAAATTCCTCGCCATCTCGGCCGCGATCCAGTCGATCGCCTCGAGCAGGCGCGGCTGCCACAGCGCGCGCATCAGCGGGTGGGCGGCGGCGTCGCGGAGCAGGGCCTCGGCCCGGGGCCTCAGCCGCGACGGCTCGCAATCGTCCTCCTTCATCCACGCCTCGAGCGCCTTGTGGACGGCGCTTCCGCGCCAGGCGGCGCTCGGGTCGGCGTCGATCGGGTCGAGCGGCGAGAAGGCGAGCATCTTGCGGGCGTAGAAGGCGAAGGGATCGGCCTTGAGGCGGTCGACGTCGGTGACGGCGATCCGCCGCGGCCGCTGCCCGGCGGGCGGCCGCGGCGCCGGGCGGGCGGCGGGAAGGAAGGACGCGGGCCGGTCGAGGGCGCGCGCCCAGTGGCGGTGGAGCGGCGAGCGGGTGACTCCGGCGGTCATCGCCTCCAGCCTCAGCCAGAAGCGCGAGGCGATGGCGGGAGCTCGGGCGTCGCGGCGGGCTCGGGTGACGAGCACCTCGCGGCCGCCGAGCGCGACCGCGAAATCGTGGGCGGCGAGGCCGATCCGCCTTTCCAGGCCGGGCAGGCCGAGCTCGTGGCGGACCCGCGGGGCGAGCCAGGGATCGGGGCTCGGAAGCGGCGGCCACACCCCTTCGTTGAGGCCGCCGAGGACGACGAGGTCGGCCGACTGCAGCCGCGCCTCGATCAGCCCCCAGATGAACAGCCGGGGATGCTGGCCGAAGGGCGGACGGACCGCCACTGCGTCGAGCAACTGCTCGAGCAGCGCGGGCAGGCTTGCCGGCGAGATCCTTTCGGGGCCGTCGGCCGAAGCGGGCTCGGCGGAGGCGAGCAGCTCGGCGGCGTCGCGCCCCGCCGGTCCGGCCCAGACGGAGTCGCCGGTGAGCTCCGAGGCGCTCTCGCGCAGCAGGCCGATCATCCCGGCCACGTCCGCCCGATCCGACCGGAACCCCCGCTCGAGCGCTCGAAGGCGCGGCACGACCGGCTTCCACCAGGCCAGCGCCCGCTCGCGCCGGCCGCGGTCGCGCTGGCTGGAATCGAGGAGATATTCGGTGATCCCGTCGAGTCCCGCCGGGGGCCGCGGGCCGCGCAGGGCGAGGTCGAGCGAGCGCACGCCCTCCAGCCACTCAAGCCTCCCCTCCCCCTTCATCACCAGCGGATGCTTGAGCAGGGCGAGCAGCGGCACCGGCGCGAACTGCTCGGCGGCGGCGGCGGCGAGGGCGAGCAGCAGCGTGCCGGGCGCGAGCTGCGACAGCGGCCGACCGGCGCTGTCGTCGGCTTCCACCCCCCACCGCCGCAGATGGGCGGAGACCCGGCGGGCGAGCTTGCGGTCGGGAGTGACCAGAGCGGCGGTCCGGCCCGGGGTCTCGAGCGCCTCGCGCAGGGCGACGGCGATCGCCTGCGCCTCCTCGGCCGGATCGGCCAGCTCGAGCGCCCGGACTCCGGTGAGCCGGCGGTCGGCGGGCCGAAGCCCCTGCCACCGGTCGGTGAAGGCGGCCGGCTTCATCGCGTTGGCGATGGCGCGGCTTCGGGCCGCCGGGGCGTCGCGGCCCCCGCCCCACCGCCAGCGTTCGACCTCGCCGCGGGCGACCCCGATCCGGTCAAGGAGCAGCTTGAGGTGGAATTGCGGGTGGGTCTCGATCGAGCGGCGGCGAAGGCCCGTCGTCTCGTCGGGCTCGTGGGGGCCGAGCGCGTCCCATTCGTCCGCCGCCATGTCGAGGTCGAGGCCGGGGAAGACGACCATTCCGTCGTCGAGACGGGCGACGACTCGCAGCAGGCGGGCGACGGCCGGCGCCGGGCTGGTGATCCCGGCGGCGGCGACGAAACCGGGCGGGGGCGTTTGCCGCCAGCGCGCCGCCACGGCCGCGAGGAGGCGGTTGCGGCGCTCGGCGAGGTCGATCCGGCCCCGCTGCTCGAGAAGCCGGGGCCATTCGTCGAGGATGATTGCGAGCCGGTCGAGCGATTTCTGCCAGTGGAGCGAGAGGTCGGGAAGGTCGGCCGCGAAGCCGCGCAGGCGGCCGGGCTCGATCTCCTCGACGAGCAGCTGGTCGAGGGTCCGGGCAAGATCCTCGGCGAGGCGCAGCGCCTCGGCCGCCTCGATCCCGCCGAGATGGCGCTGGATCAGCCGGGCGAGCAGGAACAGCCGCTCGATCGGCTCGACCCCGGGAGGCAGGTCCTCGCCGTCGCCGAGCGGCTCGAAGGCTCCGCCGATCCGGTCGTCCAGCTCGGGATCGCCGACCGGGATCAGCCGGGGCAGGAGCAGCCCGCCGCCCGAGCGCCTGACGAAGGCGTCGGCGACGGAGCGGGCGGCGCGGTTGTTGGGGACGAGGACGATTCCCGTCGCGAGCCCGGTGTCGCCGCGCCCGTAGCGGGCGATCAGCCCGGCCGCGAGCGCGTCGGCGAAGGCGCGGTGCGGCGGGATGGTGTAGACGCGGGGCCGGATCACCCGGCGAGCCTATACGATGATGGGCTCAGGCCGACACCCCCGTCATTGCGAGCGGAGCGAAGCAATCCAGGGGCTCGGCGGCGGGACCGTGGATTGCCGCGTCGCTTCGCTCCTCGCAATGACGACTTCACGCCAGCCCAAGGATTTCCTCGGCCTTCCTGATGTTGGGCGGAGCTCCGATGTCGAACCACAGGCCTTCGTGGACCGCGCCGAACAGCCGCCCCCTGGCGATCGCCCGGTCCCACAGCAGGTTGGTCGAGAACGGGCCCTCCGGCAGATCGCCCTCGAGGAGGCGCTTCGAAACGATCTGGACCCCGGTATAGACGAAGGGCGCGACCCCGCCCGCCTTGCGCCGCTTCAGCGCCCCGGCGGCGGTCATGTGGAAGTCGCCCTGGCCCTTGTGGCAATGGGCGCGGGCGAGCGGAACGAGCAGCAGCAGGGCGTCCATCCGCGCCTCGTCCCAATGGGCCGCGAGCAGACGAAGCGAATCCACCGCGCCGTCGACCCACAGATTGTCGGAATTGACGACGAGGAACGGGTCGGAGTCGATGAGCGGCAGCGCCCTGACCAGCCCGCCGCCGGTCTCAAGCAATTGATCGCGCTCATCGGAGATCGCGATTTCAAGGTCTTGCGCCCGGTTCCTGAGATGAGCTTCGAGCGCATCCGGAAGATAATGGACGTTGATCACGACCTTCTCGACGCCCGCCGCGCGCAGCCGGTCGAAGCAATGGTCGAGCAGCGGCTTGCCGGCGACCTCGACCAGCGGCTTGGGGCGGGTCGCGGTGAGCGGGCGCATGCGCTTGCCGAGGCCGGCCGCCATCACCATCGCCGTCTTCGGCACCTCGCCGCCGGGCACCGGCCGGAGGGCGAGCGGTCGGCGCTGGCGGTTCATGCCGCCGCGCCCTCGGTCCAGGCGGCGGCGCGCCTCTCGACCGGGACGTGCGCGTCGAACCAGGCGCGGACGGGCGCCAGCGCCGGATGGGCGAGGTTGCGCTCCAGATAGTTCCAGACCCGCGGCTGGAGCGAAAGGTAATGATCCTTGCCGTCGCGCTTCCACAGGCGGGTGAAGATGCCGAGGATCTTGGTGTTACGCTGGGCTCCGAGGATCTCGTAATGGGCGCGGAAGAGATCGCGGTCGGCGACGTCGGCCGCCGCGCAATAGCGCTCGATCATCGCCTCCTCGAGCTCCGGCGCGACGTCGTAGCGGCCGCTTCCCTGGAGCAGCGATTCGAGATCGTAGGCCGGGTGGCCGGCGAGCGCGTCCTGGAAGTCGAGCAGGCCGAGCTCGGAGCGGCCGGGCAGCACCATCAGGTTGTCGGCATGATAATCACGAAGCACCAGCACCGGGCTGCGCTCGACGACCTCGAGCACGCCGCCCCACACCCGACGCCAGGCGTCCATGTACGCGGCCTCGTCGACTTCCATCCCCAGCGCCGGCGCGTACCATTGCGGGAAGAGCAGCACCTCGCGGCTCATCGCCTCCTCGTCATAGGGAGCGAGGTCGGCGGGCGCGGGCTCGCTGGCGAGCCGAGCGAGGATGTCGACCGCCGCCTCGTAGATCGGGCGCTCGCGCTGCGGTTCGAGTTCGAGCAGTGGGCCGGCGCGGTCGTCGCCGAAATCCTCGAGCAGGAGCAGGCCCCGGCCCCGGTCGACAGCGAGCGGCCGAGGCGGGCGGAAGCCGCGCTCGAGCAGGTGGCCGGCGATCGTCAGGAAGGGTCCGATATCCTCCTGGTCGGGCGGTGCGTCCATCAGCACCGCGGTCTCGCCGTCGGCACGGTGGACCCGGAAATAGCGGCGGAAGCTGGCGTCGCCGGCCAGCGGCCGGATCTCGGCCCCCGCCCAGCCGTGAGCCGCGAGGAAATCCGGAGCCGCTTCGGGCGGAATCATCGGGGCGGCCATCGCGCTTCCCAAGCGGCGGGGACCTGCGCTGTCAAGGCGCGGGCGGCCTCCCCTTCGCGCTTCAGGGTGAGGCGAAGCGCTTCGGGCCAAAGCGCGGCGCCCATCCGCTCCGGCCACTCGACGACCAGCGCTCCGTCGCCGAGCGCCTCGTCGAGGGCCAGCTCCTCCAGCTCGGCGGGATCCTCGATCCGGTAGAGGTCGACGTGCCAGACCGGCAAGGCGGGGGTCTCGTAGGGGATGACGATCGGGAAGGTGGGGCTTGCGACCTCGCCCTCGTGGCCGAGGCCGGCGAGGATCCCCCGCGCCAGCGTCGTCTTGCCGGCGCCGAGGTCCCCGAACAGGGCGACGACGTCGCCCGGGCGAAGCGCCCGAGCCAGGCGAAGCCCGAACGCTTCGGTCGCTTCCGCGCCTTCGAGCCGCATCAGCCTCGCCCCCGGCCGCGAAATTCGGTGTCGGACACCGTTTTTCCTAATTCGGTGTCGGACACCGAATTTACCGCGGGCGGCGGCATCAGCGCTTCCTGGGCAGGCGCAGGGTGACGGTGGTGCCCTCGCCCGGCTCGGAGACGAGCTCGATCGAGCCGCCGTGCGCCTCGACGAACTGCCTGGCGAGCGGAAGGCCGAGGCCGAGCGCGGCCTCGTCGGCGCCGCGCGGCTCGGCGGTGCGGCTGAAGCGGTCGAACACCCGGGCCTGGTCGGCGGGCTCGATGCCCCGCCCGTTGTCGGAGACGGTGATCGCCGCTTCCTTGCGGTCGCCCGCCGCATGGAGAAGCACCCGGCCGCCGGCGTCGGTATAGGCCATGGCGTTCTTGAGGACGTTGTCGAGCGACTGGCGGAGCCGGGCGCTGTCGCCGGCGACGGTGCCGAGGCCGGTCTCGATCTCGACGGCGAAATCGATGCCCTTCCTCGCCGCCACCTCGCGGAACGCCTGCGCCGCCTCCGAGCAGACCTTCCTCAGGTCGACCTTGTCCTCGGCGAGCAGCAGGCTGCCGCTGTCGCTCTGGGTGAGGTCGAGCACGTCGTCGATCAGGGCGCCGAGCCTCGCGACCGAATCCAGGATCGCCGCCACATAGTCCCGCGCCGTCGGCTCGAGCTCGCCGGCATAGCCGCCCGCCAGCATCTCGGCGAAGCCCCCGATCGAGGTCAGCGGGGTGCGAAGCTCGTAGCTCATGTTGGAGACGAAGGCGGTCTTCAGCCGGTCCGCCGCCTCCAGCGCCTGGGTGCGCTCGCGAAGCGCCGCCTCGACGGTCCGGCTGGCGGTGACGTCGAGCATCGTGAACAGCGCGTTGCCGTCGGGCAGCGGCACCGCCGCGAACTCGAACTCGCGGCCGTCGGTGAAGGCGACCCGGCCGGTCCGCTGCTTGCGCTCGACGGTGGCGCTTCGCACCAGCTCTCGAACCAAAGCGGCGTGGCTCGCGTTCCTCAGCTTGCGGCCGATATGGGCGGTCAGCGAGTCGATGCGCGGGTGGCCGGCGAGCTGCTCCTCCTCGAACTCCCAAAGCTCCCTGAAGCGGTTGTTCCAGAGGTGGAGGCTGCCGTCCGAGGCGAAGACGCCGACCGCCTCGAACAGATTGTCGAACGTCGCCGTGCGCACGCGGAGCAGGGTGTCGCGGGCCGAGGCGAGCCGAAGCTGCTCGGTTCGGTCCTCGAAGATCAGCAGCAGGCCGCCGTCGGGCAAAGGCTGGGCGACGACCCGCAGGTGGCGGCCGCCGGGCAGGAGCCAGTCCTCCTCCTCGGCCGCGAGCCCGCCGGTGAACCAGCGGTCATGCTCCTTCTTCCATTCCGGATAGTCGCGGACCTCGGGCAGATGGCCGCTCTCGCGCATCGCGTCCAGGAGACGGTTGAACTCGGGCGGGTCGGCGAGGAAATCGGGCCTCAGCGCGAACAGCCGGGCGAAGGGCTGGTTGAAGAAGATCAGGCTCCGGTCGCGGGCGAACTGGGCGACTCCGGCGGACAGCCGGTCGAGCATGTCGCGCTGGGCGTCGACGAAGCGGGCGAGCTCGGCGCGGGCCTGCTCGCGATCCTCGACGTCGATCGCATAGCCGGCGACCCCGGCCTCGCCGAGCGGGACCTCGACCACCCGCATCATCCGCCGCTCACCGCTCACCGTCGCCGGGACGGTGCGGCTGTGGGAACGGCCGGCCTCGCGGACGGCGGCCGCCTCGGCCTGGGCCGCCTCGGCGCCGTCGTCGACCAGCTCGACCGAGCCCTCGATCACCGCCCTCGCGTTCTCGGCCTCGACGGCGGCGACATAGGCGCCGTTGACCATGGCCAGGCGCAGGTCCGGGCCGCGATGCCAGATCGGGAAAGGCGCCGCCTCGATCAGCCCGGAAAGCGCGTCGAGGGCGGCGGCGAGCCGGGCGGTGCGCCCGCGCAGATCGGCCATCTCCTCCTCGCCTTCGGTCGAATCGGTCAGCCAGAGCAGGACCGTCCCGGCCGGATAGGATGGCGGCGCCGGCCCGCCGCGGACCCGGTAGACCCGCCCGGAGCCGGTGGGCCGGAGCGACAAGGCGAAGCTCCCGGCCGTCGCCGCGCAGCCCGCCACCTGGGCCGAGAGGCGCTCCATCTCCTCCTCGCCGAACGCCGCGCCGAGATCGGGAAGCAAGGCCGGAACCTCGGCCAGGCCGAGCGCCAGGGCCAGCCGTTCCGATTCCTCGAGCCGCCCGTCGCGGTGGACGACGAGCGGCAGCGCCGGCGAGGCGGCGAGAAGCGCCTCATGGTGGCGGGTGGCCTCGATCCGGCCGGCGGCGTCGCGGGCCCGGCCGAGGCCGCGCGCGGTCGCCCAGACGGCCAGCGCCAGCCAGGCACCGGACACGAGCGCGATCGCCGCCAGCATCGTCGGGGAGAGGGTCAGCATGGAGGCCCCTCTCTAACGGGGGCGCAGGGGGTTCGGAAGGGCGGTTGGTCTCCTAATTCCTCCCCGAGCTTTCTCGGGGAGGGGGACCGCGCGAAGCGCGGTGGAGGGGGTCTTCCGCTCAGCAGGGCCCCTCCACCACCCTTCGGGTGGTCCCCCTCCCCTGCAAATGCAGGGGAGGAATTAGATCATTCCTCCCACCAGTAAGGCGCCCTCACCCTCGTCCCGGTCACCACCTCGTTCATCGTCGCCGGATCGTAGAGCCGTCCGCCGAGCATCACCCGGTGGACCTTGTCGCTGTTGCGGATGTCGACGGTCGGATCGGCGTCGAGGACGACGAGGTCGGCGAGCTTGCCGGCCTCGAGCGAGCCGACGTCGCGGGCATAGCCGAGCGACGTCGCCGCCGCGATCGTGCCGGCGCGAAGCGCCTCGATCGGGCTCCAGCCGCCGCGGACGAACGACCACATTTCCCAATGGGGGCCGAGCCCGGATTGCTGGCCATGGGCGCCGATCGCCACCTGGACTCCGCGGTCGGCGAGCTTCTTGGCCTCGCGGGCGGTGTCGTCGTCGACGAAATCCTCCTCGGGCGCCATCGTCCGGCGCACGTTCTGGGCGGCGAGAAGGGTCGGCGGCGCGTGCCGGGACAGAAGCGGGTGCTTCCACACGTCCATATGCT
Organism: Allosphingosinicella sp.; assembly: GCA_036386295.1. Classification (GTDB taxonomy): domain Bacteria; phylum Pseudomonadota; class Alphaproteobacteria; order Sphingomonadales; family Sphingomonadaceae; genus Allosphingosinicella. The sequence goes on from DASVVX010000155.1 coordinate 10,314, forward strand.
GGCGCCAGTAGGGATCGCCGGCGAGGCCTCCGTAGGCGACGACCAGGGTCGGCGTGTAGTTGGTCTTGCTCTGCGACCACAGGCTGACGACGTCGTCGTAGAACACCTGCACCGGCAGATTGTGCTCGAGCGTCGCATTGCCGTCCTGAACCAGGCTGATGTCCATGTTGTAGAGCGAGCCGCCCTCGGGAACGACCTCCATCCCCTCGCGCTGAGCGGCTGCCACCACCATCTGCCTCTGCTCGCGCCTCGGCTGGTTGTAATTCTTGACGCTGTGCGCCCCCTGCGCCTTCAGCCGCCGGACGTGGGCGAGCGCGTCGTCGAAGCTGTTGATCTCGGCATAGACGTCGGCCGCCTTGGCTCCGTAGATGATCTCCCCGGTCGAGAAGATGCGAGGCGCGAGGATCTTGCCGGCCCGCTGCATTTCCGAAGCGACGAAGATCTCCGCCGCGCTCGCCGACGGGTCGTGGATCGTCGTCGAGCCCATCGCGAGGTTGACGATCGACGACCAGTTCTGCTGCGGGACGAGCCCGTCCTCCCCCTGCGGGCCGTGAGCGTGGGCGTCGACGAGGCCGGGGATGATCGTCTTGCCGGCGACGTCGACCGTCTTCGCTCCGGCAGGGACCGCGACCTCGCCGCGCCGGCCGACCGCGACGATCCGGTCGCCGCTGACGACGATGACTCCGTCGTCGATGATCCCGCCGTCCGCCGCCGCCATGGTGACGATCCTCGCTCCGGTGAGGGCGACGGTTCCGCTCGGCCGGTCGGCGGCGACGTCCATCGCCAGCGACACGCCGCTCGTCGGCGGCTTGAACTTCGGCGCGTTCTCGGCCGGCGGCGCGTTGCCGAACAGGGCGGCGGTGTCCGCGGTGTAGACGATCGGGCCGGTGCTCCAGTGGAGCCGGCGGCCGCCGCCCGACCAGTGGATGAAGTCGGCGCCGACCGCGCTGACCCTGGTCACCGGGAGCGGCCCGCCCTTGGCGTCGGCGGCGACGTCCTGCGTGCCGGGCATCAGCGGCATGACGAAGGCCTGGTAGTTCTGGCGGAAGGCGACGAACTGGCCGTCGGGCGAGACCTGATAGTCGCTGACCATCTCGCCGGTCGAATGGACGTGCCTGGCTTCGCCGTTCAAATCGGTGCTGACCAGCTGGCGCTTGCCGGCGGCCGGGACGATCATGAAGATCCGGTCGCTCGAGGCGCCGAACTGCGGCTCGGTCCCTTCGCGGGTGACCCGGACCGGAGTCCCGCCGCTCGCGGCGACCCGGTAGATGCCGGGATTCTCCGACCATCTGGGCGAGGTCAGGAAGCCGCCCTGCCCCTGCTCGAAGACGATCGTCCTGGCGTCCGGCGAGAAGCGCGGGCGGGCGTAATGGCCGGGCTGAGCGGTGATCTCCCGCACCGAGCCGCCGGCTGCGGCGACGGTGCGGATCCGCCCGAGCCCCCGGTCGGTCCAGCCGACATAGACGATGGTCCGGCCATCGCTCGACCAGGAGGGGTAGAGCTCGAGCTCGGCCTCGTCGCCCTTGACCAGCCGCCGGGCCGCGCCGCCGGAGGCGGGCTTGACCCACAATTTGCCGAGAGTCTCGAAGACGATCCGGCTTCCGTCGGGCGAAACGCTCGCCCAGCGCGGCATCTTGGTCTGGAAGCGGTCGGGCGCGACCTCGACCCGCGGGTGCTGGGCGTCGATCGCCACTCGTGTGTCGTTGACCCGGAACGGGATCTCGGCCGCCCCGCTGCCGTCGCCGTTCACCCGGCGGATCTTGCCTCCGGCCCAGAAGACGATCGAGCGGCTGTCCGGGGTCCAGTCCATATTGGGATAGACGCCGCTCACCGCCCAGGTCTCCTGGACGTCCTGGTCGAGCGCGTCGTAGACCTTGCGCTCCTCGCCCGAGACGAGGTCCTTGACGTAGAGCTTGGAGCGGGCGCGCTCGCGGCGGACGAAGGCGATCTTCTTGCCGTCCGGCGACGGGGTCGGCCGGACCGAGCCGCCGGCGCCGGAGACCACCGTGCTCGTCTCCCCGGTGTCGAGCTCGTAGCGCAGGATGTCGAACAGGTCGGTGTTCGAATCCTGGGCATATTGGAAGATCGGGCCGGGCGTCACGTTCTTGGTGAAGTAGATCGCCTTGCCGTCGGGGGCATAGATCGGCTCGCCCAGCTCCTTCTGGTGCTGCTCGCTGGGCTTCTTGACCAGCGGCACTCCGCCGCCGCCCGAGACGTGGTAGAGCCAGACCTCGCCGGTGCCCAGTGAGCGGCCCGTGGTGAAATGCTTCTTGGCGGCGATGAATCGGCCGTCCGGGCTCCAGGTCGCCTGGTTGAGGAGGCGGAAGTCCTCCTTGGTCAGCTGGCGCTTGTCCGAGCCGTCGGCGTTCATGATCCAGATGTTGTCGCCGCCGCCCCGGTCGGAGGTGAAGGCGATGCGCCGCCCGTCGGGCGAGAAGCGCGGCTGCTGCTCATAGGCCAGGCCTTCCGCGATCCGGGTCGGCGTGCCGCCGCCGATCGGCATGGTGTAGATGTCGCCGAGCAGGTCGAAGGCGATCGTCCGGCCGTCCGGCGAGACGTCGACGTTCATCCAGGTGCCCTCGTCGACGTTGATCGGGATCTGCCGGGTCGTCATTCCCGGAGGGGCGTTGACGTTCCACTTCGCCGGCTTGTCGGGCGCGGTGGCCGGGGCGCGGGCCGCGGAGGGCGGAAGCGGCTTGGCCGCCTGCTGCTCGGGATTGATGACCTGGTTCTCGGGCGCCTGCGTCTCCTGCACCGGCGGAGTCGGATCGGGCCCTTGCTTGGGCGGCACCTGGGCCCCCGCCTGCGTCGCCGCCAGAACCGCGGCGATCGCCGCCGTCACCCGATATTTCATGCATCCCTCCAGCAGTTTTCGGAGGGGCTTTAAGAGGGATTTCTGCGCGCGTCTTGCGCAAAAATTCGTCATTTCTGCTCGTTCGCGCCGAACTTTCCCTCCACATCGCGCGCGCCATGCAGGATGCGCTCGATCCGCACCACATCGGCGCCCGGTGTATAGAAGATGAGGTATTGGCCGTGCGGCTTCGAGCGGAGGTCGGGCGCCAGCTCGGGCCGGGCCCGTCCCGTGTCCGGATAGTCGATCAGTCCGGCGCAGCGGGTTTCGAGCTCGTCGAGAAAGCTTCTCGCCCGGTTGGCATCGTCCTTGGCGATATAGGCGCCAATGTCGGCAAGGTCCGCCGTGGCTTCCGGCGAAAATTCGACCCGCCTCAACTACCGGCTCGCTCGACCTCGTCGATCCGCGCCCGGGCCCGGGCGAAGGCGTCATCGGCGGGCACGCCGGGGCCGCTGTCCCGCCCTCGCGTGATCTCGGTCCTCAGCGCCTGCAGCCGCGCCTCCCGCTCAGCGTCGCGAGCCTCGATCAGCCGCAGACCTTCGCGCACCACCTCGCTCGCCGACGCGAACCGTCCGCTGCGTACCTGACGCTGGATCAGCTCTTCGAAATGGGCTCCGAGCGAGTAGCTGTTGGGCATCGGCGTCTCCGGACAGGTGTATCAATTTATGATAACACCCTTGCACCGTCAAGGACCGCCGAGCAGCGGAGGCCCCACGGGAGCGGTCAACATGGACCTCCGGCGCCCTCTTTCGGCGCCGGAGGTTGAAACGTCGTCAATAGCGATAATGGTCCGGCTTGAACGGGCCCTCGGTCGGAACGCCGATGTAGCTCGCCTGCTTCTCGGTCAGCTTGGTCAGCTTCACCCCGAGCTTGTCGAGGTGGAGCGCGGCGACCTTCTCGTCGAGGTGCTTGGGAAGGACGTAGACGTCGTTCTTATACTGGTCCGACTTGGTCCAAAGCTCGATCTGGGCCAGCGTCTGGTTGGTGAAGCTCGCCGACATGACGAAGCTCGGGTGGCCGGTGGCGTTGCCGAGGTTGACGAGGCGGCCCTTCGACAGGACGATGATCTTCTTGCCGTCCGGGAACTCGACCTCGTCGACCTGCGGCTTGATCTCGGTCCACTTCATGTTCTGAAGCGCGCCGATCTGGATCTCGCTGTCGAAATGGCCGATGTTCGAGACGATCGCCATGTTCTTCATCGCCCGCATATGGTCGAGGGTGATGACGTCGGCATTGCCGGTGGCGGTGACGAAGATGTCGGCGCGCGGAGCGGCCTCCTCCATCGTCACGACCTCATAGCCCTCCATCGCCGCCTGAAGGGCGCAGATCGGATCGACCTCGGTGACGAGGACCCGGGCGCCGCCGTTGCGAAGCGAGGCGGCCGAGCCCTTGCCGACGTCGCCGAAGCCGGCGACGCAGGCGATCTTGCCGGCGAGCATGACGTCGGTGCCGCGGCGGATGGCGTCGACCAGGCTCTCCTTGCAGCCGTAGAGATTGTCGAACTTCGACTTGGTGACGCTGTCGTTGACGTTGATCGCCGGGAAGGGAAGCTTGCCCTGCTTGCTGAGCTCGTAGAGGCGGTGGACGCCCGTCGTCGTCTCCTCGGAGACGCCCTTGATCGCCTGCACCGTCTTGGTGAGGAAGCCGGGCGACTTGGCGATGACCCGGCGGACGGTGGCCTGGAAGACCTCCTCCTCCTCGTTGGTCGGCGCCGGGAACTCCTCGCCCGCCTCGATGCGCGCCCCCCAGAGCGCGAACATGGTCGCATCGCCGCCGTCGTCGAGAATCATGTTGCAGGTCTGGCCGTCGCCCCAGTCGAAGATGCGCTCGACATAGTCCCAATATTCCTCGAGCGTCTCGCCCTTGACGGCGAAGACCGGAACGCCCGACGCGGCGATAGCGGCGGCGGCATGGTCCTGGGTCGAGAAGATGTTGCACGAGGCCCAGCGGACCTGCGCCCCGAGCGCGGTCAGGGTCTCGATCAGCACCGCGGTCTGGATCGTCATGTGGAGCGAGCCGGTGATCCGAGCGCCCTTGAGCGGCTGCGACGCTCCGAACTCCTCGCGAAGCGCCATCAGGCCCGGCATCTCGGTCTCGGCAATCTCGATTTCCTTGCGGCCGTAATCGGCGAGGCCGATGTCGCGGATCACATAATCGTCAAAACGGGTCTGGGCTTGGGTCGCCACGTACGGTCTCCTGTCGCAAAGAAAAGACCGCCGGCAAATGGGGCGGTCGCAGGCGTGCGCTCTAGCCGCAACCGCCCCCGGATGCAAATATAAAGATATCTTTATATGTGACGTCGCGCCCGAGCCGTCATCCCAGCGAAGGCTGGGATCCCGGTGGGTGAAAGACACGAGCCCTTCACCCGCCGGGGCCCCAGCCTGCGCTGGGGCGACGGGCTTAGCGCACCGTCAGCGTCGCCGGGCAGACCCCGCCGGGAAGCTCCGGCGAGCGCCCCGTCCGATCGGCGAGATCGACCAGGCGGGCGGAGTCGCCCTCGGCCAGCGCCGCCTCCGCGGCGATCGCCGCGGTCTGCTCGCACACCGAATCGTCGGTCGCGTCGCCGCCATATTCGTTGGCGAGCGCGGTGGTGAAGCTGTCGTAGAAGCGCTGCCCGTCACGGCCGTAGCCGCGGTCGAACTGCGCCTTGATCACCCCGTTCGCCTGCTGAAGCGCGCTCCGGTTGACCCGGACGAAATCGTTATAGGCGGTGAGGACGTCGATCCCCAGCGCCCGGCAGCGCAGCGTCGCGACCATCAGCCGCGACTGCAGGTCGCGGATCTTGGCGGCCTCGGTTCCATGCAAGTCCCAGCACGACATCGCCGCCGACGCCGGCTGTGCGAAGACCAGCGCCGCGGCGGCGAGGCCGAGCGCTCCTCTCAAGCTCCTCTTTCCCATGATGAAATCCCCTTCCACACGCGCGACCGCTTCCACACGCGCCGCGACCAAGGGAGGGTTTCACTAGTCGATTGGGAAAGGATGAGCGAAGAGGGTTAACGCGACCGTTGCAACGGCTCAGGCCGTCCCGAAATCCGCCGTCAGCATCCTCGTGTCGACTCCGGCGCTGGCGAAGGCGGCGCACCAGCGGTTGTCGACGTCGCATTCGTACAGGAGCTGGTCGCTGCCCGGAGTGGCGAACCAGCCGTTGCCGTGAAGCTCCTCCTCGAGCTGTCCGGCGCCCCAGCCGGCATAGCCCAGCGCCGCGATCCAGCGCGACGGGCCGCGCCCCTCGGCGATGGCGCGAAGGATGTCGAGCGTGGCGGTGAGGACCCAGCGGTCGCCGACCTTGATGCTCTCCTCGCCGGCCCAGTCGGTCGAGTGGAGGATGAAGCCGCGCTGCGGCTGGACCGGCCCGCCGGCATGGATCGGAACGTCGGGCGCGACTCCGGTCGGGACGTCGAGCTGGCCGAGCAGGTCGTGGAAGCTGATCCGCGGCACGATCCGGCCAAGGCCGATTCCGAGCGCCCCATTCTCGTCGTGGACGCACATCGCGATCACCGCTTTCTCGAATCGCGGATCGCCGATTCCCGGCATCGCGAGGAGAAGCTGGCCGGTGAGGAAAGGCGGTTGGTTCATCGCCGGAAGCTATAGGCGGGGAGCCGGGGCGCTGCTAGGGCGGCGCCGATCTTCCCGATGAAATGAAAGGAACCCGCGATGAGCATCCAGGTGGGCGACAAGCTTCCCAAGGCGACCCTGGTGAAGGCGACGCCCGAAGGCCCTCAGCCGGTCGACAGCGACGAATATTTCGGCGGCCGCCGAGTCGCCCTCTTCTCGGTCCCGGGCGCGTTCACGCCGACCTGCTCGGCGCGCCACCTTCCCGGCTTCGTCGAGAAGGCCGACGAGCTGAAGGGCAAGGGCATCGACGAGATCGCCTGCATCGCCGTCAACGACGCCTTCGTCATGCAGGCCTGGGGCGAATCCGCCGGGGCCGCCGGCAAGGTGACGATGCTGGCCGACGGCAATGGCGACTTCGCCCGGGCGCTGGGCCTCACCATGGACGGCTCCAAGTTCGGCCTCGGCGAGCGCGGCTCGCGCTGGTCGGCGATCATCGACGACGGCATCGTCGAGCAGCTCAACGTCGAGGAGCCGGGCGCCTTCAACGTCTCCAGCGCCGATTATCTGATGGAGAGGCTGTAGCGGCAATCGCCCTGCCCCGGCCCGGCGTCCGCCCGCCGAGCCGGGGCAACGGTGCCGCCGTTGCGACGTTGAATGCCCGAGCGACACAGGAGGCGAGATGTCCGGCGAGGATGAAGAGCGCAAGTCCGCGGCCCTGAAGCTGGCCGAGGAGATCCAGCGCCGTCCGCTCGCGGCGGCCGCGATCGCCGCCGGCGGCGCGGCGGCCGCGGCGGGCGCGGTGATGGGCGCCATGGCGCTCGCTCGGCGCAACGGCGCCCGCCAGGGCAAGCCGGTCAACCAGGTCCTCGCCGCCGCGATCACCGCCTGCGAGGCGAAGGCGGCCTGCAACCCGGAAGGCACCCCCGTCGAGGAAGGCCCGCCGGCCGGGATCTTCGACTAGGACTGCTCCGCGGCGAAGGCCGGGGGCCAGCTCACACGATGGACTGGATCCCGGCCTTCGCCGGGACGCATCCCGTCAGGCCTGCCAGCCGCAGCGCTTGCCGCGGTTCTGCTCCTTCAGCCAGCCCATAAGCGGCCGGAAATATTCGAGCATCGCCGCGCCCGACATCTCGCGGCTGCCGGTGAAGGCCTCGAGCGCGTCGGGCCAGGGGCGCGAGGCGCCCATCGCCAGCATCTCGTTCAGCCGCCGGCCGACCTCCTTGTTGCCGTAGAAGGAGCAGCGGTGGAGAGGCCCGGTCCAGCCAGCCTGCTTGCAGGCGGCCTGGTAGAATTGGAACTGGAGGATCCGGGCGAGGAAATAGCGCGTGTAGGGAACGCTCGCCGGGACGTGATATTTGGCGCCCGGGTCGAAATCCTGCTCGCTGCGCGGCGAGGGCGGAGCGATGCCCTGATATTGCAGCCTGAGGTCGTTCCAGCCCTGCTCGTAGCCGGTCGGAGCGATCTCGCCGCTGAACACCTTCCAGCGCCATTTGTCGACGAGCAGGCCGAACGGAAGGAAGGCGACCTTGTCCATCGCCTGGCGGAGCAGAAGGCCGATGTCCTTGTCCGCGCTCGGCACCTTGTTGCGCGGCAGAAGGCCGATCTGGACGAGATATTCGGGCGTGACCGACAAGGCGATCGCATCGCCGATCGCCTCGTGGAAGCCGTCGTTGGCGCTGTCGAGGTAGAGCAAGGGCTGCTTGTTGTAGGCGCGCTGGTAGAAATTGTGGCCGAGCTCGTGATGGACGGTGACGAAATCGTCGGCATTGACCTTGGTGCACATCTTGATGCGCAGATCCTCGACATTGTCGACGTCCCAGGCCGAGGCGTGGCAGATCACCTCGCGGTCCCTCGGCGCGGTGATCATCGAGCGGGTCCAGAAGGTCTGCGGAAGCGGCGCGAAGCCCAATGAGGTGAAGAAGCCCTCGCCGGTCCGGACGATCTTCTCCGGCGTGTACTTGTTGCGGACGAGAAGGTCGGTGAGGTCGTAGCCGACGTCGCCCGCCCCCCTGGGCGCCACCACGTCGTAGATATTGCCCCATTCCTGGGCCCACATGTTGCCGAGCAGGTCGGCTCGGATCGGCCCGGTCTCGGGCTGGACCTGGTCGCCATATTTCTGGTTGAGCTTGGCGCGGGTGTAGCAGTGAAGCTCGTCGTAGAGCGGCTTGACCTCGCTCCACAGCCGGTCGGTCATCGCCGCGAACTCGTCGGGCGGCATGTCGTAGCGCGAGCGCCACATCGCCCCGGTGTCGGGATAGCCGAGCTCCTTGGCGCCCTGGTTGGCGATCTCGGTGAGCCGGGCATAGTCGGCGCGCATCGGCCGGCCGACGTTGGTGTGCCAGCTCGTCCACATCTCCTGGAGCTGGGCCGGGTTGCGCACCGTCCCCATCTTTTCCTCGAGGTCGTTGCCCGTCATCGGCTTGCCGCCCAAGGTTCCGCGGCCCTTGCCGTAGGTCGAGCTGAGCCGGGTCGAGATGGTATTGAGCTCGGCCGCGGCGCCTTCCGTCGTCGGCGCCGGAAGCACCAGGGCGCTGCGCAGGATGTCGAGCTTGCGCTTGGTGTCGTAATCGAGGCCGGGCAGGTTGGCGTAGCGCGCGGCCTCGTTGGCGAAGCGCACCGACATCTCGGTCCCGATCGTCCCGAAATGCGCGGCGAGGGCGTCGGTGTCGTCGGTGATGTAGGTGGCGTTGACCCATTGCGCCTTGCTCGAGATCACGATGAACTCTGACAGCTCCTTCTCCGCTTTGGCGACGAAGGCGCGCGCCTCCTCGACGGTCGGAGCGGCGCGCTGTGCGGGGGCGGTGTCGACGATCGGAGCGGCCGACGCGGTCTGGGCGGAGGTGTCGGCCGAGGCGGTGGCGCAGCCGGCGAGGCAGAGGGCGAGGGCGAGAGCGGAAACGCTGGCTTTCATGGTGACGGCATCCTCGTTTCTGGTCTGGTTGCGGCGGCTATTGCGCCTCGCCTTTTGGAGGGTCAAGCGGCGAGGAAATCGGCGATCGCTCGGCCCAGCTCGGGCCGGGTGACGGCATTCATGTGATTGCCCGGGACCTCGACGAAGCGGGCGTCGGGGAGAAGGTCGGCGAGCTCTTCGGCGGGTCCGTTGTCCCGGTCCTCGGATCCGGACAGGACCAGCGTCGGCATGGCGATTGCGCGCAGCTCCGCCTCGGTCGAATCGACGAAGCTTCCAAGCAGGGGCAGAAGGGCCTTCGGGTCGCCGCCGGTGGTCTTCAGGAAAGCCTCGGCCGTCCACTCGTTCGATCCGCGCGCATGGGTCCCCATCCCGGTCAGCACCTTGCGGAAATGGGCGGAGCGGCGGCCGGTCTCGAGCATTCCGCGAAGGCCCATTCCGGCGATGACGAGCCGTCGCGGCGACGCGCCCATGATCGCCATCCGGGCCGAAGTCCGGGCACCGAGCGAATAACCGCCGAGGTCGTAATCGGCGAGGCCGAGATGCGCGATCAGCTCCATCCCGTCGCGGGCAAGGACGTCGGGCGGGTAGGAAGCCTCGTCGTGCGGAGCGGCGCTGTCGCCGTGCGCGCGCAGGTCCGGCATGATCGCGCGGAAGCCGCGCGAGGCGATCTCGGCGGCGTGGCCGAAGCGGATCCAGTTCATCTCGGCGCTCGAGAAGAGGCCGTGCAGGAGCACGACCGGGCTGGCGCCGCCCTCGCCCAGCTCGTGCCAGGCGAGATCGACGCCGTCGGAGGCGGCGAAGCGGTGGGTGGAGATTTGCCGTTCAGCCAATTACGCTCATCCTCGAATAGTCCTTCGATACAGGCCTTCGCCGGGCTCAGTCCCTACTCAGGATGAGCGAGAGCGATATACGCGCTCAACGCCGCTCATCCTGAGTAGCTGCTGAGCGAAGTCGAAGCAGCGTATCGAAGGACGCCCCGGGCCTGCTCACGATCAGGGCGGGCCTCGCCCCTCACTCCGGCGGCAGCTTGCCGGTGGCCGCCATCCAGCGGTCGACGAGCGGCTGATATTCATCGGTGCGATATTCCGGCAGTCCTCGGGTGTCGATCCAGGCGCGGTGCAGGCTCTCCGCTCCGAAATGATGCTTGGGCCTGAAGCGCGACGGATCGTCCAGGGTCGCGATCGCGATGTCCATGATCTCGCTGTCGGGAAAGGCGAAGCCGAGCGAGGTCCCGCATTCGCGGCAATAGGGCCGCTTCGCGATCGGCGAGGAGGCGTACCAGTCCGGCTCATGCGCCCACTCGACGGCGTCCTTGCGGATGTTCTTGAAGGCGATGGAGATGTTGCCGGTCGCCTTCTGGCACATCCGGCAATGGCACAGGTAGGCCTCGTCATTGTCGATCCGCGCCGTGTAGCGGATCCGCCCGCAGGCGCAGCCGCCCTTCATCATCTCCATTCCAGCCGCTCCGTTCTGTCAGTCAGGCCGCCCCGCATCGCAGCGCGCATGAGTCCGTCGTCGGCGGTGACGACCGTCGCATTCTCGTCCATCGCAATGAGCAGATAGATGCAATCGTATAAGGGGTGGTCCAGCTCCGCCGCCAGGTCCATGGCGCGGGACAGCACGGGGGCCGTTGCCACGAAACGATCGACGAACGCGGGGAGGGCCGACAAGCTTGTCTGCGCGCGCGCGACGGCGAGCCCCTCGAAGCGAATCTTGTTGACCAGCGCGGCGGCAACCTCCGTCAGCATCCAGTCGGGAGCGATCCGCTCCTCGTCGCGATCGAGCAGGGCCTGCGCCTCGGCCGTTCCCGCTTCCGGCGTGACCAGCTTCAGCGCGACGCTCGCGTCAAGGACGATCGTCACTTTGACTCGATCTGCCCAGGTGTCGGCCGCCGTCGGTATCTCGCGCCCACCGGATGTGAGGCGTGCTGTCGCCGGTCATAGGCCCCTGCCCTGTCAGGTCTCTCGAAAGCTCGAGTAGCTCGGACTTCGAAAGGCGACGGCGCGGACGGCCACGCTTCAGCCCCTCCTGCAGCTCCGCCTGCAGGGAACGGCCGTTGGCGCGCGCTTCCGCGCGGTAATCCGCGAGTAAATCCTTATCCACGTTCCTCAGCAGAGCGTCGGCCATGTCGGGAGTGATAGCATTATGCTATCACTTGTTCAAGCGCGGCTCTCCCAGCGCCAGACGAGGCCGTCCTCGGGATCGATCGTCTCCCCGGCGAAGCTGAAGCCGTTGCGGCGGAGCGCCCGGTTGGAGGCGTTTTCCTGCGGCAGGGTGTGGGCGATGACGAGCGGCGAGCCGGCGGCGAAGGCGATACGGCTCAACGCCCGGGCCATCGCCGTCGCGTGGCCGCGGCCCTCGAAGGCCGGAAAGGTCATATAGGCGATCTCGACGACCCCCGCCGCGTCCGGCGCCGCCTTGAACGCGCAGATACCGACGGCGGCTTCGCCCTCATGAGCGAGGTAGGAACCCCACGGCTCCGGCCGAGGATCGCGAGTGAGAAGGTCCAAAGTCTGGGTCAGGATCTCCCGAGCGGTCGCCTCGTCGGCGAGGAACGCGGGAAGCAGCTTCTCGACGAGCACCGGAACGTCGGCGTCGGCAGCGATAGGCTCGAGGGCGAGGCAAGAAGGGCGGGCGGGCACGCCCGCGCCATATCGTTACTGCCGCGAAAGCGGGAGTCGCGCCTTGGAACCCCTCTCCCTGCAGGGGAGAGGGACAGCCGCGAAGCGGCAGAGTGAGGGAGCGAGCCTTGCCCTCACCCTCCCAAGCTTCGCTTGGGCCCCTCCCTCTCCCCTGCAGGGAGAGGGTCAATTGCGCTCAGGCCGCCTTCTGGAGATGCTTCCTGCCCAGCAGCTCGGCGATCTGGACCGCGTTCAGCGCGGCGCCCTTGCGCAGATTGTCCGAGACGCACCACAGGTTGAGGCCGTTCTCCACGGTCGGATCCTCGCGCACCCGGCTGACGTAGGTGGCATATTCGCCGACCGCCTCGACCGGCGTGACGTATCCCCCGTCCTCCTGCTTGTCGACGAGCATGACGCCGGGCGCCTCGCGCAGGATGGAGCGCGCCTCCGAGGCCGAGATCTCGCGCTCGAACTCGATGTTGATCGCCTCCGAATGGCCGACGAAGACCGGCACCCGAACGCAGGTCGCCGTCACCTTGATCTTCGGATCGAGGATCTTCTTCGTCTCGACCGCCATCTTCCATTCCTCCTTGGTCGAGCCGTCGTCGAGGAACTCGTCGATATGGGGAATGACGTTGAAGGCGATCTGCTTGGTGAAGACGGCGGGCTCGGCCGTGTCGCCGACGAAGATGTTGCGGCTCTGCTCGAACAGCTCGTCCATGCCCTTCTTGCCCGCGCCCGAGACCGACTGGTAGGTCGAGACGACGACCCGGCGGATGCCGGCGGCGTCGTGGAGGGGCTTCAGCGCCACCACCATCTGGGCGGTCGAGCAATTGGGGTTGGCGATGATGTTCCTGCGGCGGTAGCCGGCGATCGCCTCCGGATTCACCTCGGGCACGATCAGCGGCACGTCCGGGTCCATCCGGTAGAGCGAGCTGTTGTCGATGACGGTGCAGCCCGCCGCGGCGGCCTTCGGGGCATATTCCTTCGACACGGCGGAGCCGGCGGCGAACAAGGCCATGTCCCAGCCGGAAAAGTCGAAATGCTCGATGTTCTTGACGCGAAGCTCGCGGCCGCTGTCGCCGAAGTCGATGACGTCGCCGGTCGATCGCGGCGAGGCGACGGCGGCCACCTCGTCCAGCGGGAATTCGCGCTCGGCGAGGATGTTGAGCATCTCGCGCCCGACATTGCCGGTCGCTCCGACGACGACCACCCGGTAACCCATGATCCGAAATCTCCAGCCTCTTGAGCGACACGCCGGCCGGCGCATCGAGTGTTGAGTTCGATCCGTCATCCCGGACCCGATCCGGGATCCAACTTCTTCAGCCCGCGCGAACGAGGAAGAAAGGTGGATGCCGGATCAAGTCCGGCATGACAGGCCCGGCAACCTGATCCTACACTCTCTATCGCAGCGGCGCGGGACAAGCGATATGGCGATGCGGCGACGGGGGACAAGATGAAGCGAGCGGGGATAGTCGCGGCCTTGCTGGTGCTGCTGATGACGGCGCTCGGCTTCCAGGGCGAGCTGATCGCCCTGCCCGAGGTTCCGGCGCGCGCGTCGGCCGGCGAGTTCGACACCGCCCGGGCGCTGGCGCGGCTTCGGCGGATCCTCGCCGACCAGCGGCCGCATCCGGTCGACAGCGCGGCCAACGATTCGGTCCGCGAGCGGCTGATCGCCGAATTGCGCGCGCTCGGCCTCGAGGCCGCTGTCACCGACGATGTCGCCTGCAACGGCAGCGGCAAGAGCCGCACCGTCTCCTGCGCGCGGGTGCGCAACGTCCTCGCGAGCCTCGGCCCGGCGGCCGGGCGGCCGGTGATGATGGTCTCGCATTACGATTCGACCCCCGTCGGGCCGGGCGCGGCGGACGACGGCATCGGCCTCGCCGTCATGCTTGAGACGGCGGCCATTCTGAAGGACCGTCCGCTTCGGCGCCCCGTCCTTCTCCTCTTCGACGAGGGCGAGGAAGCCGGCTTGGTCGGCGCCCGCGCCTTCGTCGAGCGCCATCCCCTCGCCCGCGAGGTGGAGGCCGTGGTCAATCTCGAGGCCCGCGGCGTGACCGGCCCGGCGCTGATGTTCGAGACCAGCCGGCCCAATTCCGCCGCCGTCGCCGCCTTCGCCCGATCCTCGCACCGCCCCGCCGCCAATTCGGCGAGCGCCGACTTCTACCGGCTGATCCCCAACGACACCGACGTCTCGGTCTTCCGCGAGCGGCCCTGGACGATCCTCAACTTCGCCATCATCGGCAACGAGACCCGCTACCACAGCCCCGGCGACCGGCTGGACGCGCTCGATCCGCGCAGCGTCCGCCACATGGGCGAGCAGGCGCTCGCCGCGGCCGCCGATCTCGCCGCGACACCGGCGGTCCCGGCCGCGAGCGGGGACAGGCTCTACATGGACCTGCTCGGGCGGTGGCTGGTCGTCCTGCCGATGGCGCTCGGCTTCGCCTTCCTCGTCGGCGGCCTGCTGATCTTCGCCTGGCTGGCGCGGATCCGCCGGGGCGGAGTGCTGCTGGCGGCGGCGACGGTCGCCGTCGGCCTCGTCGATTCCGCCATCCTCGGCTTCCTCGGCCAGCAGGCGGTCGGCCTGCTTCGCCCCGGCGAGTTCTGGCGCGCCCATCCCGAGGCGACGTCGCTCGGCCTCTATCTGTCCGCCTTCGCCGCCTGCGCCGCCGCCTTGCTCATCCTCGCCCGGCCGCTCGCCCGGGACCGGCTGAGGATCGGCTTCTGGCTCGTCTTCCTGCTGCTCGGCCTCGGCCTAAGCCTCGCGGTGCCGGGGGTGGCGATCTACTTCCTGGCGCCGCCGCTTCTCGTCGGCGCGGCGCTTCTGGCGCGGCGCTGGGAGCGGCCCGCCGCTCTCGCCGCCTGGGCCCTGCTGTTCCTGACCTGGGGGCCCCTCCTCCACCTCAGCCAGGTGCTTCTCGACCTCGACAACGGCTGGATCTTCGCGGCGCTGGCGGCGCTGATCCTGTGGCCGGCGCTGATCGAGATGAAGCCGCTGCTCACGCGCCTTCCCCGCGCCGGCGCCCTCGCCGCGCTCGCCGCTCTGGCGGTACTGGGCTGGGCCGGGGCGATGACCCGACCGGCTTATTCGGAGGACCGCAGGCAGGCGTTCGGGATCGAATATGCCTGGGACCAGGCCGGAGCGAAGGGGCGGTGGCTGGTCGTCAACGACGGAGCGCCCCTCCCCGCCGGCTTCGGCCCGGCCTTCAAGCGCGGCGTCGAGGTCCCCTGGTCGGCCCGCAAGCGCTGGGCGGCGCCGGGACCGGTCCTTCCCGTCGCCCCGCCGGCGATCGGCAAGCTGGCTGAGCGCTCCGTCCCCGAGGGCCGGCTGCTGACTCTCCGGCTCGCGGCCAACGGGGCGGAATCGGTCCTCCTGCGGGCCGAGCCGGAAGCCCGCTTCCTCGCCGCCCGCGCCGGCGGCGCGCCGGTGCGCTTCGGGCGGGGATCGGAGAAGGACAAGTTCGTCCTGCGCTGCACGGGCCGAGCCTGCGACGGGCTTCGGATCGAGCTTCTGGTCGCGGCAGGCCCACCGGTCGAAGCAACCCTCGTCGGGATCCGGAGCGGCCTCCCGGCTGCCGCGGCGCCGCTGGTCCGCGCGCGTCCGCGCCTCGCCGCGCCGCAATATAGCGCGGATTCGACGATCGCGGTGGCGAAGGTTCATCTGTAGCCGGCTCGTCGCCCCAGCGAAGGCTGGGGCCCCGACGGGTGAAGAACGCCGCGCTTCTCACCCGCTGGGATCCCGGCCTTCGCCGGGATGACGGAAGATTCAGCCCTCGGCGGTCTCGGTCTCGGGAGTCGCGGTCGCGGCCACCGCCGGCTTGTCGCCGCGGGTGTCGCGGCGCTCGGCGATCCGGGCGGCCTTGCCGGTGCGGCCGCGCAGATAATAGAGCTTGGCGCGGCGGACGGCGCCGCGGCGAACGACCGTGATCGACTCGATGTTGGGCGAGTAGAGCGGGAAGACTCGCTCCACGCCCTCGCCGAAGCTGATCTTGCGCACCGTGAACGAGGAGCCGAGGCCCTTGTTCGACCGGGCGATGCAGACGCCCTCGAAATTCTGGATCCGGGTGCGCTCGCCTTCGACGACCTTGACGCCCACTCGGAGCGTGTCGCCGGGGCGGAATTCGGGGATGGCGCGGCCCTGGGTGGCCTGCTCGATGGCCTCGGCCTCGAGCTGCTGGATGAGGTTCATGTCTTAATCGCTCTCTTCTTCGCGCCGCGCGCCAGAGGGCGGTGGCCTTCGGGCGTCCCCTTGACGCTCGATCAGGTCCGGCCGCCGTGACCGTGTGTCGGCCGCCGCTTTGGCTTCGCGCCAGGCGGCGATCCTCGCATGATCCCCCGATCGCAGCACTTCGGGGATCGTGCGCCCTTCCCATTCGACGGGCCGGGTATAATGCGGATATTCGAGAAGCCCGCTCTCGAAGCTCTCTTCCTCTCCGCTGGAGGCCGCGCCCATTACCCCGGGGAGCAGCCGAACGCAAGCGTCGAGGAGGACGAGGGCGCCCACCTCACCGCCGGAGAGGACATAGTCGCCGATCGAGACCGGGACGACCGGCCGGGCCTCGAACAGCCGCTCGTCAATCCCCTCGAAGCGGCCGCACAGGATCGACACGCCCGGCCCGGCGGCGAGCTCGCGCACGAAGGCCTGGGTGAGCGGCTTGCCGCGCGGGGTCATGGCGAGGAGGGGGACGTCGGGGCGCTGCGCCATGACATGATCCACCGCCGTCGCGAGAACGTCCGCCCGCATCACCATGCCGGCACCGCCCCCCGCCGGGGTATCATCGACCGAACGGTGCTTGTCGGTGGCGAAGTTGCGGATTTGCACCGGCTCGAGCAACCAAATGCCCTCGGACAGAGCGCGTCCGGCCAGGCTGGCTCCGAGCGGTCCTGGAAACATTTCCGGGTAGAGCGTCAGAACGGTGGCCGACCAGCTCACGGCTTGGTCCAATTCTCGACCTTCAAGTCCGGGATGTCGTCGAAATCGGCTTCGTTGTCCGTTACCAGCGTAAGGCCATGCGAAAGCGTGTGAGCCGCGATCAGCCGATCGTAGCTGGCCCGCTTGAACGACAGTGTGGCGTAGACCTGCGCCGCCTTGAGATCGAAATCGAGGACCGGAGCTTCTTCAATGAAGGCTTGGAGCTTCTCGAAGCTCGGCGGTTTGCCCCGGGCGGCGCCGTGGGCCACTTCCGCATAAGCGATGGCGGAGGTGACAATATCGCCCTCGTCACAGTCGGCGACCCGTCGCTGCAGCATGGGGTTCAGCGCCATCACCGTCATGATGATCATGTTGCTGTCGAAAAGGTATTTCACTTTGGATCACTCTCGGGCGGGTCATTGCTGCGCTCGTCCCAGAGCAGGCGCCTTTCAGAGAACAGCCGATCCTCGGGTTTAATCAGCTCGAGCCCGGTGGCCGACCCCCAAACCTTTTCGACATTGAACTTTCGCTTCTGCCGCTCGACGGGCTCGAAAGAGAAATGTTCACCGTCCTCGACCCGCAGATCCATCTCCATGCCTGCGGTCAGACCCAGTCCGGCAGGGAGACGAAGGGCAAGAGAGTTGCCGGACTTGAAGACCTTCGCCTTGAATGACTTGACGTCCTTGGGCTTGAGCCAGGGCATCGACCCGAAGAGCCGGCCAACCCGCTTTCGATATTCGTCCTGCTCTTCCTTCGCCCGGCTCATATCAAATCTCCGTATATACCTCGTGTATATACTTTCTCGCGAGTCGGTGCAAGGAACCTCGCGCGCTGCTAAGCGCTCCGCCCGCCATGACCGAGCCCGATTTCGACTGCCTGATCGTCGGCGGCGGCCCCGCCGGCCTCACCGCGGCCATCTACCTCACCCGCTTCCACCTGACGATCAAGGTCGTCGACGCGGGGAAGAGCCGAGCCAGCCTCATCCCCTGCACCCACAATCACGCCGGCTATCCCGACGGCATCTCGGGAAAGGAGCTGATCGCGCGGATGACCGAGCAGGCGCAGAAATACGGCGCCTCGATCGTCACCGGCCGGGTCGGCCGGCTCGACCGGATCGAGGGCGGCTTCCGGGCCGAATGGGGCCAGGGCTCGGTCACCGCCCGCAAGGTGCTGCTCGCCACCGGAGTGACCAACCGCCGCCCGCCGATGGACGAGGAGCTTCACGACGAGGCGCTCGCCCGAGGCCTGATCCGCTACTGCCCGATCTGCGACGGCTACGAGGTCACCGACAGGTCGGTGGGCGTGATCGGCGACGATTCCCACGGAGTTGCCGAGGCCGTCTTCCTTCGCGGCTTCACCACCGACATCACCCTCATCGCCCCCCACGCCGCGCTCGACCTCGGCGAGGAGGACCGCGCCCGGCTCGAGGAGTACGGCATCCGCACCGTCGACGGCCCCTGCTCCGCCGTCGCCGCCCATCACGACTGCATCGTCGTCGACACCGCGGACGGCCATTACACCTTCGACAGCGTCTATCCCGCGCTCGGCTCCGATGCCCATGTCGAGCTCGCCGGCCAGGTCGGGGCGAAGCTTTCCGACGAGACCGGCTGCATCCTCGTCGACGACCATCAGCGCACCGACGTGCCCGGCCTCTACGCCGCCGGCGACGTCGTCCTGGGCCTCGACCAGATCAGCCACGCGATGGGCGAAGGCGGGGTCGCCGCCACCACGATCCGCAACGACCTCGCCCGCGAACGCCCGATCCGCCGCGAGGTCCTCACCGGCTCGATCCGGGCCAAGGGCGCCTGAGCCCCGGCCAGAGCATCCGGATCCTCGGCTCCGCCCGCTTCGCCCAGACCTCGCTCATCGCCCAGGATTGCCGGCACAATTTTCACCGCTTGGACCCCCGCGCCTCGCTCGAAAGCCATGGGGACAGGTACCGGTACGTGTCCCCCCTGACGTGCGCGTAAATGGGGACAGGTACCGGTACCTGTCCCATCGAAGCACGGATCGAGCGGCCTGCCTCACATCTTCAGCGACACCCGCGCGTAATAGAAGGTGCCCGGAACGTCGTAGGTGGTCGGGTCCATGTTGTTGAGGCCGCAGGTGAAGCAGGCCGGCGGGTCGACGTTGAAGAGGTTGTTGGCGCCCAGCGCGAAGCCGAAGCCCTTCGCGCTCTTCGGCTCCCAGCGCAGCTGGAGGTCGGTGTAGAGGCGCGAGTCCAGATGGTTGCCGTTGGCCTCGTCGACGCCCTTGATGTAGCGGCCGGTGAGCGAGGCGCCGAAGCCGCCGTCGCCGCCCTGCGCCCAGTCGAGCACCGCGGTCGACTTCCATTTCGGGAAGGCCTGGTCGGGGCTGCCCTGCTCGGTGCCCTCGCGCTCAATCAGAGTGACCCCGTCGGTGGCGGGCACGGTGACGTGGTAGTCGAACAGGAAGGTGTTGGTCCAGAACAGGCCGAAGCGGCCGGCGCCGGTCTCGCCGGTGCGGTAGTTCAAGGTGACGTCGAGGCCCCTCGTCTCGATCCCGGCGATGTTCTGGAGGAGGCCGCGGATCTGGGTGACCGCGCCCGAGGCGGAGCGGTCGATCGCGGCGCAGGACAGGGCGTCGCCGTTCTCGGCGCAGCGGCTGAGCAGCACCTCGGCGTCGATCGCCTGGATCGCGCCGTCGACCCTGATGTCGAAATAATTGGCCTCGAGGCTTAGACGCGGAACGAAGCTCGGGCTGTAGACCGCTCCGAACACCCAGCTTTCGCTGGTCTCGGGCGCGAGGTCGATATTGCCGCCGGTGATCACCGGGAGCTGCGGATTGGCCTGGACGTAGGAGCCGTTGGCGGGGACTCCGTCGGCGATGCAATTGGCCTTGACCGCGGCGGGGATGGCGCCTCCGACCGCCGAGCAGGGATCGACGATCTCCTGGTCGAAGCGCGAGGGGGTGCCGAACAATTCGCCGATCGTCGGCGCCCGGAAGCCCTCCGCCCAGCTGCCGCGGAACAGCAGGTCCTTGACCGGCTGCCAGTTGACCGTGCCCTTGAGCGTCGTCGTCGACCCGCTCTCGGAATAGTCCGAATAGCGCACCGCGCCGCTGAGCTCGAGGCGGTGGAACAGGGTGCGGTCGCGGAGCAGCGGCAGCCTGAGCTCGAGATAGGCCTCGTCGACGTCGTAGCTGCCGCGGGTGGGGAGCGCGGGGATGTCGGAGCCGAGGCCGGCGGCGACGACCTCGTCGGGGTCGAACCGGCCCGACTGCTTGCGATGCTCGAGCCCGACCGCGAAGCCGGCGGCGCCGCCGGGCAGGTCGAACAACTCGCCCGACAGGTTGGCGCTGAAGTCGGTGAGCTTCTGGCTGCTGCTGTCGTTCTGCTCGAACGCGACATAGGCATATTGTTCGGGCGTGATCGAGCCCACCCCGCCGAAGATGTTGAACGGGACGCAGGGCGCGGTGCAGTTGGCGACCGGCCCAAGCGCCCGCGCCAGGTTCGACGCGTTGATGTTGCCGAACACCGTCTGGTCGGCCTCGTTTCGGCCGTAGACCGCGTTGAGGTCCCAATACCAGTCGCGCGAGCCGACCTGGAAACGGCCGTCGACCGTCGCCGTCAGATACCAGGTCTCGACCTGCTGGTTGTAGCGGCGCGGCCCGCCCTCGACGACGCGGCGGCCGATGAAGGCGAGGTTGGACGAATCGAGGGTCACTCCGAACGGGTTGAACGGGTTGGTCTTGTCGATGGTGATCGTGTCGAGGAGGTTGCCGTTGCCGGCGTCGGGCCCGACGAACAGCGGCAGCGGCGCCGCCTGGTTCTTCGAGTTGCGGCGGTTCCACACCCCCTTCAGCGAGACGGCGACGTCGCCCACCTCCTGGCGGACGTTGACGAAGGCGCCGTAGCGCTCGAGCGGGGTCTGGATGAAGTTGAACGGCGCGAAGTTGAACCGGTCGGCGGCGCCGGCCCAGGGCCGGAAGTCGGCCACGGTCGGCTTGCGCCCGATCACCGGAGCGATCAGGGTCAGGTCCTGGTCGAGCAGGATGAAGCGGCCGCGCGGCGTGCCCGAGCTGCAGGAATTGTCGCAGGCGGTGGTGCCCGGGGTCGGGAAGAGCGAGATCTCGCGGTCGGCCGAGCTGATCCCGTCCTGCTTCACCCAATTGCCGCCGACGACGACGGAGAGGCCGCCGTCGGTCTTGGTCCCCCAGCTCAGCTGCAGGTTGCGGGTGAAGCCGTCGCCCTCGCTCATGATCCCGAACTGGGCCGAGGCCCGGATCCCCTCCTGCTCCTTGCGGGTGATGATGTTGACGACTCCGGCGATCGCGTCGGAGCCGTAGATCGCCGAGGCTCCGTCCTGGAGCACCTCGATCCGCTCGATCATGCTCTCGGGGATGGAGTTGAGGTCGGTCGCTCCGGGCACGCCCGAGGCCGAGGCGCCGTTGACGTAGCGAAGGCCGTCGACGAGGACGAGCACCCGCTTCGAGCCGAGATAGCGAAGGTCGACCTCGGCCGATCCCGCGCCCACTCCGCCGCCGTCGGGCGGGTTGCCGAAATTGCCGCTGTTGTTGAAGCGGCTGTTGAGCGCCCCGCCCGAGCTCGGCAGGCGCTGGATGACGTCGGCCGCCGAGGTCAGGCCGGTTCGGGCGATGTCGGCCTCGTCGAGGAAGGTGACCGGCGCCGGGCTGTCGAGCGGGTCGCGGCGGATCCTCGACCCGGTGATGACTATGTCCTGGTCCCCCTGGGCGGCCTGTGTGGCGGCCTGCTCCGGGACGGCTTCGTCGGGCTGGGTCGTCGAGGGCTGGGCGAAGGCTGGGACGGCGAGGAGGGCCGTTGCGAGCGCGAGCGAAGCGCCGCCGAGGCGCAGCTTGAGAGTGAATCCGGCCATGTCTTTTCCCCACCGCGCCGCCCGCGACCGCCGCGGGCGCTGCGCGCCTCGTCCTTACCAAGGGATCGCTTCGGAGCCGAAAGGGATTTCGCCCGAAACGGACGATTTGATCTGCATCGTTGCAGCGGCGCGACAGTTCGCCCCGGCTGCGCCACGGCCTGCCGAGGCCTGGGCCCGGCGGAGGGCCTCGGCCGGAGAAACCGGGGCGCCTCGGCGGTTTGACCGGTACCGCCCTTGGCATGGGCCGAGGGACGACGGCGCCCGCACGGCCGGCGCCGCGAGACAGGACAATTGGAGTTGAGGCTATGAGAATGACCGCTTTCGCGATCGCGCTCCTGCTGGGCGGCGCGGCCGTCGCCCAGACCACGACGACGACCACCACCACCGAGCCCGCCGCCGACGTCGACGTCGGAGTCCAGCCCGACGGCGACCTCGACGTCGATGTCGACGTCGGCACCAAGACGAAGACCAGGACCCACCATGCCGACGGCACCGTCGCGACGACGACCACCGACCATGTCGGCGACGATGCCGGAACGACGCAAACCGAGGTCACCGGCGCCACGACGACCTCGACCGACGCCGCCGCCACCGGCACGATGACCTCGGCGGACTCGACCTCCGCCGGTGCGATGACGTCGACGGACACCGCCGGAACCGCGACGATGGCCGCCAACGTCACCCCGCCGATGAACCCGGTCGTCCAGCCGAGCAACGCCGCCCCCGAGCGCGACGCCCGCGGAATCGCCGTCATCTCCGACCCGGCCGTCGTCCCGGCCGGCTTCAACGGCACGGCCGGCGCCGGAGTCGGCGGCCCGATGGTCGACCCGGCCACCGGCGCGACCGCGACCGGCGCCGATGCGTCGCACCCGGCCTGCTCGCGCACCGTCACGGACAATTGCGTCCAGACGTACGAGCGGAGCCGCCGCCGCTAAAACCGCCGGCCCCGCCTCCCCGGCCTTTCCCGGCTCGGGGAGGCGGGCGGCAGCCTGTCGATTCCTCCCCGTCCCGGCCGGGCTCCGCGGCGGCAGGCCCGCCCGGGCCGAAACTTTTCCATGATGGCGGCGGCGCGCCATGCTATCCGGGCGGCCGTTCGATCGGGCAGCTCGGGGCGGTTGGTGGCAATGGCGAAGGAGACAGCCCAGGGCGCGGCGCCGCGCTTGCGCCTTCCCTCACGGGTCCCCGATTTCGGCCCCCGCTCCTTCTTCGTCTTCCGGATCCTCTGGTTCGCCGCGCTCGCGCTCGCCGTGATCGGCCCGCTCGCCGGCACCTGGCTTCGATTCGCCGACGCCGGGCGCAACAGCGCTCTTGTCGCCGGCAGCCGCGCCGGGGTCGCCCTCGCCCGGCAGGATCTCACCCGGATCCGCTTCCCGGTCGGCCCGGAGTCCGCCGCGGCCGGAATCCGCCCGGGGGACGAGATCGTCGCGATCGACACCATCCCGGTCTCGCCGGTGGTCCGGCTCCCCTCCCCGGCCGACCCCGCGGGCGCCGGCACCGAAACCGACCGGCTTCTCTTCGGCGACCTGATCGGCGGCAGCGAGGACCGCGAGACCCTGCTTCGCCTCCGCTCGCCCGGCGGCGCCGAGCGCGACGTCGCCGTCCGAACCGGCGAGACCCACATCGAGGAGGCCGCGCGGGCCCGCTTCATCCCGCCCCGGCTCCTGAGCCTGATCGACCTCATCCACCTCCTCACCTACCCCTTCCTGCTCGTCTCCGCCTGGCTGCTCTACAAGCGCAAGCGGTTCGACGTGGTGAGCTCGGTGGTCTCCCTCGCCATCCTCCTCACCATGGGCACCGAGCAGCCCTCCGCGGCCTTCCTCGCCATGGTCGCCGGCCTGCCCGAGGGGGTCCACCAGGCGCTCTACGACCTCGCCAACATCTGCCTGATCGGCGGAATCCTGCTCTTCCCGCACGGTCGCCTCTCGCCGCGCATCACCCTCGCCCTGCTCGCCGCCTTGCCCCTGCTCCTGTTCCTGAGCGGGGATTTCTACCGCTCGATGCTGATCGCCGCGATGGCCGCTTCCGTCCTCCTCTTCCTGTGGAGGTTGCGCACCGCGACCGGCGACGAGCGCCAGCAGCTCAAATGGGCGGTGTTCGGCTTCTCCGGCTACGCCTTCTTCCTCGGAGTGGCGCTGACCGCGGACATGCTCAAGCTCGGCGCGCCCAGCCTCGGCCAGCAGCTCGCGCTCGAGGTCTTCGCCGGCTTCGCCTTCGGCCTCGCCTTCCTCCTCCTCCAGGCCGGCCTCCTCGTCGCGCTGCTCCGCTACCGCCTCTACGACGCCGAGGTGGCGATCAGCCGCTCGGCGAGCTTCGCCCTCATCGCTCTCATCCTCGCCGGAATCTTCGCGGCGACGATGGAGGGGGTGAAGGAGGTGATATTGCGCTTCTTCGGCCGCGACGCCGGCTCGATCGCGCCGATCGTCGGAGCCGCTTTGTCGACGGTGATGATCAACCCGGTCTACGAGCGAGTCCAAGGCTGGGCCGAGCGCCGCTTCCAGCGCCGGCTGGTCGAGATGCGCCGCGACCTTCCCGACTGCCTTCGCGACCTGCGCCATTTCGCCAGCCTTCCCGAGCTGGTCGAGGAGGTTCTCCAGCGCATCTCCTCGGGGGTCCGCTCAGCCCGCCTGGCCCTCGTCCTCGATGGTGCCGTGGCCGGCACCCGCGGCTCGAGCGCCGCCGAGGTCGAGGCCTGGCTCGAGCGCACCGCGCTCGATCCCGCCTGCTCGGCCGGAGTCGAAACCGGCGATTCCTTCTTCCCGCTTCGCCGGCCCCTCAGCCTCGACGACGGCACCTGCCTCGGCTGGATCCTGCTCGGCCCCCACCCCGACCGCTCGCGGCTGAGCACCGCCGAATTGGACGCGCTCGACGAGCTCGCCGGCCCGGTCGCCCGGGCGGTTCGGGTGGTGATGGCCCGCGAGGCCCGCGAGCGGGCGCTGGCCGAGACCCTCGCGCGCCAGGAGCGCCGGATCGACGCCCTCGCCCGCCGCCTGGCAGCGAAGCCGTCATCGCGGACTTGATCCAGGCTGGCAGCGAAGCCGTCATCCCGGACTTGATCCGGGCTGGCAGCGAAGCCGTCATCCCGGACTTGATCCGGGATCCCCCTTCTTCAGGCTCTGGATTTTCCCGCCGTTTCGGGCTTATGGTCACAATTGACACGGACCGGGGGCGAAGTCGGCATAAACCGGCCACGGCGCTGGAATAAAGCGACGGTCCAGTCACTTGTTCGAAGAGGTGGGACGGATGTCGACAATCGCGCTCAAGCTTTCGATCGGTGCGGCCGCGGCCGCATGCATGGCGGCGCCGCTCGCCGCCGCTCCGCTCGTCGTGCGATCGCTCGGCCCGTCGGCCCGGTCCTATCCGCCCGGCCGGGCGGTCGGCGAGAACGTTCCGCTGGTGCTCAAGGCCGGCGACGTCGTCACCGTCCTCGCCCCGTCGGGCGCCCGGACCCTGCGCGGCCCCGGCACGTTCAAGGTCGCCGGCGGCGGCGCCGCGCCCGCCTTCAACCCGCGTTCGCGCTTCGGGGCGATGCGCGGCGCCGAGGTCCCGCCCTCGCCCGGCCTGTTCGACGTCGACGTCTCGAGGAGCGGCAATGTCTGCCTCGCCGGCTCGGGGCCGGTCCTGCTCTGGCGCCCGGTCGGCACCGCCGACGCGACCCTCGAGCTCGCCCCCGCCGGCGGCGCCGGCCAGAAGCTCGACTGGGCCGCCGGCTCGACGATGCAGCGCTGGCCGCAGGCCCTTCCGATCGCCGACGGCGCCGAATATTCCGTCCGCTTCGCCGACGAATCGGCCGCGCGCCGACTTCGCTTCAAGACCCTCGCCGCCACCGGCGAGGATCCGACGGCGCTCGCCAAGGCGCTGATCGACGCCGGCTGCGACGCCCAGCTCGACCTCCTGATCAAGGCCGCCCCGGCCGAATAGGGACGGCCTTCCGCGCCCTTGATCCCCTCTGCCGCCTGCCGCGGGAGAGCCTGGCTGCGTCCCCGGCACGCAGCCTTAGGCGTCATGGCCCACAGCGCAGCGCCCTAATCCGAATTACGACCGCCTCCCAATTCGGCGTCGGACACCGGATCGGCGGCGGGAGACAGCGCCCCCCGCGTGCCCCCTTGCGGCCCGCCTCCGCCATGGCGCATAGGCGCCCGCCATGCGGATCGCGCCAGGCCTGACGCCGGCTCTCGTCGCCGGGCCCCTTCTTCTCCTGGCCGGATGCGGCCCCGACCCGAGCGACTCCGGCAACGCCGCCGCCCCGCCGACGGCCGCCCCCGCGCCCGCCGCCGCCGGCCCAAGCCCCGCCTCCCCGCCCCGCCCCGCGCCGACCGACGCCGAGGACGAGCGCGCCCTGATCGCCCTCGAGCAGGCCTATGCCCGGGCCCTCATCGCCCGCGACCGGGCTTTCCTGATGCGCTTCTACGCCCCCGATTGGCGCGGCGGGAACTGGATGGGCTTCTGGTCCAAGTCGACGATGCTGAAGTCGGTCCTGGGCGATCGCTACGTCGTCAAATCGATGGACCTTCGCGACCTCAAGGTGCGAGTCCTCGGCGACACGGCGATCGTCCAGGGCGTCGACGAGGAGGTCACCTCGCTCGGCGGCAGCGACACCAGCGGCAAATGGGCCTTCACCGACGTCTTCGCCCGCCGGGACGGCCAATGGGTCGCGATCGCCAGCCACACCAGCGAGATCCGCCCCACCGGGGAGTGACGGCGAGCGCGGCTGTCCGGCCTCCGCCCGAGTTCGAACGTCATCCCGGCGAAAGCCGCCGCCGGATCGCGCCCGGGCCCGCTCATCCCTCCCCGACCGCCGGGAAGCTCAGATAGGCGAGCCGCCGCACCTCCCGCCGCCCCCGCACCACCGTGTCGAGGATCAGCCCGACCGCGAAGCTCAGGGCCGCGACGATCATCAGGCCGGTGATCAGGATCGCGGTCGGGAAGCGGGGCACGAGGCCGGTCTCGGCATAGGTGACGATCAGCGGCACGGCCAGGACGAGGCCGAGCGCGACGAGGAAGGCCGCGAAGCCGCCGTAGAAGAGGACCGGCCGCTCGATCCGGAACAGGTGGAGGATGGTCCGGGCGATCCGCCAGCCGTCGCGGTAGGTCGAAAGCTTGGAGACCGAGCCTTCGGGCCGGGCGCCGTAGGCGGTGACCACCTCCGCGACCGGCATGGCGAGCTCGAGCGCGTGGACGGAAATCTCGGTCTCGGTCTCGAAGCCGCGCGACAGCGCCGGGAAGCTCTTGACGAAGCGTCTCGAGAAGACCCGGTAGCCCGAGAAGATGTCGGTGAAGCTTCGCCCGAACAGGCCGGCGAGAAGGCCGGTGAACAGCCGGTTGCCGAGCCGGTGGCCGCGGCGATAGGCCTCCTCGACCTCCGACTTGCGGGCGCCGACGACCATGTCGAGCCGCTCCTCGACGAGTCGGCGGACGAGCTCGGGCGCGGCCGAGGCGTCGTAGGTCATGTCGCCGTCGGCCATGACGTAGACGTCCGCCTCGACGTCGGCGAACATCCGCCTGACGACATGGCCCTTGCCCTGCATCCGCTCGTCGCGGACGATCGCCCCGGCCTCGGCGGCGACCGCCCGGGTGCGGTCCGCGCTGTTGTTGTCGTAGACGTAGACGCTCGCGCCCGGAAGCGCGGCCCGGAAGGCCGCCACCGTCTGGCCGATCGCCGCCTCCTCGTTGAAGCAGGGCAGGAGGATCGCGATTCGAAGCTGAGACTGGTCCACTCTTCCCCCGTGCGCCGCCCTCGGCCCTCCTTAGGCGAGGAAAAGGGGCTTAGGAATCCTTCTTCTTCGAGCGCGGCTTGCGGGCTGGCGCCTCGGTCGGAGTTTCGCCGGGCGCCTCGGCCGCGGCGGGCTCGGCCGCTTTCGGCTTGGCCTTCGCCTTCTTCGCAGGCTTGGCCTCCGGCTCCGGGGCGGCCTCGGCCTCGCCCTTCGCGGGCTTGGCCGCAGGCGAGTCGCCGGCCGGCTCCGCCTTGGCCTTCTTAGAGGCCGTCTTCTTCTTCGCCTTGGGGGCGTGGTCGTGGTCGTGGTCGCAGTCCGGACCGTGGACGTGGCCGCCGGTGTCGGTCGATTCGATCTCGGCCTGGAGGGTCTCGCGGCTCACCGTCCGCTCGCTGATCTGCGCCCTCGAGAAGAGGAAATCCACCACCTTGTCCTCGAACAAAGGCGCCCTCAGCTGCGCCGCCGCCATTGGCTCGTTGCGGACATATTCGACGAATTTCTGGCGATCCTCCGGGCGGTAGTTCTGCGCCGCCTGCATGATCAGCTGGTTCATCTCGTTTTCGTTGATCTGGATCGAATGGCGCTGGCCGATCTCGGAGAGGAGGAGGCCGAGCCGGACCCGCCGCTCCGCGATCGAGCGATACTCCGCCCGCTCGCTCTCCATCTCCGCCCGCGCCGCCGCGGGATCGTCCTCCTGATCCGCCTCCTGCTCGAGCTGCTGCCAGATCTGCGCGAACTCGGCCTCGACCATCGAGGGGGGAACCTCGAAATCGTGAGTCTCGGCGAGCGCGTCGAGGAGCTTGCGCTTCATGTGGGTGCGGGTCAGCCCGCCCAGCTCCTGCTCGACCTGGCCCTTCATCAGCCCGCGCAGCTGGTCGATCCCTTCCAGTCCCATCGACTGGGCGAAGCCGTCGTCGAGCTTCATCTCGCGCGGCACCTGGACCTCGCCGACGGTCACTTCGAACACCGCCTCGCGGCCCTTCAGATAGGCGACCGGATATTCGTCCGGGAAGGTGACGGTGACCGTCCGCTGATCGTTCGCCTTGGCGCCGATCAGCTGGTCCTCGAAGCCCGGGATGAGGCGGCCCGAGCCCAGCTCGACCCGCATCGATTCGCCCTTGCCGCCCTCGAACGGAACCCCGCCGGCCTTGCCCTCATAGTCGATGACCACGAGATCGCCCTTGCGCGCGGCGTGCGCCGCCGGCGCGGGCTCGAACGCCTTCTGCCCCTCGGCCAGCCGGGCCAGGGCCGAATCCACTTCCGCCTCGGACGGCTCGACCAGAAGCCGCTCGAGCTTGAGGTCGTCGATCCTGGGCTCCGGCACCTCGGGCAGGGTCTCGAGCTCGACCTTGATCACCGCGTCCTTGCCCGGTCCGCCTTCCTCCAGCTCGACCTGCGGCTGCATCGCCGGACGAAGCTTCTGCTCGGCGATGAGCTTCTGGACGCCCTCCTGCACCGCGCTCTGCAGCGCCTCCTGCTCGATCGCCGGTCCGTGCATCTTGCGCACCAGGTTGGGCGGCACCTTGCCGGGACGAAAGCCGGGCATGCGCATCTGCGGCGCGACGCGGCGCAGCTCGCCGTCGACCCGGGCGTCGATATCGGCCTTGGGGATGGTGATCCGGTAGGCGCGCCTGAGGCCCTCGTTCAACGTCTCGACAGTCTGCATGATGAAGTTCTTACCTTATCCGGGATGCGGCCTTGATGCGAAGCGAGCGGGGCGAAGCTGGTGCGGGCGAAGGGACTCGAACCCCCACATCTTTCGATACCAGGACCTAAACCTGGCGCGTCTACCAGTTCCGCCACGCCCGCCGGGCCGCCGGTCGGCGCGGGATATAGCAGGCGTGGCGCAGGGGGCAAGGGCGGGGGTGGCGACGCTTGACACATGTAATCCTAAGGATTACACAACGCCATGGCCCGGCCTACTCCCTCTGTCGCGAGCGCGGATTTTTGCCGCCGCTGCAAGGAGACGGTCCTCGCGGCCCAGGCCGTTCCAAGCGTATCGGACCCCTGCCCTGTCCCCTCCTTCGAGCCGTCATCCGATCGAGCGCGGCAATTCTCAGATTGGGTCATTGCCGGAAGGTCGACCCATTCCTACCACCGCGCAGCGAGGGTGAGCCGTCGGATCGATAGCCTTATCGGTCTCATAAACGGCACGACATTCCGGCGCCTCGGCGACGGAACTCAAGCCTCTCCGTTCGCGTCGCTTGAGAGGGCGCGCATGGTCAGGGGAGGCTCATTTGCGATGAGCCGCATGATGCCCTGGCCAGCCTTCACCGCGCTTAGGCGGGATTTGCGGCAAGTTTACTCCGCGGTGTTGGCACAGCACAGCAGCGGCCGCGAGCCACCGGTTGCCATGCGCGCGACCCTGCACGCTCGAGGCAAATATGAGGTGCTTCACGACAAGGCGCGAGTGGCCGCGCTTTACAAGGCTTTCACCGCAGCGACGACGGCGGCGCCATCGGTTCAGGAGATGGGTTCTCAGTGTATCCTGCCCGGCTTTCGGGGGTTGGGGTTTGGCCAACTAGTCTTAACGGCACGGGTCCTCGATCGGATTTGGGATCGTGTGTCCCGATCATTCGACCCGTCGCACCTCGAGTCGTTCGAAGCTTTTGTTGAGCGGTTCAGTGACACGTTCGTCATCGCCGCGGCCGCTGAGCTGACCGACGGAAGATCGTCGCTGTTCGACGCCGCCGAAATCCCTTCGACACGCATCTGGGTCTATTGCTTCAAGGTCCGCACCGGACATTCGCCTCCCTGGGGGTCCTTCCGTGCAGAGCCGATCCGCCGGCTCCGCCAGGTCGAAACCTTCAAACCGGGAGGCACGCGTGCCTCGATTCAACGATCAAAGGCTGCTGGAGATATTTCTATACGGCCGGACTGCGGGCGTACCCGCCCGCGACTGCGCCGTGATCCGGCGCAAATTGCGATTGCTGCTCGCGACCTCGCGATGGACGGGCATCGATATCGTCGGCGACGCTTTCGCGCTGCAGAACGGCCGCATCGCCATGATGCCCACCGTGAACTGGGGAATCAGCTTCCTCTGGTCGGAGGGCGACGGCGCATTCGAGATGCAGCTTGAGCCTTAGCAGGAGACCGAATGACCTACGTTCCGCTCGAACCGATCGCAGTTTCACCCGGCAGCGTTTTGCGAGAGGAGATCGCGACACGTCTTGGTATCAGTCAGGATCGGCTGGCCAAGGCGCTCGGAGTCTCGCGCTTGACCATCAATGAGATCGTCAACGAGAAGAGGAATGTGACGGCGGAGATGGCGCTGAAGCTGGCCAAGGCGCTCGGCACCGACCCCGAATTCTGGCTGACGCTGCAGCAGGGCTTCGACCTAGTTCGCGCCCGCGAGCGATGCGGGGACCTGCCGGACGTGGAGGTATTGCGGGAGAGAGTGGAATTCCCGGGGATTGAGGGTCTCACAGAGCGCCGTCAAGCGGCGGGGTGAGAAACCGTGTGAGCAGCCGACGGGAAGCCACGTCACATCTGAATTGTGGGAGCGGCCATGCGTAAGCCGGATGCGCCCGCTCGAGATCCATTGCTGATCGTACCGGACTGCAACGTACTCATCCACGCCAAGGCACTTAGCGAGTTGCCGTGGCAGGATATCTTCGTCGGCGACGTCGAGATCGTCATCGTCGGTCCAGTGCTCCGAGAATTGGATCAGGTGAAAAGACGGCCAGGGCGGCCCGGCCGCTTGGCGCGGGACATGGGTTCCGATCTTCGCGAACTGCTCGAAAGACCCGACTTCAGCGACGTCATCCGGCAAACGCGCCCTCGCGTGACGCGGCGGCTGTGGCTCGGCCAGAGGGAGGGCCGAGAATATCCCCGAGAGGGCCTCGACGTTACACATGGCGATCAGGCGATCATCAACTGCGGATTATGGCTGCTCGACAATGGGAGCCGTGTAGTTTTCCTCACCGACGATACCCTCGCCGCGGTCCAGGCGAAGGAGTTCGGCCTGCCCTGTCAGTTGCTCCCGCGGGAGTGGCTTCGACCCGCGGAAAATGACGAGACACAAAAAGAGAATTCAAGGCTCAAATCCGAGATTGCTCGACTCACCGCTTCCGAACCTCAGCCGCGCGGCTGGTTTGAAGATCTTGAAGGCAACAAGATCGACAGGATCGACATCATACTCAAGCGCTTCCAGCCTCTTTCGAGTGAGACGATCAAAGCGCTGATGGAACGGGTCGAAACGGCGAGTCCAATGGCGCAAATCACCCGACGCCCGGCATCCAAGATTTCGGGCGGCTCTGTCGATATCGCAACGATCAATGAACAGGTCAGCTACGCCGTGGGCACACTGATGGAGTTTGCGATCGCTCGATACGAGGAAGAGCATGCTGCGTGGCTGGGCAAGGTACGACAACGGCTGGAAACATTGCACATCGCCTGGAGACACCGACAGAAGTGGCCAGGCGCCAGCTTCGTCGCGCAGAATGCCGGCAGCCGCCCTGCCTCGGGAACATTGGTAGAGATCATCGCCGCGGGCAATTTTCAGATCATGCGCCCGCGAGCATGGAAGGGTGAGGCCGCACAGATCGACGGAAAGAGGCGGCTCGCGGAAATGAGTATCCAGATGCCTCCTGTGCCGCCAAGTGCCAGCGACACGATGGCAAAGCTGTTTGGAACGGACAACGGCCCCGTCGGCCTCGAGCGGCCAAGGTTGGTCGATCCGCTTCGAGGTTTGAACGACAAGCGGGAAAGTGATGCCTTCTACTGGCGGACCGGTCGGACGGACGCTTCCGACCGAATGGAGCTTGAGTGCGAGACTTGGCGCCACCAGCGTCCCCCGCAGATCTTCAAATTCCTGGTCGCAGGAAGCGATGCCGAGCCGATCAGTGGCGCGGTAACCGGGAGGATCAGCGCATGCAACCTAGCTACGCCCGTGGAAGTTCGGCTGCCCATCCGGCTATCCTTTGTCGATCGGCCGATGGACTCGATCGCGAATGAAATGGTGAGCGAATTCGAGAGCGTAGTTGCTGGGTGGCGCAGAGCGCGCAGCTTACCTCCCATCGGCAAGTAAACCTCGAGCGTCCCCATTTCCTTTGCGGAAATGGGTGCCTGCCCATCGGCCGAAAAGGAAGACCAGCTGACGGCGATGACGGCGGCGGCTTCGAGGGCGATGGCTGCCCGACCGGGCCGATGCGATGGTCTGGGCGATGGGCGACCTACTCAGGCCGGGGGCGGAGCCGAGGATCAGGCGGCTGAGCGCCGCGCCGACCGCCGCCGCCCGTCAGGACCGGGCGTCGGCGCGACGGCGGCTCCGAGCGGGCTTTTTTCGGCCGCGGCAATGCTCCAAAGCGTCGGCATCCACCCAAGGAGCATGACCCGTGTCCGACCTTTCCACTTCGCGCCGCTCGGTCCTCGGCGGGCTGCTCGCAATCCCGTCCGCGGCGGCGGCGAGTTCGACGGCTGCCGAGGCAGCACCGTCGGACCCCGACGTTCCGATCACGCCCTACGACTTCGGCGCGGTCGGTTATCGCCCGGACGCGCCGTACAATCCGAGCCGGGCCCGTCCGACCGCGGGCATACCGGACGACGGCGCGGCCTTGCAGCGGTGGGCGGACGCCGCGTCGGCCCCGGCGTCGGCGGGCAAGATCTTTGACGCCACTGGCTTCTTCGGCACGTCGCGGCCGATCACGCTCGGCCCGGCCGCGCCCTATACGGCCCCGCGCTCGCTGGGCGGCAACCTCCAGCTCGTCTCGCTGGCGCCGATGGCGAAGCTGCTGACCCTTCGAAACGTCGACTGCTGGTCGTGGAACGGCTCGATCCAGCTCATCGGCGGCGGCAGCGGCCATCCCTATGCAAGCCGCGACGTGCAGGTCGGCCTCGCCTTCGAGGGCCGCTACACCCGCTTCTCGATCTCGGGCTCGGTCCAATGCTACGGCTTCCAGCTCGCGGGCGTCCCGATCATCACCAACGAGCCGTCCGAATTCGGCGAATGGCTGACCATCGCCGGCGGCCTGTTCGGATGGGACATCGGCTCGGCGCCGCTCGCCAAGCTGCCCGGAATGGCCCTGACCGGCCGCTATTCGGATCGCACCGACACCGGCTCGGCCGGCTCGCTTGGCCAGCGCACCACGCTCAGGATGGCGACCATGCCGCCGGCCTTTCTCGACGATTACGGCAGCGTCCAGGACCAGGTCGTCGCCGTCAGGATCGGCGAACGCCCCTATCGGGTGACGGCGATCGACCGCGCCCGCGGCACCATCACCGTCTACCCCTGGGTGGAAAAGGCCGCTTCCGCCTCCGGGACGCTCGACTACATCTTCGGGGGCCTGTTCATGGAAGGCGGGCCCGACGGGTCGCTCGCCAATATCCCGCTGCTCGCGTCGAGCCGTTGCGTGGGGTGGAACTGCATGTCCCCCTACCCCTCCAACATCGGGTGGATGACGTCCCAGTTCGACGGCTGCGCGATGCTGTTCGGAGCTCCTTCGACCGCCCAGTTCGGCGGCAGGCTCGGCGGCTTCTATTCCGAGCAGGGCGGCTCGACCTATGAAATGGTCATGTTCAACGGCGACAACAACCGCCTCTCCTTCGGCAATCTCGCGATGGCCGATCTCGCGCGGTGGCACACTCCCTACGCCTGGGACGGCGTGCACGACGTCGCCGAACCGGGGCTGATGTGGGCCACCGTCGAGAACCGCCAGTGGGAGAAGAACCCCAACGGCAAGGGCATCAACGGGCTCTACGGCGGCGAGACGATCGCGATCGAGGCGAACAAGCCGACGGCGGTGTTCGACCCGGTCGACAATTTCGTCGTGCGGATCGCGCCTTTCGATCCCGGCCAGGACCGGCTGTTCGGAGTCCGCAGCCGCCGGGTCATCGTCTCAGGCTCGGGCGACAACGGCGAGCCCACCGGGACGGTCACGGTCGAAGCGCCGCCGCGCAGGACCGTCAACGGATCCGCCTCGATCCGCTATGCCGACCTGAGGACGCCGCTCCACCTCGTCGTCACCGCCGACCCCGCGACCGGCAACTTCACCTGCAAGCGCCTCGGTACCGTCCCGGCCGAGCCGATGGCCGACGTTCGCGGCGCTCCGACCCAGGCCGATTTCAACGCCCTGCTGGCGAAGCTTCGCGCCAACGGCACCCTCGCTCCGTGACGGAGGTCCCACCCCAGCCTCGAGCCAGGCGCTCCGGGCATCGGCGGCCTAGTCGGCGGTCTTCGAAATCCGCATGTCGCCGAGGTAGAGGACGTCGAGGCCGCAGGTGTAGAAAGTGCGGACGGCGTCCTCCGGCGTGCAGACGATCGGCTCGCCGTTGAGGTTGAAGCTGGTGTTGAGGACGATCGGGATCCCGGTCAGAGTCTCGAACCCCTCGATCAGGGCGCGGAATCGGCCCTGGCCCGGGGCGACCGTCTGGACCCGGCCGGTGCCGTCGGTATGGACCACCGCCGGGACCCGAGGCGCCTGATCGGGGCGGAACCTGAAGACCCGTTCCATGAACGGCGCGGTCGCGTTCGCCGGGCAGTCGAACCAGTCGCCCACGGCCTCCGCGAGGATCGCCGGAGCGAAGGGCCGGAACGATTCGCGGAACTTGACCGCGGCGTTGACGGCGTCCTTGCCGTCCGCCCGCCTCGGATCGAGCAGGATCGAGCGGTGGCCGAGCGCGCGCTGGCCGAACTCCATCGCGCCCTGGAACCAGCCGAGGATCCGGCCCTCGGCGAGGTCGGTCGCGGCGGCGGCGGCGGGATCGTCGACCCGGCGGGCGTTGGGAAGGCCGAAGCGGCGAACCGCCTCGGCGCATTGCGCGTCGGTGAAGGCCGGTCCCCAGTCGTTGGCCTCGAGGTTCGTCGAACGCTTGCGGCCCGTGCGCTGCGCCTCGAGGAAGAAGGCGGCGCCGACGGCGGTGCCGCTGTCGTCGGGGGAGCCCGACACGAACAGCTCCTCGAACGGGGTCAGCGCCCCGATCTTGCCGTTGAAGACGCTGTTCATGAAGCACCCCCCCGACCCGGCCAGGCGCTTCAACCCGGTGCGGCGGTGAAGGATATGGAGGAGCTCGGCGGCCTTCTCCTCGAAAAGCGCCTGGCAGGCTGCGGCGAGGGCGCGGTGGCGGTCGGTGAAGGCCTCGTCGGAGCGCCGCGCCGGGCCGAAGGTCGCCTCCCACAGATCGGAGTACATGCGACGGTCGAACTGGTTGTAAAATTCGAAATATTCGAGGGCCAGGGCGAAGCTGCCGTCGTCGCGGACCCTCACCAGCGGCCGCATCGAGTCGAGATAGGGCCGCGGATCGGAGTCCGAGCCGAGCGCCATCACCTTCCACTCGTCGCTGTCCGGCCGGAAGCCGAGATGCTGGGTGACGGTGCCGTAGAAGAGGCCGAGCGAATGCGGATAGGAGACCTCCGCCAGCCGCTCGACCGCGGTGCCTCGGGCGGCGGCGAGCAGGCTGGTCTGGCGCTCGGCCCGCCCGTCGAGGATGCAGATCGCCGCCTCGTCCCAGCCGCTGGTGAAGTAGCTGTTGCCGATATGGGCGTCGTAATGGTTGACGAAGGTGACCGGGGGGCCGCCGGCGAAGACCTCGCCGATCGTCACCTCGCGCGGGGCGCTGCCGCGGGCCAGCCGCATCAGCTGCGCCGGAACCTGGTGGAAATGCTCGGCCCGGTGGCGCCGGCTGAGCCAGCCCTCGGGCAGGGTCTCGAGGTCGATCGACGGGTTCCAGGCGATCACCACCTCGTCCAGGTCGGCGAGCTCGAGCCCCGCTTTCTGAAGGCACCATTGGATCGCCTTCGCCGGAAAGACCCGGCTCTGCTTGCGCCGGTCGAACCTTTCCTCGGCGGCCGCGGCGACGACCTCGCCCTCCTCCACCAGGGCGCCGGCGCAGATCAGCACGTCGTGGCACAGGCCGAGTATCTTCACTGGCCCGCTCCGGGTCCGATCGGTCGCATTTTCGGGGGTCCCCTCCCGCTCTGAACGCCGCCTTTTGCGGGATCGAATCGGACCGGTCCAGAGCGAAAGGCGACGGGTCGTGCCGCGGCGGAACGATTGCCCGGGGCGCGGCTTTTACGGGCAGGCGGCAAGGAGGGCGGAATGCGCTATCGACGGCTGGGGTCGAGCGACCTCGAGGTTTCGGAGATCTCGCTGGGCTCGTGGCTCACCTTCGGCGTGGGGGTCGAGCGCGAGCGCGCGGCGGCGGTGGTCGATTCGGCCTTCGACCTCGGCATCAACTTCATCGACACCGCCAACGTCTACGGACGCGGCGCCGCGGAGAGCTTCCTCGGCGAGGTGCTGGCCGGGCGGCCGCGCAACGCCTATGTGCTCGCCACCAAGGTCTATTTCCCGATGTCGGACAGCGACCGGGGCCTCTCGCGAGCCCAGATCGAGAAGCAGCTCGACGCTTCGCTGCGGCGGCTTGGAACGGATTTCGTCGATCTCTACCAGTGCCACCGCTACGACGAGGAGACTCCGCTCGAGGAGACGATGGAGGCGCTGACCCGCGCGGTCCGCTCCGGCAAGGTGCGCTACATCGGCTTCTCCGAATGGCCGGCGGACCGCATCCGCGAGGCGCTCGCCCTGGCCGACGTCGAGAAGTTCGTCTCGAGCCAGCCGCAATATTCGCTGCTCTGGCGGCAGCCCGAGCAGGAGGTGATCCCGCTCTGCGCGGCCAACGGGATATCGCAGATCGTCTGGTCGCCGCTCGCCCAGGGCGTCCTGACCGGCAAGTACAAGCCGGGCGGCCCGCCCCCCGCCGACAGCCGCGCCACCAGCGGCTCGATGGGCGGTTTCATCGCCTGGCTGCTTCGCGACGAGACGCTCGCCGCGGTCCAGCGGCTGGAGCCGGTCGCCGCCGAGGCCGGGCTCAGCCTCGCCCAGTTCGCCCTGGCCTGGGTGCTCCGGGAGCCCAACGTGGCGTCGGCGATCGTCGGTGCGTCGCGGCCCGAACAGCTGGCCGAGAATGCCGCCGCCTCCGGCGCCCCCGTCGACCCGGCGCTGTTCGCCCGGGCGGAAGAAATCATCGCGAATATTTAGGCGCTTGCCGCTAAGCCTTGCCGCAAGGGAGGGCGCATGGGGGCGGTTCGATTCGCGGGCAAGACGGCGGCGCTGCTGCTTGCCATTCTGCTTCTGATCCTCGCCGGCTTCGGGCTCGCCGCCGCCTGGCGCGAGCGGGGAGCGCCGGCGCCGGCCGGGACCCGGCTGGTCCCGACTCCTTATGGCGCCGTCGCGGTCGGGCTGTCGGGGCCGGAAGGCGGCCCGCCGGTGATGCTCGTCCACGGCACCGCCGCCTGGCGCGGCTTCTGGAAGGACGTCGCGGCCCATCTCGCGGCGCACGGCTGGCGGGTGATCGCGGTCGACCTGCCGCCGTTCGGCTGGTCCGAGCACGACCCCCGGGCGCGCTACGATCGGGTGGCCCAGGCCGAGCGGCTGGCGGCGGTGCTCGCCGCGGTCGCCGGCCGGCCCGCGGTGGTGGTCGGCCACAGCTTCGGCGGCGGCCCGGCGACCGAGCTCGCGCTTCGCCACCCGGGCCGGCTGCGCTCGCTGGTGCTTGTCGACGCGGCGCTCGGCGAGCTCGATTCGGCTCCCGGGAGCGGCGGTCCCGTCCGCTTCCGGCCGCTCGCCGAGGCGGCGACCGCGGCGACGGTGACCAACCCGCTCGCGACCGGCCCGCTGCTCCGCTCGATGATCGAGCGCAAGGAGCGCGCCGAGGCTTGGCTCCCGATCCTCCGGCAGCCGATGCGCCGGCGCGGCACCACCGCCGCTTATGCCGCCTGGCTGCCCAGCCTGTTCGCCAGCGACGACGGAGCCCTCAGCCGGAAAAGCGCCGGCCTGCGCCGGATCGGCGTGCCGGTGGCGCTGATCTGGGGCGGCTCGGACAGCGTCACTCCGATCGGCCAGGGCCGCCGGATCGCCGGGCTCGTCCGGGCCCGCTCGTTCGCGACCCTGCCGGGGGTCGGGCACATACCGCATATCGAGGATCCGAAGGGCTTCCTGGCCGCGCTCGACGCCGCCACCGCCCCGGACCGCCAGGGAGGAAGCCAATGAAGCGCAAGCTGCTGGTGGGGGTTTCGGTGATCGCCTTGCTCGCCGCGGGGGCCGCGATCTACGCCGCGCCCCTGATGGCCGAGCCGGAGGGGCCCAAGGATTGCGGCACGCTCTTCAGCGACTCCGCCGCGGCGAAGCCGGCCGCGCCCGCGCCGAACTGGGCGCAGGTCGGAGGAACGGTCAACGATGCGAGCTGCCTCAGCCGCACCCCCGTCGCCGGAGTGGTCCGGGTCGGCGACGAGAGGCAGGTGGCGGACGCGCTCGCTTATGCGAAGGCCCGTGGCCTGGCCGTCTCGGCGGCGGGCGTGAAGCACAGCATGGGCGGCCAGGCCTTCAGCCCGCACGGCGTCGTGCTCGACATGCGCGGGCTGAATTCGATCCGCCTCGATGCCGCCAGGCGGACGGTGACGGTCGGCGCGGGAGCGACCTGGCACGACATCCAGAACGCGATCCATCCGCGCTTCGCGGTCGAGGCGATGCAGTCGACCGACATCTTCAGCGTCGGCGGCTCGATCTCGGTCAACGCCCACGGCATGGACCATCGCGCCGGCGCACTGCTCGGCTCGATCCGCTCGCTTCGCGTGATGAAGGCCGACGGCAGCGTCGTCACCGCCTCGCCGGCGGAGAATGACGAACTGTTCCGCCATGTCGTCGGCGGCTACGGCCTGTTCGGAGTGATCCTCTCGGCCGAGCTCGAGGTGGTCCCGAACGACATCTACCGGTCCGAGCGGGCGGTGATCGCGACCCGCGACTTCCCGGCGCTGTTCGGCCGGATCGAGCGCGACCCCTCGATCGGGCTGATGTACGCCCACCTGTCGACCGCGTCCGGCTCGCTGCTCGACGAGGCCCTGGTCTACACCTACCACAAGGTGCCCGACGCCGGGCTGGAGCGGGCGCCGCTGACCGAGGTCGCCTCGACCAGGCTTCGCCGCCTCACCGTCAACCTGGCCAAGAAGGGGCGCTTCTTCCGCTCGGCCAAATGGTGGGCCGAAAAGCATCTCGAGCACCGCTTCGAGAGCTGCACGGTGACCCGGGCGCAGGCGATGGGCGACGGCGAGGCCTGCCTCGTCTCGCGCAACGACCCGATGCACGATTCGGTCGCCTATCTGCGCAACAACCTGCCGGCCGAGACCGACATCCTCCACGAATATTTCGTGCCGCGCGATCGGTTGCTGCCGTTCGTCGAGGGCATGAAAAGGCTGTTCCGGGCGCACGACGCCAACATCCTCAACGTCTCGATCCGGGCGGTCGACAAGGAGGAGCATGCGCTGAGCTACGCTCCCGGCCCCGCCTTCTCGGTGGTGCTATACCTGAACCAGAAGACCGATGCGGAAGGCAGCCGGAAGATGGCGGCTTTGACCTCGGCGCTGATCGACCTGTCGAAGGCCCATGGCGGCCGCTTCTTCCTGCCC
Source organism: Allosphingosinicella sp. (assembly GCA_036386295.1). Taxonomy (GTDB): domain Bacteria; phylum Pseudomonadota; class Alphaproteobacteria; order Sphingomonadales; family Sphingomonadaceae; genus Allosphingosinicella. The sequence goes on from DASVVX010000155.1 coordinate 50,128, forward strand.
TACCAGCTCCACTATACGCCGGCCCAGCTCGAGGCCTCCTACCCCGAGATCGGCGACTTCTTCGCCGCCAAGCGCCGCTTCGATCCGGAAGGCCGCTTCAGCAACCGCTGGTACGAGAAATATGCGCCGCAGTTCAGCCCGCGCGCTTAGCCCGTCATTGCGAGCGAAGCGAAGCAATCCAGTGCGGTCTCCGACGCAGACCTGGATTGCCGCGTCGCTTCGCTCCTCGCAATGACGGCGCTACTTCGCGAAGCACCCCGCCGCGATCCGGCCCTCCAGCACCAGCGGCGCTCCCGCCCGGTAGAGGCGGCGGGCGAAGCCGGGGCGGTCGGAGCGGGTGAGGACGGCGCCGCGGCGCGCCTCGACCACCTGCCCGCCGGCGGCGGCGATCGCCCGCAGGGCCGAAGCGGTGTCGCCGACGACGGCCACCTGTCGTCCCGGCGGGCCGAGGAACGGCATCGCCACCATCACCAGCGCCCAGGCCGCGAGGACGAGCGCCGCGGCGCCGGCCCAGCGCAGCGCCCTAATAATCGTAGACATGCTCGATCTCGCCGCCGCCGGCCTGGACCGCCCTCAGCACCGGGCCGAGGCGGACGACCTTGGTCGAAAGCCCCAGCCGGCGCCAGCCGGCGCGGTCGTCGAGCGGGATCGAGAGCAGAACGGCCGCTCCGGGCGGCGGCGACGCCGCGGCCGGCGCCAGGACGGTAAGGAAGATGTCGTCGTTGCCGGCGATCTCGACCGGGTCGATGCCCGCCGCGGCGAGCCTGACGAGGATATCGGTCAGCTGGGCGTAGCGCGGCACCTCGACGACCACCGGCCCCCCGCCGATCCGGCCGGCGACCCGGATCCGGGGATCGACCGCCGCGGCGTCGGCGCCCGCCGGGAGCAGCATCCGCAGGGTGCGCTGGTCCGGGCCGAGCGTCGAGTTGGACGCCCAGCCGATGATCCCGGCATAGCCCGCCTTCACGCCATATTCGACGCTGAGCGCGGCCCGACGCTCGCCGTTGCGGACATATTGGCCGGTCCCGCGGGTCCGCCACAGGCCGCGCAGCGCCTCGCCGAACGGGAATTCGTACCAGGGCGTCTCGTGCATGAAGGCGCCGTAGCGCTGCTGGACGCGAGCCGAATAGGCGTCGCCGGCGCTGGCCGAGCCCGCCGTCCATTCGAACAGCCGGCCGATCGTCTTCTCGTAAAGCCCCTTCAGCCCCAGCTCGATCGTGTAGCTGATCCCGATCGTGTAGATCATCACCTTCGCCTCGCCGGTGCCGGGGGAGGCGGAGGTGACCTTGTTGAGCGCGCAATAGCTCGACCAGAAGCCGCCGACGTGGCGGAAATAGGGAAAGGCGCTCGGCGGCCGTTCCTTCAGGAAGCGGCCGTAGCTCTCCGCCGAATAGACGATGTGCCATTCCGGATAGGTCAGCCAGGTTCGCGCCTCCTTGCGAAGGCCGGGGCCGGAGGCGAGCAGTCGCTTATAGGGCCCGTCGGGACGGACGGTGTCGGAAGGGCCTCGGCACGCGGTCTCGACATAGGCGATCGGCACGACGACGACCGCGAGCAGCAGCCCGCCGAGGCCGATGGCGAGCTTCCAGCGCTTCTTCAAGCGACGACGGGCTCCCGCCGGGCGAGGACATAGCCGACCCAAATGGCGATCCCGCCGATCAGGAGGTGCGGCAGATTGGCGAAGAAGCGGGTCTCGAGCGGAAGGTCGAGCGGGCCGTAGAGGAAGATGCCGCCGTCGAGATAGCCGCTGCCGGTGAAGAAGCCGAAGACTCCGTCGAGGAAGTAGAGCGGGCCGAACAGCTTGAAGTAATTGGCCGCCGCGCGCCGCGACAGCCAGGCCGCGATCCCGGCCCACAGGCCCGAGGCCAGGTGGAGGCTGTCGTCGTAGAGGTCGAGCTTGAACAGGCCGAACAGGTTGCCCTGCTCGTCCTCGAAGGCCGGAACGTAGCCGATCGCGACGACGAGGATGAAGAGGGCGAAATAGGCCCAGCCGAAGGCTCTCACTTTGTCCATGCGTCCCTCCCCTTTTGGCCAGACTAGACGAGGGAGAAGGCGGCGCAACCCGTCATTGCGAGCGCAGCGAAGCAATCCAGCGCGGTGGCTCCCGAGAAATGCGGAGATAGATTGCCGCGTCGCGTCGCAGCGCTCGCAATGACGGCGTTACCGCCTTATCCGCGCGCTCTCGACGATCCGCTCGAACTCCGGCAGCGCGGCGGGGAAATAATGGGCGCGAGCCGCGTCGAGCAGCGCCAGGTACAGCCGACCCTCGACGATCGCTCCCACCGCCCTCCCCCGCCGCCAGACCTCGTCGCCGCCGAGATAGTCATAGTCGAACTGGAATCCCGGGCTTCCGCCGAACTGGCGCGGCTGCATTCCGGTGACGTTGAACTCGCTCGCGCCGGCCCGCACCCGGTAGAAGCTCTCGATCATCGAGCCGATCTCCGGTGGGCTCATGTCGGAGCGGAAATTGGGCACCTTGCGATCCGCCTTGCGGCCCTGCTGGACGATTCGCTTGTCGTGCTCCAGCCCGCCGATGAAGGTGAGGCCGTCGAGCAGCGGGCCGTTCAGGGTCCAGTCCTCCTCGCGGTAGATCTGGTCGGGGCCGCGCGGCGCCCGGTTCCAGCGGATCGTCGGAGTGACGGTCATCGAGCCTCGGGCGACCTCCTCGGGGCCGGGCTCGATCAACCGATAGTAGCGCAGCCCATAGCCCCCGCCGGAGCCGCCGGCGCAACCGGCGAGCAGCGAGAGCGCGAGGAATATTGGGAGGAACCTGCCTTGAGCCATGCCTTCTCCTCCTATCGTCCCGGCCTGCTCGGCCACCCAATGGGTTCGCGCAGAGACGCCGAGACGCAGAGAGACCGAGCGCATCCCGGCGCGCAGCGCCTGTTCGGCGACGCCGCCAGGAATGCCGGGCCGGCATGCCGGCCGCTGCCTCTCTGCGTCTCTGCGTCTCTGCGCGACAAAATCGAGGTCTCCTATTGGCCGAGCGTATGGCGGATCATCGCGGCGTCGGGGGCTTGGGGTGCGAGGCTAAGATAGCGCCGAAGCGCCGCCTGGCCCTCGTCGCGTCGGCCTTCCTTCAGGAGCTGGTAGCCGTGGGCGCGCCACACCTCGGGCGGGGCGTCGGGATAGGCGATGGCGGCGGCGTAGCTTCGGCCGGCGAGCGCGTCGTCGCCCTTCTGGCCGCGGAGCCGCCAGACCTCGCCCTCGTAATAGCGCAGGAGACCGTTCCAGCCGTCCTTGGCCAGGGTGCGGATGATGTAGAGGCTGGCGCCGGGGTCGTTGAGCTTGACCTGGTCGTCGAGGAAGGTCTTGCGGTGGCCGCCCAGCGCCGCGAGGTAGCGCTCCCGGGCCCGCTCGGTCCGCCCGGGCGCCGCCAGCTCCCGGGCCGAGGCGCGCAAATCGACCATCCGCTGCTCCGGGGCGGGATGGGTGGCGAGCAGGGAATAGCCGCGCTTCGGCCGCTTCTTCCTCATCGCCGCGCTGGCCTCGACCTCGGCGATCAGCTGCTGCCAGGTCTCCGGCATGGCGTTCGGGTCGTAGCCGGTCTCCGCGATCTGCCTGAGGCCCATCGCGTCGGCTTCCGCCTCCAGCTCGCGGCTGTAGGAGAAGATCGAGAGGATGCCGCCGAGCTGCGCGAGGCGGACGAGGTCGCCGGCATAGATTCCCGTGGCGCCGTAGCCGAGGCCCGCGGCCATGCCGAGGAAGTTCATCGCGGCGGTCTTGCGCTTGAGGTCGCGCCACTGGCGGATCTGGTGGCGGCGCAGGAAGTGGCCGGCCTCGTGCGCGATCACCCCGGCGAGCTGGGCCTCGTCGCGCATCCTCAGCAGCAGGCCGGAGAAGACGACCATGAAGCCGGTCGGGGCCATGAAGGCGTTGAACTCGGGGATATGGGCCAGATAGACGCGCAAGTCCTTCGCCGCGGGGCCGCCGGTGCGCTCGGCGACGGTGCCGAGATAGGCGGTGAGGGCGGGGTCGCGGATGAGCAGGTTGGAGCCCGCGATCTCCTCCTCGACTCGCTGATATTGCTGCCACAGGCCCTGCTCGTCCTTGTCGGTCGGTCGGTGGCCGGCGCCGACCAGGGGCTTCATGTCGGCCGGCCGGATCCGCGCCTCGGCTGTCCCAACGAGCCCGGCGCAGCAGGTGCAGCCGAGGCCTCCGAGCAGCGCCCGCCGGGTCAGCGGCAAGGCCTCGTGCCACGGATTCACTGTCGCGCCCGGATGTTGCGGCCCGCCTTCATCCGACCGAGCAGCCGCTCGACCATCTGCGCCGCTCCCTCGGGCGTGCGGATGTCGCCGAACTGGACCCCCGGCGCCAGGCTCGAGGTCTGGAGGACGTTGAACCAGACCACCTCGCCGGTCCTCAGATCGACCAGCGAGGTATAGGCCGACTGGCCGCCGCCGCCCTGGGGGGCGCAGAAGCCGATGAAGCAGCCGGCGATGCCGAGCACCTGGAGCGCCACCCGGCCGGACGAGGCGAAGCTGTCCTCCGCGTGGAGGAAGAGCGCATAGTCCATCCCGGTCGCCTTGCCGAAGGCGACCGCGTCCTCGCCCAGCGTCCAGTCGAGCCCCCGGCGGCGCTTGGTCGGTAGGGTGGCGCCCATATATTTGTGGATGGCGATCGAGGCTCCGACGGCGGCATGGAGCCGCTCGAGCTCCGCGACCTGGTCGGCGCTCACCCCCTGGATACCGGAGCGGTTCTCGAGGATCCGGGTCTTGCCGCCGCGGCCGGCCTGCTGCTCGGCGAGCGCCTTGAGCAGGTTGGCCCGGGCCCTCTCCGTCCAGTCGGCGCGCGGCTCCACCAGCCCGCCGGCGGTGAGCAGCCCGACGCTGACGTCGGGACGCATCACGATGAGGCTGTAGTCGCCCTGCGGCGGCTCGAACTCGACGTCGGCGACCTGCCGGGTCTGGACGCAGGCGGACAGGACGAGGCTCGAGGTGACCAGACTGACGAGCGGACCGCGACGCATCGATATACTCCTCGCCGGTAGGGCGGCGGGGAAACGCTCCGGGGGGTGGCGCCGTTCCGGTCTAGCGCTGGGCGGTGGCGGTGCCGCGCGGCGCGGCGGTGGCTTCGTTCTCGAGCCGGATCTTGAGCTCGCCGCCGCGGCGGACGAGGAGCGCCGTGTAGGAATAGGCGAGCGGCGGCGCGTCGGCCTTCTTCAGCGGCCACCAGTTGAAGCCGCCGACGACGAGGACGGTGTCGGGCCCGACCTGCTCGTAGGAGAGGCCCCGCCACTCGAAGCTCGACGGCGGCGCCCAGCGGCGGCGGTAGCGAAGGTCGATCTTGTCCCAGCTCTCCAGCTCGGCGCCGGTCGGCCCGACGTGCCAGGCGCCGTTGCGATCGTAGCGCTCGGCGACCGCGGCCCGGTTTCCCTGGATGAGGTCGTCGGCATAGCGGGCCATGAAGGCCTTGGCCTCGGCGACGAGCGGCGTCTCGGCGGCCGCGACGGTGGACGGCTGGGCCGAGGCCGGAGCGGCGATCAGCCCCAGGGCGAGCAGGGGAAGGAGGCAGCGCATGGGACGGATAATGTCACCGGTTGGGCGGCGACGCAATCCGCTTCGATTCGCAGGTTTTTTCGGCTGCCGGGATCTTCACTCGGCGGCGGTCGGATCGGGCCTCTTGCGCTTGCCCTTGCCCGACCCGTTGTGGGCCTGGCGAACCGCCAGCCAGACGAGGAACAGGACGAACGGCACGACGACAGCCAGGACGATGATCGGCGCCAGATCGGAAACCGTGAGATTCATTCGGATTCCTCCAATGTGGCTTCGAGCAGGTAAAGCAACTGCCACGAAATCAGGCTCAGTCCAATTGCGGCTGCCAGCCAAACCACCGCGGTGAGATCCACGCCGGGATTCGCCCAAATGCGGGCGGCCGCAGCCGCGACAAGTGCCGCTGAAAGATCGGCAACGTAAGCAGACGGCGTCTTGAGGCGCTCGTTCAGAGTGAGGATTTCCGGCTCGGTCACGGCGCCTCCAGCCGCCGCTCTACACGAACGAAAAGAGTACGCAAAATCCGCATAATTTCGTGGAGGGGGAACGATTTACGCTTGCCCTTCCGCCCGCTAAGCCTCGCGCATGCTGACCCTCCACTACCACCCCTTCTCCTCCTATTGCCAGAAGGTGCTGGTCGCGCTCTACGAGCGCGACGTCCCGTTCGAGCGCAACATCGTCGACCTCGGCGATCCGGAGCAGAAGGCAGCGCTCGAGCGGCTGTGGCCGATGGGCAAGTTCCCGGTGCTTCGCGACGAGGCGCGGGGCATGACCATCCCGGAATCGAGCCTGATCGTCGAATATCTGGACCGGGCGCATGGCGAGGCCCCTCCACTCCTTCCCCGCGATCCGGACGAAGCGCTGCAGGCCCATTTGTGGGACCGGTTCTTCGACCATTATGTCGAGACCCCGCTGCAAAAGGCGGTGGTCGACCATTTCCGGCCCGAAGACGCCCGCGACCCTCATGGGGTAGAGGAAGCGAAGGCGCTGCTGCGGCGGTCCTGGGACCTGCTCGAAAAGGCGCTGTCGGACGGCCGGCCCTGGGCGGCGGGGGAGAATTTCACGCTGGCGGATTGCGGAGCGGGGCCGGCGCTCTTCTACGCCAATATCGTCGAGCCTTTCGCCGCCCGGCCCGGGATCGAAACCTATTATGCGCGGCTGCTGGAGCGGCCCTCGTTCGCCAGGGCGGTGGACGAGGCGCGGCCCTACCGCGCCTTCTTCCCGCTGGCCTGGCCGGAGAGCTATGCCTGAAGGCTCAGGCGGCGATGTCCCAATAATCGTCGCGCGCGGGCTGGCCGCGGTGGAAGACGCCGGTGCCGGTGCGGGCCGTCTCGGCCAGCGCCAGGGCCGTGCCGCAGAAGCCGCATTCCGCCGACAACCGGCCGACGTACCAGTGCGTCCGTCCGCATCCCGGGCAGCGGTTCACCTCGCCCGAATGATACAGGATCTGGAACCCGCGCAGGGCGGGGTCGTGGGGGAAGCTCTTGCCACCTTCGATCGTCGTCAACATCGCTCTATCCTCAACTCACCGCAGCGACGGCTGCGATGAACCGTTCTTTTCCATCGACGGCTTGAACGCAAGATGAATGTTGCGCCCGCGACACAATCGAGACCATTTAGCGTTGCGCCGGTGACACAATGGACAAGAACGGCCGGGTTCGGCGCGGTCAAGGCCGTCACGCCGGCGCTGATCCTCTTTCGTCATGCCGGACTTGATCCGGCATCCACCTTCGGGCCCAAGGCGAGTCGCGGGAGGTGGGCCCCGGCTCGAGTCGGGGGGACGAGCCCCGCGCCGCCCGCTTCACGGCACCGCGACGATGTGCTTTAGCCGCCGGCGAAAGCGAGGAAGGTCGATGATCTATTTCGAGGACCTCGAGGTCGGCCGCGAGGTCGAATATGGACGCTACCAGGTGACTCGCGAGGAAGTGCTCGAGTTCGCCCGCAAATACGATCCCCAGCCCTTCCACCTCTCCGACGAGGCTGCGGCGAGGACCCATTTCGGGCGGCTGGCGGCGAGCGGCTGGCATACCTGCGCGATGACGATGGCGGTGATCGTCCGCCATCTCGCCGATGAGGAGCAGGCCGGGCTGGGATCACCGGGGGTCGACGAGCTGCGCTGGCTGAAGCCGGTCTATCCGGGCGATACCCTGGTCGTCGCCGGCAAGGTCCTCGACAAGACCCCTTCGCGCTCGAAGCCGGACCTCGGCTCGTTCCGCACCCAGACGACGGTCACCAACCAGGACGGAATCCCGGTGATGCGCTTCACGTCGATCGTGCTGATCCGGAGACGGCCGGCCTAGCCGTCATTGCGAGCGAAGCGAAGCAATCCAGGTCCGGCCTCCGAGGCCGGCTGGATTGCCGCGTCGCTGCGCTCCTCGCAATGACGGCTTAAACGGCGGCGCCCTCCGCCAGCATCCGCGCCAGCCAGTCGTTCATCGTCGCGTCGAGGACGAGGTGGACGCGGTCGGTCGAGCCGCGGTTGGCGACCCGGTGCGGGTCGCTGAGCCGAAGGTACCAGACGCTTCCGGGCGCCAGCTCCACCC
>DASVVX010000156.1:0-25234 GCA_036386295.1 Allosphingosinicella sp.
TTTCGCGGGGAGGGGGACCAGGCGAAGCCTGGTGGAGGGGTTCTTCCAGCGCCTGGCAAACCCCTCCACCACGCTTCGCGCGGTCCCCTCCCCCGGAAATCCGGGGGAGGAATGAATGTTCTTGACTTGTTCTCATACTCATGCCATATCGGAACCCTGCCCGAGTCGGCCCGATCACCCGGCGAAGGCAGGGACTGCGGCCGAAGGAGGTTCGCCTCCCAAAGCCGAACGGCCGGCGCGAAGACATCCGGGAGTATAGGAGCTCGCACCGTCGAAGAGCGTAACAGGTCCGGACCCGCCGGGGGGCCCCGCGAGGGACTTTCCGGAGGAAGGGGCGCCTGAAACGGCGTTTCGCCACGGTCCTTTAACGAGGGCCCACGGACCGGCGGCTCTTCACCAGACCCAAGGCTTTCGCCAGGAGCGAAAGCGACACAGTCGTCAGCCCCGGGTGCCCGTGGCAGGACGCGCCGGCCGCTCTCCCCCCGTTCGCCGACGGACCCTTCCGCGCGCCTACCCCTCTCCCTGGAGGGGATGCGCAGGTGAGCCGTGCCCCGCACGGCTCAGCCTTGTCCGGGGGACAAGGCGACCTGCGCATGGAGGGGCCCAAAGCGAAGCTTTGGGAGGGTGAGGGCCTATGCCCTACGCCCTTCACGCCCTCACCCTGCCGCTTCGCGGCTGTCCCTCTCCCCTCCAGGGCGAGGGGGGGAACACCCCTCCATCCTTCCACTTCGTCCACTTCGTCCGATTCCGGACAGCGACGCACGGCAGGGCCAGGGCGCTCAGTCCTCCGCCGGCTTCGACTGGAGCTGGATGTAATTCTCCAGCCCCATCCGGGCGATCATCTCGAACTGGGTCTCCAGCGCGTCGACATGCGCCTCCTCGTTGGCGAGGATCTCGGCGAACAGGTCGCGCGAGACGTAGTCGCGGACCGACTCGCAATGCTGGATGGCGCCGCGGAGCTGGAGCAGCGCCTCGAGCTCCAGGTCGAGATCCGCCCGGAGCACCTCCTCGACCGTCTCGCCGATGCGCAGTCGGCCGAGCAGCTGGAAGTTGGGCAGGCCGTCGAGGAACAGGATCCGCTCGGCGAGCCGGTCGGCATGCTTCATCTCGTCGATCGATTCGGAGCGCTCGAAGGCGGCGAGGCGCCTGACGCCCCAATTGTCGAGCAGCCGGTAGTGGAGCCAATATTGGTTGGTGGCGGTGAGCTCGTTCCTGAGCGCCTCGTTGAGCAGCGCGATGACCTTGACGTCGCCTTTCATTCCGGCCTCCTGGGTTGGCCCGTGATCTACTCCAGCCGGGGGTCGAGCGGAAGCAAAAAGCGCGGAAAACTGCGGAAAATCCGGCTGCTCATGCCATTCATTCGCAGTCGGAAGCCGCGACCCGCGATGCGAGTGCGAAGCGTTCGCAGGGCTTCGGGCGGGCAGGTTACAATCGTTCAAGAACGGCGGTCGGCCGGACGCTAGGCTTGGGTTTCAAATCGTCATCCCGGACTTGATCCGGGATCCACCTTCCTGACCGCGTCGGAATTCAGGAAGGAAGGTGGATGCCGGATCGAATCCGGCATGACGGAGAATGAGGATCCGCTTATGCCCCTTCCGCCCCGTCTCCTGCTGGCCGCGATCGCCCTGTCGGCCGTTTCGCCGGCCGCCGCCCAGCCCGCGGCCGCCGCTTACGCCGCCTCGCTCGGCGCCTATGTCGAGCGGCTTCGGGGGACCCCGGCGGCGCCGCCGGGCACCGTCGTCGTCGTCACGCAGGGCAGGCGCACCCTGTTCGCCCGTGCCTACGGATTGCGGAACCTCGCGACCGGCGCGCCGATGACTCTCGACACGCCGGTCTACAACGCGTCGGTCACCAAGGCTTATACGGGGCTGCTGGCGGCGATGCTCGATGCCGAGGGCAAGCTCCGCCTCGACGAGACTCCGCTCGACGTCTGGCCCGGGCTGAGCCTGCCCGAGGGCGTCGACGGGCGCGCCGTCACGATCGGCCGGCTCCTCTCCCACATCGCCCCGGTCAACGCGGACGGGCTGGTCTGGCGGTCGGTGGTCAGCGGCGAGGGGGTGAGCGCCGCCGAGGTTCCGGCGCATCTCGCCGCTCATGCCGCGCCGCGCGAGGCGAAGTTCGAATATTCGAACTCGGGCCCTTTCCTCTGGTCGGCCATGGCCGAGGCCCGGACCGGGACTCCGTGGCGGGATCTGCTCAAGCGGCGGATCCTCGCGCCGCTCAGGATGCGGCGGAGCTCGGCCCGGACCGAGGATTTCAAGCCGCGCGAGCTGGGCATCTGCCACGCCCGCTCCGGCGGGGCCTGGTCGCCGACCCCGCCCAAGCCCACGGCGCTGATGAACGCCGCCGGCGGCATGTTCACCAGCGGGCGGGACGCCGCCCGGTTCGTCCAGCTCTTCGCCACCGACGGGGCTTCGGAGCGCGGCCGGATCGCTCCGGCGCTGCTGCGCCGGACGTGGCGGCGCCAGTCGGTCCAGGACCGCGACTTCGGCGGCATGAAGCGCGACGGCTACGGCCTCGGCTGGGACCTCGGCATCTTCGTCGGCCAGCGCTTCGTGTCGCGCAGCGGCGGCTATGCCGGATGCCGGGCGATGGTCCTGTTCCTGCCGCGGAGCGGCCTCGGGATCACGGTTCTGACCAATGGCGACGCCGCCGCCAACGCCCATAATATCGCGATCGTCGCCCAGGCGATCGACCTGTGGCACGGCGGTCCGGGCGCTGCGGAGCGCGGCGCGGCGCGGATCGCCGACTATCAGCGGGCCGCGGCGGCCGAGGTCGCCCGGGTCGACGCCGGCCACAAGCGGCTCGGCGAGGTCCGCGCCACCGACCTCGCTTCCTGGTCGGCGGCGGCGGGCCGCTATCGCAACGGCCGGCTCGGCTCGGCCGAGATCCGGGTCGAGGGGGGCGAGCTTCGGCTGAGCTTCGGGATCAGCCGCGGGCGGATGATGTGGCTGGGCGGCGACGAGTTCCTGGCGACGGTCGAGCCGGATCCATCGCCCGAGCTGCTCCGCTTCGAGCGCGGCGCCGGCGGCCGGCCCGCCGCCTTCGTCATCGACGGCGACCGCTTCGAGCGTCTCCCGGGCTGAACAGCCGGCGAAGGCCGGCGGGCGTCGCTCCGGTGGCGAGGCGAAGGGCCCGGCTCATGTGGCTCTGGTCGGCGAAGCCGGTGGCGCAGGCGATTCCGGCGAGCGGCTCGTTCCGGCGGCGCAGCGTGCCGGTCAGGGCGCGGGCGTTGCGGACGTGCTGGCGGTAGAGGCTGAGCGGAAGGCCGTAGTGGCGGGCGAAGGCGCGGGACAGGTGGACCCGGTGGACCCCCGCTTCGCCGGCGGCGCGGGCGAGGCTGAAGCGGTCGAGCCCGCTCGCCGCCTCGCGGACCCGCTCGAGCCAGGCCGGAGGAGGTCCGCCGGGCGGCTCCCACCGGCCGATGCAGGCGAGGAGGTCGGCGGCGAGCAGGCCGGTTTCGGCCGCCGCGGCGCCGGCGAGGGCCGCACGGACGACCTGGGCGACCCGGGCCAGGTCGGCGGGACCCCAGCGATCGACCGCGGGCACGCCCTCCTCGTCCACCGCCGGCAGGCGGAGCGACAGCATCATCGCGCCGTCGCGGCCCCAGCGGTCGCTGTGGTCGGTTCCGGCCGCCTTGACGCAGGCGCCGGCGACCGGCTCGTAGGTCCGCTGCCCGATCCGCTCCTCGATCCGGCCGGCGAGGAGGAAGGAGATCTGGGCGTGATCGTGGACATGGCGCGGCTGCTCGCCGCCGGGCGGGTAGTGGCTGAGCAGGAGCTCGCCGCCGCCGTCGGAGCAGAGCTTCCGCGAAAGCGTCCGGTCGGAGGCGGGGTCGGGCACGGCGCCATCATGCGCCGATGCGCGGCGCGATCAAGCGTTGGCGGTTTCGGCGGCGATGATCTGGCGGGCGAAGGGGAAGCACTGGCCGCAGCGCGGCTTGGCGCCGAAGCGGCCGTAGGCGCTCGAGGGACAGGACGCGCCGTCGCGCGCCGCCTGGCGGACGTCGGATTCGCGAATCGCGTTACAGACGCAAACGATCATGGCATCGGCTATACCGATAATGCGAAGCGTTCGCAATAGGAGTAAAACCCCTCTCCCTCTAGGGGAGAGGGACGGGCCCGCCGCCGGAGGCGGTGGGAGGGGTGAGGGCATTTTTTTCCGACTCACGCCCTGCCCTCACCCTGCCGTCGCTTCGCGTCGGCTGTCCCTCTCCCCTCCAGGGAGAGGGGTTCAGCCCTCCCGCCTCGCCATCAGCTTGAGGCCGGACCAGACCTGGTCGACGGCGCAGACCTTGACGTCGACGAGGTCGGTCGAAGGGAGGATGGCGTCGCGGATTCGGTCCTCGGTGATGTCGGTGGCGACCTTCGAGGCCTTCTTGGGCCAGCTCACCCAGATAAAGCCGCCGGGCGCGAGCCGGGGGCGGAGCTCGGCGAGCTTCGCTACCATTTCGGCATAAGCGGTGACGAAGATGTGCGCGGCGTGGATCGGGGCCTCGGGCTCGGGCAGCAGATCGAGGGCGAGGCCCTCCCGCCCGATCTCGTCGGCGACGCCGTCGGGAATGCCGTCCCACCAGACCCGCATGCCGTCCTTCAGCGAGAGCTTCCTCGCCAGCGGCGTTCCGGAATAGCCGGACGTCATGCCGGGTCCCGGCTTCGCCAATGGCGCGCGGCGATCAGGGCGATCGGCAGGCCGACGAGAAGGCAGTGCGAGAACAGCGCGTTGCCGATCCCCCAGGCCGTGTGCGGAAGCGGGGCGTCGGGCCAGCGCAGCGGCTTCACGACCCAGTACATGATCAGCCAGAGCAGGAAACCGTAAGCGAGGCCCGCCGGCACGGGGTGGCGTGCCAGCGCGGGGAAGCGCGGCGCGGCGACGAACCAGGCGCCCGCCATGCAGGCCATGATGGCGAAATGCACCGCCAGTCCGACCGCGGCCCACCCGGGCCCGCCGCTCCGAGCGCCGTCGCCGAACGGTCCGCTGGCGACATAAGCGAGCACCCCCTCCGGGCTCATCCCCGCCATTCCGGCGAAGACGAAGGCCGAGAGGATGTCGAGCGTTCCCGCCACCAGGGTGGCGATCAGGATCGGCCGGAGCATGGTTGGTCCCCCTTGCAGCGGAGGAAAAGCCGCGGCCGCCCTGAAGTCAAGCGGCCGGGACGTCGAGTCACGCCACTGTGAGCTCGTCCGCCATCAGCTTCGGGAAGAAGCCCTCGTGCGCCTCGCGAAGCTCGGCGAGGGTGACGCAATGGTCGCCTTCGGGAAGCTCGAAGATGAGGCGGCTGCCGCAGGTGCGCCCGATCGCCTCGACCTCGACTCCGGCGGCATAGGCGCGGCGAAGGAAGGTGAGCAGGCAATCGTCGCACAGGGTCGCGACGTAGAGGCCCTGGTCCTCGGCGAACAAGGCGGCGTTCGACTCGGGCCTCAGCTTGTTGATCAGGGCGCCGACGTTGCCGGCGAGGGCCATCTCGGCGAGGGCGACGGCGAGGCCGCCGTCGGCGACGTCGTGGCAGGCGGTGATCGCTCCTCCGGCGATGGCGGCTCGGACGAACTCGCCGGCCGAGCGCTCGGCGGCGAGGTCGACCGGCGGCGGCGGCCCGTCCTCGCGGCCGTGGATCTCGCGAAGCCACAGCGACTGGCCGAGATGGCCGCGGCGCTCGCCGATCAGGACGATGACGTCGCCGGAGCCCTTGAAGCCGATCCCGACCGCCTTCCTCCAGTCCTTGAGCAGGCCGACCCCGCCGATCGCAGGGGTGGGCAGGATGGCGCTTCCGCCCCCGTCCTCCGCCTTGGTCTCGTTGTAGAGGGAGACGTTGCCCGAGACGATCGGGAAGTCGAGCGCCCGGCACGCCTCGGCCATGCCCTCGATGCAGCCGACCAGCTGGCCCATGATCTCGGGCCGTTGGGGGTTGCCGAAATTGAGGCAGTCGGTCGCGGCGAGCGGCGTTGCGCCGACCGCGCAGAGGTTGCGATACGCCTCCGCGATCGCCTGCTTGCCGCCTTCGAACGGGTCGGCGAAGCAATAGCGGGGCGTGACGTCGGTGGTGGCCGCGAGCGCCTTGTCGGTGCCGTGGACCCGCACGAGCGCCGAGTCCCCGCCGGGGGGCTGGACGGTGTCGCCGCCGACCTTCTGGTCATATTGCTGCCAGATCCAACGGCGGCTGGCGAGGTCGGGCGAGCCCATCAGGGCGAGCAGGTCGGCGGCGACGTCGGCGCAGCCTGGAACGCCGGCCAGCGGCGGCGGCGGCGCAGTCGCGGTCCAGGGCCGGTCGTAGAGCGGGGCGTCGTCGGCGAGCGGAGCGAGCGGGATGTCGGCCTCGGTCCCGCCGTTCCACTTGAGCACGAGACGGCCGGTGTCGGTGACCCGGCCGATCACCGCGAAGTCGAGCTCCCATTTGCGGAAGATCGCCTCCGCCTCGGCCTCGCGGCCGGGCTTGAGCACCATCAGCATCCGCTCCTGCGATTCCGACAGCATCATCTCGTAGGGCGTCATCCCAGTCTCGCGGCAGGGGACCGCGTTCATGTCGAGCTCGAGCCCGACCCCGCCCTTCGAGGCCATCTCGACCGAGGAGGAGGTGAGGCCCGCGGCGCCCATGTCCTGGATCGCGACGATCGAGTCCGAGGCCATCAGCTCGAGGCAGGCCTCGATCAGCAATTTCTCGGTGAACGGGTCGCCGACCTGCACCGTCGGGCGCTTCTCCTCGCTGTCCTCGGAGAAATCGGCGCTGGCCATGGTGGCGCCGTGGATTCCGTCGCGGCCGGTCTTCGAGCCGACATAGACCACCGGATTGCCGATCCCGGCGGCGGCCGAATAGAAGATCCTGTCCTGCTCGGCGACTCCGACGGTCATCGCGTTGACGAGGATGTTGCCGTCGTAGGCCGGGTGGAAATTCACCTCGCCGCCGACGGTCGGGACCCCGACGCAATTGCCGTAGCCGCCGATGCCGGCGACGACTCCGGCGATGAGGTGGCGCATCCGCGGGTGGTCGGGACGGCCGAAGCGCAGGGCGTTGAGGTTGGCGACGGGCCTCGCGCCCATGGTGAAGACGTCGCGCAAGATGCCGCCCACCCCGGTCGCCGCGCCCTGGTAGGGCTCGATGTAGGAGGGGTGGTTGTGGCTCTCCATCTTGAAGATGGCGGCCTGGCCGTCGCCGATGTCGATCACTCCGGCATTCTCGCCGGGGCCGCAGATCACCCAGGGGGCGCTCGTCGGCAGCTTCCTGAGGTGGATCCTGGAGCTCTTGTAGGAGCAATGCTCGGACCACATGACCGAGAAGATGCCGAGCTCGGTGAGGTTGGGCTCGCGGCCGAGCGCGTGGAGGACCCGCTCATATTCCTCGGCGGAAAGGCCGTGCTCGGCGACGGTTTCGGGGGTGATGGGGTCGGCCATGCCGGCGCTCTATTCGATCGGATTTGGTTTGTCGAAGGGCACTCGCTGCTGTAAGGATGATCCCCTTCTGTTCTTGAGCGGAAAGGAGCCGAACATGGCCGCGAAGCCAATTCCGGAAGGCTATCATAGCGTTACCCCCTACATGATCGTCGACGGCGCCGCCGAGGCGATTCGCTGGTACGGCGAGGCGTTCGGCGCGACGGAGGTCCTTCGCCTGCCGATGGCGGACAGGATCGGCCATGCCGAGATAAGGATCGGCGACAGCATCGTCATGCTGGCCGACGAATGGCCGGACATGGGGATGCTCGGCCCCAGGGCGCGGGGCGGGGCGACGATGAGCCTGATGATCTATGTCGAGGATTCGGATGCGGTCTTCGCGAGCGCCGTCGCAGCGGGCGCCACCGAGGAGCGGCCGGTCGAGACCCAGTTCTACGGCGACCGCTCGGGCACCCTCGTCGACCCGTTCGGCCATCGCTGGACGATCGCCACCCATGTCGAGGACGTGCCCGAGGACGAGATCCAGCGCCGGATGGCCGAGTTCACCCGGGCGCACGAGCCGGCGTAGAACCCTCTCCCTGAAGGGGAGAGGGACAGCCGGCGCAGAGCGACGGCAGGGTGAGGGCGCGCATTGACGACGGAAATGCCCTCACCCTCCCAAGCCTTCGGCTTGGGCCCCTCCCTCTCCCCTAGAGGGAGAGGGACGAGAAGGGCCTGGCTGCGATCGGTTGTTACGCCTTGCAGCTCTGGGCACCCTTGCCGGGGGCGGTGTAGCTGATCTGGGCGGCGTTGGCGCTCAGCGAATAGCCTTCGGCGACATAGGGCTGGCCGGCGGCCGGAGCCGTCAGGGTCGTCCCCGGCCCGTCCTTCTTGGCGCGGACGTTGACCGTGTCGTTGGTGTAGAAATCCGCGTAGAGCAGGCTGTTGTCCTTGCAGCGGTAGGTCCGGCTCGCCTGGATCATCGGCGGAGCCTCGACCGAGGCGGCCGAATTGGCGGCGGCGGCGGCGTTGGCCTGTTCTTCCTTGTTGGGATCGATCGTCGGGTTCTCGCAGGCGGAGAGCGCGACCAGGGCGGCGAGGGGGAGGGCGGAGAGGAGACGGATGTTGTTCATGGCGCCAGACTTCGCCAGTGCAGCATCGCCCGTCAAGGGCTTTTCTGCGAGCGCTTCGCAACAGCGCGGGGGTTCGACAAAGGCTCTGGCATAAGTTACTCCTCCGCAACGCTTATGGGGGTTGGAGAGCAAAGAGCTTGCAACGGGTCCGCATCGGCCTCACCGGCCTGGCCTTCGTCTTCCTCCTCGTGCTGCTCGGAGCGGTGTTCACCAGCCCGAGCAACGAGGAGCCGATCACGCCCAATTTGATCGAGACGCAGCTTTCGGGCGGCAACCAGGCCGCGGCGTCCGCCGCCAACAACGCCCAGCCCAAGGAGCCGCTCGCCGAGCTCGGGGTCGCGCCGGGCAATGCGGACGACGACAACAAGGCCCAGCCGGCGCCGGCGTCCGGGCGCTGAGCGGGCGAGGGTGAGGCAGGCCCCGCCGTCGGGAAGAAAGCTGGCAGCCGCCGTTTCGCTCCTTCTCCTGACGGCCAATGCGCCCCCCGACGACTCGCGGCCGCACGTGATGGTGATGACCGCATTGCCCCTGATCTGGGGCGAGCAGGGCCGGCTCGATCCGGCCTCAAGGCAAATAGTCTATCCCTACCTTCAGCAGACCTTCCGATTCCAGCCGGTGGACGGGCTCGACGCCGCGACTCTGCGCGGCAGGCGACTGCTGTTCCTCGCCCAGCCGCACGGGCTGGCGCCGGCGGAGCTGGCGGCGCTGGACGGCTGGATTCGGGACGGCGGCCGGGCGCTCATCCTCACCGATCCGCTGCTGTCCTGGCCGAGCGAGCTACCCGCGGGCGACCCCGCACGGCCCCCGCCGACCGGGCTTCTCGCGCCCCTGCTCAACCGTTGGCGGCTGGCACTCGATGGGCCGCAGACGCCGGGGGAGGTCGAGGCGGTCTGGAACGGCCGCCGGATCGTCATGGATGCGCCCGGCCGTCTGCGCACCGCGAGCGGCGATTGCACCGTCGCCCCGGGAGGCTGGACCGCGCTGTGCAGGCTCGGCCGGGGCATCGTCCGGGTGGTCGCCGACGCCGATCTCCTGCGCGACGCCCTTTGGGCTCCGAACGGTCTCGGTAGCCCCGTCGCCGACAATCCTGCGGTGGTTGGCGAGTGGCTCGACTCCCTCGCCGGGACACCCCGCCAGCGCCATCGCCTCGCCCCGGAGACGGGGGGCGCCGGCCGACTTGCGGTGCCGGCTCTGCTTGTCGCCGCGGCCCTCGCCGGAATCGGACTCTTGCTGCGCCGTCGCCGGGCGCGCTAATCACAGACTTATCCACAGACTCCAATATCAAGAACATGCATTGAACAAGTTACAGAACAAACCACGAAATACCCTCTAAAGGCATGAAATCCCCAAAAAAGGCATGAAATCCCCTTCCCTTGGGGGTCCGCCGATGTTATCCACGCCTTCTGATTTTTGGGGCACTTTCTCGGCTGACCGGCGAGTCACGCGGCGCACCTGGTGCGTCCGCGAACGGGGAAGGTCCGTGTATGGGAGCGGACAGGGGCGGTGGAGGTCGACGACTTCTTCCAGGGGAGCGCGCTCAACGCGGTGGACGCCAAGGGGCGTCTCTCCGTTCCCGCCTTCGTCCGCTCCGTCATCGAGCGCCGCTCCGACTCCCGCGCCGTCGTCGTCGGCGCCCATGAGATCGCGCCCTGCCTGACCGCCTACGGGCGCAATTACGCCAAGAATCTGTGGACCGACCTCGAGCGGCGCCGGCTCCTCGAGGAGGATCGCGGCGGAACGCTGGACGATCATTACGCCCGTGCCCGGCGGATGTTCGGCATGACCGAGGACGTCCCCTACGACCCTTCCGGCCGGATCGTGCTGCCGCCGATGATGCGCCGCAAGGGCAAGATCGAGGATCTCGCCCTGTTCGTCGGAGTCGGCGGGATCGTCGAGATCTGGAACCCCCGCATCGCCCTCGTCGAGGGCGACCGCGACCTCAAGGAGATCGCCGCGTGGCGCCTTGAGGAGAAGGGGATCGCCCCGTGAGCCCGCAGACCGTGCCGGCCCCGCACGTTCCGGTGCTGCTCGACGAGGTGATCGCCGGCCTCGCGATCGCCCCCGGCGAGACCCATGTCGACGGCACCTTCGGCGCCGGCGGCTACACCCGTGCCATTCTCGAAAAAGGAGCCGCCCGAGTCTACGCCTTCGACCGCGATCCCGATGCGATAACAGAAGGCGAGGCCCTGGCGGCTTCGAGCGGGGGGCGCCTGACGCTTGTTCCGGAGCGTTTTTCCCGGATGCGTCAGGCGCTTGCCGACCGCAACGTCGAAGAGGTCGACGGAGTCACGCTCGATATCGGGGTTTCCTCGATGCAGCTCGACCGGCCCGAGCGCGGCTTCTCCTTCCAGGGCGACGGCCCCCTCGACATGCGCATGGCCCGCGACGGCGAGAGCGCGGCCGATTTCCTCAACAACGCGTCGGAGGAGGAGATCGCCGACGTCCTCTACCGCTATGGCGAGGAGCCGAGGTCGCGCCGGATCGCCCGGGCGATCGTCGCGGCTCGCCCTCTCGAGCGGACCGGCCAGCTCGCCGACGTCGTCCGCAAGGCGCTGGGCTGGCATGCGGGCATGAAGAAGGATCCGGCGACCCGCACCTTCCAGGCGATCCGGATCCACCTCAACGAGGAGCTTCAGGAGCTCGAGGGCGGGCTGGAGGCGGCCGAGCAGGTGCTGAGGCCAGGCGGACGGCTCGCCGTCGTGACCTTCCACAGCCTCGAGGACCGGATGGTCAAGCGCTTCCTCAAGGCGCGCAGCGGCGACGTTCCCTCGGGGTCGCGCCACCTGCCCGATCCGTCCGCAAACCGCCCCGCCGCCACTTTCGACCAGGTCGCCAGGCCGGTCAAAGCCGGCGAGGCCGAGATCGAAGCCAATCCGCGGGCCCGCTCGGCGACTCTTCGCGTCGCCCGGCGGACCTCCGCCTCCCCATGGACAGGGAAGGGAATGCCCTCATGATCGCAAGGGGCTTCAAATCCGTCATCTGGGTCGCCACCGTCGGAAGCGCGGCGCTCGGCTGCTACATGGTCTCGCTGCGAGTCGCCACGGAGCGCAACGAGCTGGCCAAGGTCGAGCGGCAGATCATGGAGGCCCGGCGCGACATCCGCTCCCTCCAGACCGAGCTCGGGACGCGCGGGCGGATGACCCAGCTCGAGCAGTGGAACGCCGAGGTCCTCGCGCTGGCCGCGCCCAGCTCGCAGCAATTCCTCAAGGACGAGTTCACGCTCGCCCGGCTCTATCGGGGCGATCCGACCGTCGCCGAGCGCTCGGCCGAGGTG
Source organism: Allosphingosinicella sp. (assembly GCA_036386295.1). GTDB lineage: Bacteria > Pseudomonadota > Alphaproteobacteria > Sphingomonadales > Sphingomonadaceae > Allosphingosinicella. Next base: position 11,770 of record DASVVX010000156.1, read on the forward strand.
CGGCTGGCTTCGGCCGAAACCCCCGCCGCCAGGCCCGCCGAAGCGGCGAAGCCGCAGGCGCCGGCGATCGTCCGGGCGGTGGCCGAGCCGCCCGCCGCCGCGGCGCCGATGATCCACCGCGCCAGCTTCACCCCGGTCGAGCCCGCCGCGAAACCGGCGGCGCCCAGGTCCGAGCGGACGGCGCCCGCCACGCCGACGGCCAAGCGGGGCAATCCCGCCCCCCAGCGGATCGCCTCCCTCACCCCCGCCGCGACCGGTCCGTCGGCCAAGCCCGACGCGGCCGCCGACCGAATGATAGCCAAGCCGGAAGCGGCCCCGCTCCGAACCGCGGCCAAGCCCACCCGGCCCGTGAAGCCGGAGGCGGCGCCGACCCGCGCCGCCGCAAGGCCCGCCGCCGTCGCCGCCAAGCCGGTTCGCGAAGCCTCGGCCGCGCCGCGTCCGGCGAAGGCCAAGGGGAGCGGCGGCAACTGATGGCGACCGTCGCGATCCATCCCGAGCGCTTCGGCGGCGTCGGCCAGCGCCCGCAGGGGCTGGCCCTCACCTATCAGCGGCTGATGCTGATGATGCTGGTCTTCGCCGGAGTGACGATGCTGATCGCCGGAAGGCTGCTCTTCCTGCAGCTGTTCACCGACCGCGGCGGCGCCGGCCAGATCGGAAATCCGCTGGTGCCGGTCCGGGCCGACATCGTCGACCGCAACGGCGTCCCGCTGGCCCGGACGATCGACGCCTGGTCGATCTCGATCCACCCCGACCGGCTGCTCGGCGATCCGGGCGAGCTGGCGGTCAAGCTGGCCCAGCTGATGCCCGAGCGCAGCGCCGCCGAGTACAAGGCGCTGCTGACCTCCCGGAAGACCTTCGTCTACCTGAGCCGCCGCGCCGTGCCGGAGCTCGTCTCGGCGGTGAACGCGCTCGGCGAGCCGGCGATCGAGTTCAGCCGGGAGCCGCAGCGCCTCTATCCGCAGACGGCGATGGCCGGCCACGTCCTCGGCTGGACCGATTTCGACGGCCGCGGAGTCGCCGGCATGGAGCGCGTTCTCGAGCAGAGGCTGAGCGACCCGCTTCAGCGCGGGACGCCCGTCGCCCTGTCGATCGATGCCCGGGTCCAGGGCGTGATGGAGACCGAGCTGAGCGCGGCGATGACCAGGTTCAGCGCGATCGGCGCGGCCGGGATCGTGCTCGACGTCCAGTCCGGAGAGGTCATCGCCATGACCTCGCTTCCGCAGCTCAATCCGAACAAGCCGGGGCGCAACGCCGAGCAGGCCGGGTTCAACCGCGCCACGCTCGGTGTCTACGAGCTGGGCTCGACCTTCAAGCCGTTCACCGTGGCGATGGCGATGGACGCCGGGGTCGTGAAGAGCTTCGGCCAGATGTACAATTGCCCGCGCGGCCTCCCCGCCGGGGGCTTCACCATCACCGACACCCATCCCTTCGGACGCGCCTGCTCGGTCGCCGAGATCATGAAGGAAAGCTCGAACATCGGAACCGCCCAGATCGCCGCCCAGGTCGGCTCGGCGCGGCAGCAGGAATTCCTCCGCAAGATGGGCTTCCTCGAGCCGGTGTCGATCGAATTGAACGAGCGCGGACGGACCCTGACCCCGGGCGCCAACTGGGGCGACGTCGCGACGATGACGGTGGGCTACGGCCACGGCATCGCCGTCACCCCGCTCCACCTCGCCACCGGCTACGCCACCTTGTTCAACGGCGGCGTGTGGCGGCCGGCGACGCTGATCAAATACGACAGCCGCCACCCGGTGCCGAAGGGCCGCCGAGTGTTCACCGAGGAGACGTCCTACCGGATGCGGGCGCTGCTCCGGCTGGTCGTCACCGACGGCACCGGCAAGCGCGCCGAGGCGCCCGGCTACCGGGTCGGCGGCAAGACCGGCACCGCCGAGAAGATCGTCGGCGGCCGCTACACGGGCGCGGCGGTGGTGACCACGTTCGCGGGCGTTTTCCCGATGGACAACCCCCGCTATGTGGTCGTCGCCATGCTCGACGATCCCAAGTCCACGGCCGAGACCTTCGGATTCCACACCGCCGGCTGGAACGTCGCTCCGGTCGTGTCGAGGGTGATCGGCCGGATCGGCGCCCTGCTCGGAGTGCAGCCGGATACGACCCGTGACGTCAACATGGCGGAGGTTCTCCCCTACGTTCAAAAGGAACATTGACCCATGCGCCTTGCCGATCTCGCGGGAATCGGCGGCGATTCCCGGGTGACGGGTTTCGCGATCGACCATCGCAAGGTCGCTCCGGGCACGGTCTTCGGCGCCTTCCGGGGCTCGGTGTTCAACGGCGAGGACTTCATTCCACAGGCGATCGGAGCCGGCGCGGTGGCGGTCGTGGCGAGGCCGGAGGTTCCGGTCGAAGGCGCCGCCCATGTCGCCGCGGCCGAGCCCCGGCGCGAGTTCGCCCGGCTCGCGGCCAAATTCTTCAGGCCCTTTCCCGAGACCGTGGTCGCGGTCACCGGCACCAACGGCAAGACGTCGAGCGTCGAGCTGACCCGGCAATTGTGGCGGATGGCGGGCCACCATGCCGCCTCGATCGGGACGCTCGGGGTGACTACCGCCGACGACCGGACGACGACCGGCCTCACCACTCCCGACATCGTCACCTTCCTGTCGAACATGGCGGGACTGGCGCGCGAGGGCGTGACCCACGCCGCCTTCGAGGCGTCGAGCCACGGCCTTTCCCAATATCGGACCGAGGGGCTTCCGGTACGGGCCGGCGCCTTCACCAACCTCAGCCGCGATCATCTCGATTACCATGAGACGATGGAGGACTATTTCGAGGCCAAGATGCGGCTCTTCTCGGAAGTGGTCGAGCCCGGCGGCGCGGCGGTGATCTGGACGGACGATCCCCGCTCCGCCGAGGTCGCGGCGCGGGCGCGGGCGCGGGGGCTGCGGCTGCTTACGGTCGGCGCCGAAGGCGACACCCTGCGGCTTGAGGAGCGCGAGCCGACCCAGCTCGGCCAGCGGCTGACCATCGAGGCCCGCGGCAGGGTCCACAAGGTCGAGCTGCCGCTGATCGGCGCCTATCAGGCCGCCAACGCCCTCACCGCCGCCGGGCTGGTGCTGGCGACCGGGGGCGACCTCGAGCGGACCCTCGCCTGCCTGCCGCGGGTGCAGGGGGTGCGGGGGCGGCTCGAGCGGGCGGTGATCACGCGGGCCGGGGCGCCGGTCTATGTGGACTACGCCCATACGCCGGATGCGATCGAGGCGGCGGTGGCGGCGCTTCGGCCGCACGCGCGCGGGCGGCTGATCCTCGTCTTTGGGGCCGGCGGCGACCGCGACTCGGGAAAGAGGCCGGAGATGGGTGCGGCGGCGGCGCGGCTGGCCGAGCGGGTGATCGTCACCGACGACAATCCCAGGAGCGAGGACCCGGCCGCGATCCGGCGCGCCATCCTCGCCGGCGCTCCGGACGCTCTCGAAGTGCCGGGCCGGCGCGAGGCGATCGCCGCGGCGATCGCGGAGGCGGGCTCGGACGACATCGTCCTCCTCGCCGGCAAGGGCCACGAGCAGGGCCAGATCGTCGGCGACCGGATCCTGCCCTTCGACGACGTCGCCGTGGCGCGCGAGTGCGCGGCATGAGCGGGCGTCTTTGCTGCTCCGGGGAACCGAGGTGAGCGCGCTGTGGACCTCCCACGAGATCGCGGCGGCCGTCGGCGGCGCGGCGCATGGCGATTTCGAGGCGAACGGCGTCACCTTCGATTCGCGCGAGGTTGAGCCGGGCTTCCTGTTCGTGGCGATGAAGGGCGAGGCGACCGACGGGCACCGCTTCGTCGACCAGGCCTTCGCCGCCGGGGCCGCCGGAGCGATCGTCTCCGAGGAGATCGTTCACCCCCACGTCCATGTTCTGGACACCGCCGCCGCCCTCGACGACCTCGCCCGGGCGGCCCGCGCCCGAACCGCGGCGCGGATCTGCGGGGTGACCGGCTCGGCCGGCAAGACCGGCACCAAGGAGGCGCTCTACGCGGCGCTCCACCGCACCGCGCCGGGCGAGGCGCATCGCTCGGTGAAAAGCTACAACAACCACACGGGCGTCCCGCTCTCGCTGGCCAGGATGCCGCGCGAAACCCGCTTCGGCGTCTTCGAGATGGGCATGAACCACGCCGGCGAGCTGGCCGCTCTGACCCGGCTCGTGCGCCCGCACGTCGCCATCGTCACCGCCATCGCCCCGGCCCACCGCGCCTTCTTCGCCAGCGAGGAGGAGATCGCCGACGCCAAGGGCGAGATCTTCCAGGGCCTCGAGGAGGGCGGGGTCGCACTCGTCCCCAACGACAGCCCCTATCGCGGACGGCTCGTCGCGGCGGCGCGGCCTCATGCTTCGCGCATCCTGACCTTCGGCCTCGGCGAGGGCGCCGACATCCGCGCCCGCGACGTCGTTCCGTCCCCGGGCGGCGGCTCGCTCGTCACCGCCATGCTGCCGGAGGCCGAGCTCACCTTCACCGTCTCGCAGCCCGGCGACCATTGGGTGTCGAACGCGCTCGCCGTGCTCGGGGCGGTCGAGGCGTTGGGCGGCGACCTCGCTCAGGCCGGGCTGGCGCTGGCCGAGCTTCCGGGCCTGAAGGGCCGCGGCGAGCGGCGCCGGATCCGCCTCGACGGCGGCGAGGCGTTGCTGATCGACGAAAGCTACAACGCCAATCCCGCGTCGATGGAAGCCACTCTGAAGACCTTCGGGGCGCTTCCCGTCGCCGGCCGCCGCCTCGCGGTGCTCGGCGCGATGCGCGAGCTCGGCGACAGTTCGGACGGTTTCCACGCTGGCCTTGCCGGCCCGGTCGAGGCGGCCGGGGTCGATCTCGCCATCCTCGTCGGCGAAGAGATGGCACCACTGGCGATAGCCCTTGGCGCAAAGGCCAAAATAGCGCATGTGCCGGACACGGCGACGGCGATCGACCTTGCTCGGCGCGAGGCCCGTCCGGGCGACGCGATTCTCGTCAAGGGTTCCAATTCGATCGGTTTAGCCGCCCTCGTCGAGGCGCTGGCGGGCGGGAAAAGCTGATGATCATGTGGATTGCCGAGCAGCTGGGCTTCCCGGGGGTGTTGAACCTCTTCCGCTACATCACCTTCCGCGCCGGCGCGGCGACCGCGACCGCGCTGTTCCTCGGCCTCCTGATCGGCCCCAGGTTCATCGGCTGGCTCAAGGTCCGCCAGGGCCACGGCCAGCCGATCCGGATCGATGGACCGGAGGCGCATCTCGCCAAGCGCGGCACCCCGACCATGGGCGGGCTGATGATCCTCACCTCGCTGACCGTGTCGATGCTGCTTTGGATGGACTTTTCCAACACCTTCCTGTGGGCGTGCCTGTTCATCACCGTCGGCTTCGGGCTGATCGGCTTCCTCGACGATTACGACAAGGTCACCAAGAAGAGCCACAAGGGCATTTCCGGCCGCACCCGGCTGCTCGCCGAGTTCCTCGTCGCCGGCATCGGTTGCACGATCATCACCTGGGGCGCGGGCACCGAGCTCTACATCCCCTTCTACAACGGGCCGGTGGTCGACCTCGGAATCTTCTACGTCGCCTTCGCCGCCTTCGTCGTCGTCGCCTTCGGCAACGCGGTGAACCTGACCGACGGCCTCGACGGCCTCGCGACCATGCCGGTGATCATCGCCAGCCTCGCCTTCCTGGTCATCACCTATCTCGCGGGCAACGCCAAGTTCGCCGCCTATCTCGGCATCCCCTACATCGCCGGGGTCGGCAACCTCACCATCCTGTGCTCGGCGATCGTCGGCGCCGGCCTCGCCTTCCTCTGGTTCAACGCGCCCCCGGCCGCCGTCTTCATGGGCGACACCGGGAGCCTCGCGCTCGGCGGGGCGCTCGGCGCGATCGCCGTCGCAACCCAGCACGAGATCGTGCTCGGGATCATCGGCGGCCTGTTCGTCGTGGAGGCGATGAGCGTCATCATCCAGGTCTTCTTCTACAAGCGCACCGGCCGGCGGATCTTCAAGATGGCGCCGATCCACCACCATTTCGAGCAGATCGGCTGGTCGGAGGCGACCATCGTCATCCGCTTCTGGATCATCGCCTTCGTGCTGGCGCTCGCCGGCCTCTCGACGCTGAAGCTGAGATGATCGCGAGCCCCGCCTTCGCCGGGAAGAAATACGCCGTCTACGGCCTGGCGCGCTCGGGCCTGGCGACGGTCGAGGCGCTGCTCGCGAGCGGCGCCGAGGTGATGGCCTGGGACCAGAACGAGGCGGCGCGGGCCGGCATTGCCTCTCCGTCCGGCGGTGGGCAGGCGATCCGGCTCGCCGACCCGCTGGTCACCTCGATCTACGGCTATGACGGGATCGTCGTCTCGCCGGGCGTGCCCCTCAACCGCCACCCGATCGCCGCCCGCGCCCGCGAGGCGAAGGTGCCGCTGATCGGCGACATCGAGCTGTTCGCGCAGGCCCGTCCGTCGCTGCCGTCGCACCTCGTGGTCGGAATCACCGGCACCAACGGCAAGTCGACGACCACCGCGCTCATCCACCATATCGTCGGCACCGCCGGCCGGCCGGCGACGATGGCGGGCAATATCGGCTTCCCGATCCTCGGCCAGGCGCCGCTGGCCGAGGGCGGAGTCTACGTGCTCGAACTGTCCTCCTACCAGATCGACCTGACGCAGAGCCTCGATTGCGACGTCGGCGTCCTGCTCAACATCAGCCCCGACCACCTCGACCGCTACGACGGGGTGGACGATTATGCCGCTTCCAAGGCTCGGTTGTTCGCGATGCAGTCGCCCGGGCATGTCGCGGTGATCGCGGCCGAGGACGACTACACCCGCGCCATCGCCGGGCAGGTGGCCGGGCGCAAGATCCTCGTCTCCTCGGAGCAGGTGAAGGACCAGTCGCGCTGGCCCGCGCTGCAGGGGCCGCACAACGCCCAGAACATCGCCGCCGCCGTGGCGGTGGCCAAGGCCGTCGACGTGCCGGACGAGGCCGTCGCCCGCGGCCTCGCCACCTATCCCGGCCTGCCGCACCGGATGGAGCGGGTCGCCGAGAAGAACGGAGTCCTCTTCGTCAACGACAGCAAGGCGACCAACCCCACTTCGGCGGCGCCGGCGCTCGCCGCCTATCCGGCGGTCCACTGGATATTGGGCGGGCTGCCCAAGTCGGAGGATCTCGACGCCTGCGAGCCGTTCCTCGGCCACGTCCGGGCCGCCTACACGATCGGCGAGGCCGGTCCGATGTTCGCCAGGCTGCTTCGCCCGAAGGTGCCGGTTAGCGAGTGCGAGATGCTGTTCGAGGCGGTGAGCGAGGCGGCGGCCAAGGCCAGGCCGGGCGAGGTTGTGCTGCTTTCGCCGGCCTGCGCGTCGTTCGATCAGTTCCGGGATTACGAAGCGCGGGGCGATGCCTTCCGCGCGGCGGTGGAGGCGTTGTGATGGGTGTAGTCGCGCAGCTCAAGAGCAAGACGGAGAACCGGCTGGGCCGGTCGGACCGGAGCGCGGCGGGGCGCTGGTTCTGGGAGATCGACCGGGTCCTGCTGCTGTTCGTCGCGGTTCTGATCGCGATCGGCCTGATCGCCGTCGCGGCCGCGTCGCCGGCCGCCGGCCAGCGGCTGTCCGGCGGCGGAGTGAGCTACGCTCCGCTCTATTATTTCTACCGCCAGATCGCCTGGATCATCGTCGCCCTCCCGGTGATGATCGGGGTCTCGATGCTTCCTAGGACCACCGCCAAGCGCTGGTGCCTGATCGGCACGCTGGTGTTCACCATCCTGCTCTTTCTCGTGCCGATCTTCGGGGTCGAGCGCAACGGAGCGGTGCGCTGGCTCGGAGTCGGCTTCACCCAGTTCCAGCCTTCCGAATTCCTCAAGCCGCTCTTCATCGTCAGCATCGCCTGGATGCTCTCGCTGAAGGAGCAGGACGAGAGCCTTCCGGTCGTGCCGCTGTCGGGAATCTGCACCGGCCTCATCGCCCTCCTCCTCATGAAGCAGCCCAATTTCGGCGAGACGATCATCTTCGCGGCCGCCTGGGTGATGCTTCTGACCCTGTCGGGCGCTTCGCTCCGGATGCTGGGGTTGCTGGCGCTGGCGGGGCTGGTGGGAATAGTCATGGCTTATTTCTTCTATCCGGTCGCGACGACCCGGATCGACGCCTTCCTGTTCAGCGGCGCCGGCGGCCACGACACCTACCAGACCGAATCGGCGCTGCGGACGCTGACCGCGGGCGGGCTGTTCGGCGTCGGCCCGGGCGCCGGATCGCACAAATTCCATTTGCCCGAGCCGCATACCGACTACATCTTCTCGGTGATCGGCGAGGAGTTCGGGATCATCGCCTGCCTCGCCATCGCCGCCATCTACCTCGTCATCGTCGCGAGGGTGCTGATCCGGCTGCTCCACGAGGACGACAAGTTCGTCGTTCTCGCCGCCGCCGGCCTGGTCTGCCAGTTCGGGCTTCAGGCGCTGATCAACATGGCGGTCAACGTCCAGATCGCGCCGTCCAAGGGCATGACCCTGCCGTTCATCAGCTACGGCGGCTCGTCGATGATCGCGCTCGCCATCGGCATGGGCCTGCTGCTCGCCTTCACCAGGCGAAACCCGTATCTCCACCGGTCGCCTTATGTCGTGAAGTGGAGCGGGCGATGAAAGGGAACGTCATCCCGGCGAAAGCCGGGACTTCGGGACGAGAAGTCTCGGCGGGTCTCCCCGAGGCCCCGGCTTGCGGCGGGGTGACGGGCTGATGCTCTCCCGCCACTACGTCCTCGCCGCCGGCGGCACCGGGGGGCATATGATCCCGGCCCATGCGCTGGCCGAGGAGCTGATGCGGCGCGGACATCGGGTGGCGCTGGTCACCGACGACCGCGGTGCCCGCATCCCGGGACTGTTCGAGGGGGTGCCGGTCCATATCCTCCCGGCCGGCCGGCTCGGCGGCGGGCCGCTGGGATGGCTGGGCGCGATCCGCAACATCTTCACCGGGCGGGCGATGGCGTCGCGGCTCTACGAAACCTTCGCCCCGGCGGCGGTGATCGGCTTCGGCGGCTATCCGGCGCTTCCGGCGCTGATGGCGGCTCAGCGCGACCGGATCCCGACCCTGGTCCACGAGCAGAATGCGGTGCTCGGCCGGGTCAACCGGCTGCTCGTGCGCAAGGTCGACGCGATCGCCACCGCTTATCCCGACGTCCAGCGGCTGGCCAGAAGCCGGGAGGGCAAGACCCACCTGGTCGGCAACCCGGTCCGCGACGAGGTCCTGGCGCTTCGCGATCAGCCCTATCCCGAGCTGACCGACGAGGGCGTGTTCCGGCTCCTCGTCACGGGCGGCAGCCAGGGGGCGACGATCCTGTCGCAGGTCGTCCCGGAGGCGCTGGGCCTGCTGCCCGAGCATTTCCGGCGCCGGCTCCAGGTCACCCAGCAATGCCGGGCCGAGGATATCGAGGAGGTGCGGGCCCGATACGCCGCGCTCGGCATCCCTGCCGAGCTCGCGACCTACATTTCCGACATGCCCGACAAGCTCGCCTGGACCCACCTCGTCATCGCCCGCGCCGGCGCCTCGACGATCGCCGAGCTGACCGTCGCCGGCCGGCCCGCCATCCTCATCCCCTTGCCCATCGCGACCGACGACCATCAGACCTTCAACGCCCGCGAGATGGCCAAGGCGGGCGGGGCGCGGACGATCGCCCAGAAGAACTTCACGCCGGTCGAGCTCGCCAAGCAGATGCAGAAGCTCGGCCTCGAGCCCGCCGCGCTCGCCAACGCCGCGGCGCGGGCGCGCGCCGTCGGCCGTCCGAACGCGGCGAGCGACCTCGCCGACCTCGTCGAGATGACCGGCCGCGACCTCGGCATCGATCCGCTGCCGGCCGAGGAGATGATCCTGACCCCCCTGCCGAGCGGGGCCTTCGCCTGATGCCGAAGCGCGGGATGAAGGGTGTCGCCAAGGACATCGGCACCATCCATTTCGTCGGCATCGGCGGCATCGGCATGTCCGGCATCGCCGAGGTGATGCACATCCTCGGCTACAAGGTGCAGGGCTCCGACGTCGCCGAGGGCTATGTCGTCGACGGGCTTCGCAAGGCCGGGATCCCGGTCAGCATCGGCCAGCATCCGGACAATCTCGGCGACGCCGCGGTGGTGGTGATCTCCTCCGCGATCAGGAAGGACAATCCCGAGCTGGTCTGCGCCTACGAGCGGCGCATCCCGGTGGTGCGCCGGGCCGAGATGCTCGCCGAGCTGATGCGGCTGAAGTCGACCGTCGCGGTGGCCGGGACCCACGGCAAGACGACCACCACCTCGATGATCGCGGCGATGCTCGACGCCGGCGGCATCGACCCGACGGTGATCAACGGCGGGATCATCAACGCCTACGGCTCCAACGCGCGGCTCGGAAGCTCCGACTGGATGGTGGTCGAGGCCGACGAGAGCGACGGCAGCTTCCTCCGGCTCGACGGCACGCTCGCGGTGGTCACCAACATCGATCCCGAGCATCTCGACCATTACGGCTCGTTCGAGAAGGTGAAGGACGCCTATGTCGAGTTCGTCGAGAACGTCCCCTTCTACGGCGCCGCTTTGCTCTGCGTCGACCATCCCGAGGTGCAGACGATCATTCCGCGGCTTCGCGACCGGCGGGTGGTGACCTACGGCTTCGCGGCGCTCGCCGACGTGCGCGGCGAAAACGTCCGGCCGGTGCCCGGCGGCAATCTGTTCGACGTCTCGATCCGCGACCGGACGGGCGAGGTGGCGGTGATCGCCGACGTCGAGCTGCCGATGCCGGGCCGGCACAACGTCCAGAACGCGCTGGCCGCGATCGGCGTCGCCGCCGAGCTGGGGATCGGCCATGACGTCATCGCCAGGGGCTTCGAGAAGTTCGGCGGGGTCAAAAGGCGCTTCACCAAGGTCGGCGAGATCGACGGGGCGACGGTCATCGACGATTACGGCCATCATCCGACCGAGATCCGGGCCGTTCTCTCGGCCGCTCGCGAAGGGGCGACGGGGCGGGTGATCGCGGTCGTCCAGCCGCACCGCTACACTCGCCTCAGGGATTTGATGGAGGAGTTCCAGGGCGCCTTCAACGACGCCGACATCGTCTATGTGACGCCGGTCTATCCGGCCGGCGAGGAGCCGATCGAGGGCGTGGATTCCGAAGCGCTGGCCGAGGGGCTCAAGCAGCGCGGCCATCGCGCGGTCAAGGCGGTCGCCGACCTCGACGACCTCTGCCTCAGCCTTCGCGACCTCGCCGCGCCGGGCGACATGGTGATCTGCCTCGGCGCCGGCGACATTACCCGCTGGGCGGCCGCCCTCGCCGACGGAATCGCCTGCGCGAGGGCGGCGAAATGAGCGGCCGGGAGCAGGAGAATCCGTTCGCCCCGAGCGAAGTCGAGGGGCCAGGTGGAGCCGAGCCGAGACTTTGTGCCTCGGCTCCGCTCGGCGGGGTGTCTCGACTTCGCTCGACACGAACGGACTTGCCTGAGCTGACGGGGACGATCGAGCCCGGCGGGTCGCTCGCCGACTTCATCTGGTTCCGAACCGGCGGGCCGGCCGAGTGGCTGGTTCGGCCGGACGGAGTCGAGGATCTCGCCCGCTTCCTGCGCGAGCTCGACCCCGCCGTGCCGGTGCTCCCGGTCGGGGTCGGCTCGAACCTCATCGTCCGCGACGGCGGCGTGCCCGGCGCGGTGGTTCGGCTTCCCAAGGCGATGAGCCACGTCCATGTCGAGCCCGGCAACCGGCTGCGCGCCGGCGGCGGGGCGATGGGGATCACCGTCGCGTCGAAGGCGCGCGACGCCCATGTCGCGGGCCTCGAGTTCCTGCGCGGCATCCCGGGCACGGCCGGCGGCGCGGTGCGGATGAACGCCGGCGCCTACGGCCGGGAGGTCGCCGACATCCTCGTCGAGGCGACCCTGGTGCTCCGCGACGGGCGGATCGAGACCTGGCCGGCCGAGAAGCTCGCCTACACCTATCGCCACAGCGCGGTGCCCGAGGGCGCGGTGGTGGTCGAGGCCGTCTTCGAGGGCGTTCCGGGCGAGCGCGCCGCGATCGGCGCCGAGATGGACCGGATCGCCGCCGAGCGCGAAGCGAGCCAGCCGCTGCGGAGCCGAACCGGCGGCTCGACCTTCAAGAATCCCCCCGGCGCCAAGGCCTGGAAGCTGATCGACGAGGCCGGCTGCCGAGGCCTGACGATCGGCGACGCGCAAGTCTCTGAAAAGCATTGCAACTTCCTGCTGAATCTCGGCAAGGCAAAGGCTTCGGACATCGAGGCGCTCGGCGAGGAGGTGCGGCGCCGGGTGAAGGCCCATTCCGGCGTGTTGCTGGAGTGGGAGATTCAGAGAGTGGGAGTCGAAGGGTGAGCGTTCGTCCAGTTGTCATGCCAGCGAAGGCTGGCATCCATGTTGAGTCCACATGGAGCCCAGCTTTCGCTGGGGTGACGGGGACGACGCGTGGTTGAGCCCCTCCACGTCGCCGTCCTGATGGGCGGCTGGTCCGCGGAGCGGGAAGTGTCGCTGCGCAGCGGCGCCGACGTGGCGGCGGCGCTCGAGAGCCTCGGTCACCGGGTGACGCAGATCGACATGGGCCGCGACGTCGCCGAGCGGCTTCGCGAGGCCGCGCCCGACGTCGTCTTCAACGCGCTCCACGGCACGCCGGGCGAGGACGGCACGGTGCAGGGGCTGATGGACTTGATGGGCCTGAGATACACGCACAGCGGGGTCGAGACCTCGGTGATCGCGATCGACAAGGAGCTGACCAAGATGGTGCTCGTGCCGCGCGGCATCCGGATGCCGCGCGGGACGATGGTCGAGAGCGAGAGCCTCTACCAAGCCGATCCGATGGCGCGGCCCTATGTGCTGAAGCCGGTCAACGAAGGGTCGTCGGTCGGAGTCGCCATCGTCACCGAGGGCGGCAATTACGGCGATCCGATCGGCCGCGAGAGCGAGGGCCCGTGGCGCCATTTCGAGCGGCTGCTCGCCGAGCCGTTCATCCGCGGCCGCGAGCTGACCGTCGCGGTGCTCGGCGACGAAGCCCTGGCGCTGACCGAGCTGCAGCCGAAATCGGGCTTCTACGATTACGACGCCAAATATACCGAGGGGATGACCCGGCACGTCTGCCCCGCCGAGGTCCCGGCCGAGATCGAGGAGGCGGCGATGGCGATGGCGCTGGAGGCGCATCGCGGGCTCGGCTGCCGCGGCTGCTCGCGCGCCGATTTCCGCTGGGACGACGAGCAGGGCGAATCGGGGCTCTATCTGCTCGAGGTCAACACCCAGCCGGGGATGACGCCGCTCAGCCTGGTGCCCGAGCAGGCCCGCTACCGCGGCCTCAGCTATGCCGAGCTGGTCCAGCGGATCGTGGAGGAAGCATTATGAGCAAGGCGATAGCGCGCGGCTCCGGATCGCGGGGCAGGGGCAAGGCGCCGGCGCGCGGCAAGGCGCAGCGCGGCCGCAACGCGCCGCCGCCTTCCGCCCTGCCCGACGCCGTCCGGCGGCTGAGCTGGTGGATCTTCCTCGGAATGATGATCGCGCTCGGCGGAGCCTTGCTCTGGGCTCTGCGCGTCCCCCAGACCGTCGGCTCGACG
>DASVVX010000157.1:0-3364 GCA_036386295.1 Allosphingosinicella sp.
CAGCTCGCCGGCTTCATGGCGATGAACCTGGGCGACCACCTCACCGGCCATTGGGAGATGTTCAAGCATCTCGTCCAGGGCGACGGCGAGAGCGCCGAGGCGAGCAAGGCCTTTTACGACGAATATCGCTCGGTCTGCGACATGACCGCCGAATTCTACCTCCAGACGGTCGACGTCGTCTTCCAGCGCCACCTGCTGCCCAAGGGCGAGCTCACCCACCGCGGCCGCCGGGTCGATCCGGCGGCGATCAAGGACGTCGCCCTGCTCGCCATCGAGGGCGAGCGCGACGACATTTCCGGAGTCGGCCAGACCAAGGCGGCGCTCGACATCTCGACCCGGCTGCCCAGGGCGATGAAGCATTATCATCTCGCCAAGGGCGTCGGCCATTACGGCATCTTCAACGGCAGCAAGTGGCGCGAGCGAATCGCCCCGGTCGTCGAGGAGTGGATCGCGGCGCACGATTGAATGCGCCCCGGCCTTCGCCGGGGAGCAGGCTCATGCGTAGCCGGAGTCGCCGTCGTAGCGGGAGCGGGCCTCGAGGCGGGTGCCGCGGTAGCGGAAATAGCCGATCGCCCCGAGCACGCCGAGGACGAGGCCGAGCAGCATGAGCCGGCTGCCGATCAGGAACATCAGGACCAGGCCGCCGAGGCCGACGATCGCCATCACCAGCATGATCCGCTCGTTGCCGGTCGGGATCGCGAAGCCGGAGCGGCCGTCGCGCGTCCGGGCGCCGAACAGGCCGCGATGGTCGATCGCCTTGTAGCCGTAGAAGCGGCCGAGCGTGCCCGGCTCGAGCAGCCCGGTCACGCTCGGCGAGACCGCCACCTTCTCGAGACTCCGTTCGGATCCGTCCTCCGCCCGGATGACGATCCGGTCGTACATCGCGACCTTCGCGCTCGAACGCTTCAACGCGGCGGACTCGATCGTGCCGTCGATCACTTCCAGTGCCATAGGGCTCTCCCTGTTTTCGGGCAGTCTAGCGCCTGCGAAGCCGCCGGGCTATGCTGCGGCGCAACAGCTGCAGGGAGTGCCCGGTGAAGAAGATCGAGGCGATCATCAAGCCGTTCAAGCTCGACGAGGTGAAGGAGGCGCTTCACGACGTCGGGGTCTCGGGGATCACGGTCACCGAGGCCAAGGGCTTCGGCCGCCAGAAGGGCCATACCGAGCTGTATCGCGGCGCCGAATATGTCGTCGATTTCCTGCCCAAGGTGAAGCTCGAGGTGGTCGTCGAGGACGGCCTCGCCGAGCGGGTCGTCGAGGCGATCGCCAACGCCGCCCGCACCGGGCGCATCGGCGACGGCAAGATCTTCGTCATGGACGTCCAGGAGGCGCTCCGAATCCGCACCGGCGAGCGCGGGTCGGACGCGATCTGACGATCGCGACCCGGCTATCGTTTGTAACGGGCGAAGCCGGCGGCCAGCCTTCGGCCGCTGGGCGACAGGAAGGGCTCGACCTCCTTCCAGCTGAGCTCGATCGTGGCCTCTCCGCTCGGACGACCCAGCGGCCTGCCGAAATTGACCGTGAGCCCGGCCGCACCGGGCACCAGGGAACCCGGGTCCGCCGCCGTTTCGGCCAGCCTCGGCCAGTCCTTGACGCTGTTCATCGGCGGGACCGACAGGACCCGCTTCTTCGCGAATCGTCCCCAGTCCGCCCGCCGGGTCAGCAGATCGCCGAAGCGCATCGCGCGCCGCTCGCGGATCAGCCGCGTCTCGTAGCTCATCTCCTCCTCGGGATGCCATGAGCCCATCCAATAGTTCGTCTCCCGGGTGACGATCGCGTCGGGCGAGGCCGCGAGGATCTCCAGATCCCGTCCCGAATCCGCCCCCCAGCCATATTCGGCGCCGACGTCGTTCTCGGTGCGCGGCCGGGAATAGAGAAGCCACCGGGCGCCCGTCGTGGTCGGCCGACGGTCCAGGCCCGCGTTCCACTCCCGGGCAGCCGCCCGAAGCGGCGGCGGCGCGGCGTCCACGTCGATCCAGTCGAACCGTTCCTCGTTGGTCGTGACTCCGTCAAACTCCACGACCGAGTGGACCGGCTGCGGCCAGACCCGGTAGCCGTCGAGCCGGACGATCCGGAACGGCCCGACCTGGCGGACGGCCTCGTTCAGCTGGTTCTTGCGCTCCTCGTAGCGGGCCTCGAGGCAAGCTTCCGTCGATTGACCGTCGGGAGGGGGCCGGCGAACGAACGGGCAGACCGCGGTTCGGAAGCTCAGCCAGGCGCGCTGGCTCAGCGCCAGCTGCCGGCGCCCCGCCGGGCTCAGCGGGGCGAGCGCCCGGCGATAGGCGGAGTCGAGCTCGAGATCGGCTTTGGCGAGCGTTCGCCGCGAGCAGACGAGCTTCTCCTGGGCCGTGGCCGCTTGTTCGCAGGCGAAGGAAGGTCCGGGGGCCTGGACGGCGAGAGCGGCGGCGAGGATCAGCATGGCGCCACCCTAAGGGCGCCGGGTTTCGGGATGATAAACGCGCTGCCCCGCCCCCGCCGCGAAGGTTTCTCCCGCCGGCCCGGCGCGCTAAGGCGGGCGCGTGGAAGACCCCCGTCTCGCCTCAATGGCCCCCGAGGAGCTGCGCGCGGCGATGCGCACCCTGGGCTACCGCACCCAGAACGACCTCGCCGCGGCGATCGGGGTCAGCCGCTCGGCGGTCAGCCTTTGGCTGGAGGGCAAGGTCGGTGTGCCGCGGCCGGTGGCGATGCTCCTGAGGATGCTGATCGCGGCGCAGCGCCGGCCGTTCTAGCCGTTCCCGACTTCGCCCACGTGAAATGTTCACCCCGGCTGGACCGGCCGCGGCGGGCGGGGAAAGGTCCGCTCATACCGCTATCGGATTCGCTTCACGTCATGCCAGCGCAGGCGGCATCCCTGCGAAGCATGTGCCGGGCGGAAACTCAGCATGGACCCCAGCCTTCGCTGGGGTGACGAAAGGAAGCGACATGGCGAGCGACGCGGGCAAGATTCTGAAGCGGATCGAGGATGAGGAGATCGAGTGGGTCGACCTTCGCTTCACCGATCCGCGCGGCAAGTGGCAGCATCTGTCGATGGTCGCGGGCATCATCGACGAGGACCAGCTCGTCGACGGCTTCATGTTCGACGGCTCGTCGATCGCGGGCTGGAAGGCGATCAACGAATCGGACATGATCCTCAAGCCGGACCTGGACGCCGTCTATCTCGACCCGTTCAGCGCGACTCCGATGCTGGTCGTCTTCTGCGACGTCGTCGATCCGGGCACGGGCGAGCTCTATGCCCGCGACCCGCGCTCGACCGCCCGGCGGGCCGAGACCTACCTCAAGGGCACCGGCATCGGCGACACCGTCTTCGTCGGACCGGAGGCGGAGTTCTTCATGTTCGACGACGTGCGCTTCGAGGACGGCTACA
>DASVVX010000158.1:0-17026 GCA_036386295.1 Allosphingosinicella sp.
CTAACCAAGGGACAAAGCATCCGCCTCGAGAAATCGGGAGGCGGGACGCTCAGCCGGGTGACCATGGGTCTCGGCTGGGACGTGCGCAAGGCCAAGGGCTTCATGGGCATGTTCGGCGGCGGCGGCGGCGACATCGACCTCGACGCGTCCTGCCTGCTGTTCGATTCGAACCGGCAGGTGCTCGACGCGGTCTGGTTCCGCCAGCTTCGAAGCAACGACGGAAGCATCATCCACACCGGCGACAACCGGACCGGCGCCGGCGACGGCGACGACGAGCAGATCATCGTCGACCTTTCCGCGGTCCCGGGGCAGGTGACGGCGCTGATCTTCACCGTCAACAGCTTCACCGGCGACACGTTCGACAAGATCGAGAACGCCTTCTGCCGGCTGGTCGACGCGACCAACGGCCAGGAGATGGCCCGCTACGACCTGACCGGCGCGGGCACCCATACCGGCCAGGTCATGGCCAAGGTCAGCCGGTCCGGCGGCGGCTGGGAGATGAAGGCCATCGGGGAGAAGACCTACGGGCGGACCTTCCACGACATGCTGCCCTCGATCATGAACCACCTCTAAGCGCCTGGCGGGCCGAGATGCAGCTTCAGCGGGGTGCGAACACCTCAATCGGGACCGGCGCCGTGCGCGTCGCCGTCGACGTCGATGCCGCACCGGGGACGTCGGTCGACGTCTCCGCCTATCTGCTGGGCGAGGCCGGCAAGGTGCGCGGCGACCATGACATGGTCTTCTTCAACCAGCCCTCGGGCGGCGACGGCGCCGTCAAGCTGGACGGCGGCCGCTTCGAGATCGACCTCGACCGGGTGCCGGCCGAGATCGCCCGGATCGTCTTCTGCGTCACCATCGACCAGGCGCAGGGGCGCCAGTCGCTCTCCGCCCTGAGGTCGGGCGCGATCGCCGTGACCCGCGGCGGCGACACGGCCGCCGAGTTCCGGCCCGACCTCGCCGGAGCCACCGAGGCGGCGATGACCTTCGGCGAGCTCTACCGCCGCGGCGGCGAATGGAAGTTCCGGGCGGTCGGCCAGGGCTTCAACGGCGGCCTGGCGCCGCTCGCCCGCTCGTTCGGGATCGACGTCGCCGACGATCCGCCGCCCGCTCCGCCGCCCGCGCCGGTGCCGCCTCCTCCGGCGCCCGTGCCGCCCCCGCCGGCCTCCGCGCCGCCGATCAGCCTCTCCAAGGTCAGCCTGGAGAAGAAGGGCCAGGCGATCAGCCTCCAGAAAAGGGGCGCGAGCTTCGGCCAGATCGTCGTCAACCTGAACTGGTCGCGCGGCAAGAAGGGCTTCTTCAGCAGCGCCGGAGCGATCGACCTCGACCTCGGCTGCCTGCTCGAGATGATGGACGGCCGAAAGAGCGTCGTCCAGGCGCTCGGCCGGATGTTCGGAAGCTATCACGAGCCGCCCTACATCGCCCTCGACGGCGACGACCGCACCGGCGACGTCTCGCAGGGCGAGAACATGCGGATCAACGGCGCCCACTGGAACGAGATCCGCCGGATCGCGATCTTCGCCAACATCTACGACGGCGTTCCCAACTGGCAGCAGACCGACGGGGTGGTGAGCGTCACCATGCCCGACCAGCCGCCGATCGAGGTGCGGATGACCGAGGGGCGCAACGACAAGAGGCTGTGCGGGATCGTGCTCCTCGAGAATGACGGCGGCGAGCTCAAGGCGACGCGCATCGTCGATTATTTCAGGGATCAAAGCGAGCTCGACCGAGCCTTTGGCTGGGGCCTGCGCTGGGTCGCCGGAAGCAAGGACTGAACAAGGGGCTGACTGGTGCTTTCATATTTCAAGGGTTCGTTCTTCTTCACGGCGGTCTGCCTGGCGCTGGCGGTCTGGCTCGGCTGGGCGATGACCGGCACCCCCGGCGGCACCGCCGGGGTGGTCTGGATCGTCCTCGTCCTCTCCGTCCTCGAAGTGTCGCTGTCGTTCGACAATGCCGTGGTCAACGCCGCCGTGCTTCGCCACATGGACCAGATCTGGCGCCGCCGCTTCCTCACCTGGGGCATCGCCATCGCGGTGTTCGGCATGCGAATCGTCTTCCCGCTCGCCATCGTCGCCATCGCCGCCTCGCTCGGGCCGATCGAGGCGGTCCGGCTCGCCGCCTCGAACCCGGCCGAATATGAGCGGATCATCACCTCCGCCCATGTCGGAATCGCCGGCTTCGGCGGCGCCTTCCTGGCCATGGTCGGCCTCAAATTCTTCTTCGACAGCGAGAAGGACGTGCACTGGATCGACGTCATCGAGGAGCGATTGTCGAAGCTGTCGTCGGTCGACGCGATCGAGATCGCCATCGTCCTCCTCGCCCTCTACGGCATCTCCAACCTCCTGCCGCGCGAGGAGGCGTTCACCTATCTCGTCTCGGGCATCTTCGGGATCCTCGCCTATCTCGCGGTGGAGGCGGTCAACTCGCTGCTCGAGCCCGACGAGACCGCCGTCGCGGCGGGAGCGGCGGTGCGCTCGGGCCTCGCCGGCTTCCTCTACCTCAACCTGCTCGACTCGGCTTTCTCGTTCGACGGGGTGATCGGCGCCTTCGCGCTTTCGAACAACATCTTCGTCATCGCGCTCGGCCTCGGCATCGGCGCCATGTTCGTCCGCTCGATGACCATCCTGCTCGTCGACAAGGGCACGCTCGCCGAATATCGCTATCTCGAGCACGGCGCCTTCTGGGCGATCCTCGCGCTGGCCGCGATCATGCTGCTCTCGGCCCGGTTCTACGTCCCGGAAGTGGTCACCGGCCTCATCGGAGCGCTGCTCATCGGCTTCGCCCTCTGGGGCTCGGTGAGGCACAACCGCAAGCACGGCGGCGAGGAGAAACCGGTCGGCCCCAACGGCGGCCGGCTCGACCTGTAACATCCCCGAGGAGCTCGATTCCATGTCCATCAGCCTCGCCAAGGGCGCCAACGTCAGCCTCTCCAAGGAGGAGCCGGGACTGGCCAATATCCTGATCGGCCTCGGCTGGGACGCCCGGGCCACCGACGGCGAGGATTTCGATCTCGACGCGAGCGCCTTCCTGCTCGCCGAGACCGGCAAGGTGCGCGGCGACCACGATTTCATCTTCTACAACCAGCTGAAATCGTCGGACGGCTCGGTCGAGCATACCGGCGACAACCGGACCGGCGCCGGCGACGGCGACGACGAGGTCATCAAGGTCGACCTCGGCCGGGTGCCGGCGGATATCCACAAGGTCGCGGTCGTCGTCACAATCCACGAGGGCGAGTCCCGCCGGCAGAATTTCGGAATGGTGCAGAACGCCTTCATGCGGATCGTCAACGAGGCGACCGGCCGCGAGATCAGCCGCTACGATCTGAGCGAGGACTATTCGGTTGAAACGGCTCTGATTTTCGGGGAGGTCTACCGCCACGGCGGCGAGTGGAAGTTCCGCGCCGTCGGCCAGGGCTATCAGGGCGGGCTGGCGCCGGTGGCGCGCAACTTCGGCGTCAACGTCGGCTGAAAAACGAGGAGCGAGACCAGTGGCAGTATCTTTGAGCAAGGGCGCGAACGTCAATCTCAGCAAGGAGGCGCCGGGCCTCCAGGCGGTGCGCGTCGGCCTCGGCTGGGACCAGCGGGTCACCGACGGCAGCGACTTCGACCTCGACGCCAGCGTCTACCTGCTCAACGAGGGCGGCAAGGTGCGCTCCGACGCCGATTTCGTCTATTTCAACAACCTCAAGGCCGCCGACGGCGCGGTCGAGCATCACGGCGACAATTTGACCGGGGTCGGCGAGGGCGACGACGAGGTCGTCTCGGTCCAGCTCGGCAAGCTGCCGGCGGACGTCGCCAAGGTCGTCTTCGCCGTCACCATCTACGAGGCCGACCAGCGCCGCCAGAATTTCGGGATGGTCGCCAACGCCTTCATCCGCGTGGTCAATGCCGACGGCGGCACCGAGCTTGCCCGCTACGACCTGTCCGAGGACGCCTCGACCGAGACGGCGATGGTGTTCGGCGAGCTCTACCGCCATTCCGGCGAGTGGAAGTTTCGGGCGGTCGGCCAGGGCTTCAGCGGCGGCCTCGGCCCGCTGGCCCGATCCTACGGCGTCAACGTCTGAGCCGACTCGGCCGGGCCGCGGCGACACGCGATGCGCGAGCTCGCTCCCGGACAAAGGATCCCGATCGAAGATCCGCTGGTCGAGCTTCGCCTCGAGGGGCCGCGACTCGATTCGCTTAGCGGCGAGCTGGGGACGATGCTGGTCGGGCTCAACGCCGGCCGGCGCAGCGCCGCCTCCTTTCCGGCGCTGGAGATCGGCGCCCGCGAGCTTCGTCCCGGCATCGGCTTCGGCGACAAGGGCGAGCTTCGGATCGACCTCGCGGCGCTTCCACCGGACGTCGACCGGCTGCTCCTCATCCTGTTCCTGCAGCGCGGCGCCGGCGAGGGCCTGAGCTTCCGCAACTTCCAGTCGCTGGCGGTGAGCTTCGGCGAGTGGCGCTTCAACCTCGACCTCACCAGCCGCGGCGAGGCGGCGCTGATCCTCGCCGAAATCTACCGCCGCGGCGACGGGTGGCGGCTGACCGGCAACGGCCAGGGCTTCGCCGGCGGACTTCCGGCGCTCAAGGCCGCGCTCGCCGTCGACATCCCGATTCCCGAAAGGCCGGGCCAGTCGCCCGGGCCCGGCCCCTACGGCGGCGACCGCCCCCCGCCCGGATCGAGCTTCTCGGGGAGCGGGTTCGCGGTCGACGAGACCCATATCCTGACCAACGCCCACGTCGTCGACGGCGCCCGCAAGATCGACGCGGCGAGCGACCGGTTCACGGCGCCCGCCGAGGTCGTGCTGGCCGATCCGCGCAACGACATCGCCCTCTTGAGGGTCGAGCGCGCGCTTCCCGCGGCCGCCCGCTTCCGCTCGGCGATCGACATCCATCTCGGCGAGGACGTGATCGTGCTCGGCTTCCCGCTGCAGGGGCTGCTCGGCTCGGGACCGACCGCGACCGGCGGCAACGTCTCGGCGCTTTGCGGAATCGGCAACGACACCAGCGTCCTCCAGTTCAGCGCGCCGATCGCCAGCGGCAACAGCGGCGGCCCGATCCTCGACCAGTCCGGGCTGGTCGTCGGGCTGGTCCACGCCTCGCTCAACCTCGACCGGATCCGCGAGGGCGGGAGCAGCGCCGAGAACATCAATTTCGGAGTGAAGGGCGCCGTCGTCCGCTCCTTCCTGGCGACTTTCGGAATCGAGCCGAAGCTCGATCCCGGCGGGCCGGTGCGGACCCGCGCCGACATCGTCCGCGAGGCGCGCGGCTTCATCTACCGAATCCGCTGCGAGGGCTGAACGATGCCCGCCGAGCGGACGGTCCGCCTCGCCGGCGGTCGGCTGGCCCTCTTCGTCGAGGAGAGCGACTGGCCGCTCGACCGGCTGTGCGGTTTCGCGTCGCGGCGCAATCCCAGGCGCGGCTTCCTGATCGTCTCCAAAGTGCTCGGCCGCCACGTTCCGGCGCGGCCCTCGCAGATGCGCCGGTCGCTCCGCGACCTGGCCTCGAAAGTCCCGGACCTGCCTGGGCCGGTCCTCGTCCTCGGCCTCGCCGAGACGGCGGTCGGCCTCGGCCACGGTCTGTTCGAGGAGCTTCACCGGCTCGGCCTGCGCGGCGGCTTCCTCCACTCCACCCGCCAGCGGATCGACGCGCCCCTGCTCGGCCGCTTCGAGGAGCCGCATAGCCACGCCTCGGCGCACCTCCTCTACCGGCCGGCGGACATCGACCTCGCCGCCGTGAGGTCGCTGGTCGTCGTCGACGACGAGATCTCGACCGGCACCACCCTCGTCAACCTCGCCCGGGCGCTCGCCCCGGCGCTGCCGCGCTGCGGGGCGGTCGTCGCCGCCGCCCTGACGGACTGGTCCGGCTCGGACGGCTGGCTCCAGCGGATGCCCTGGCCGGCGCGATGCGTCAGCCTGCTGAGCGGCCGGCTCGACTGGACCCCGGATTGCGCTCCGGCCGGAGACGGCGCCTTCGAGGCGGCGGCGGGGGCGCTGGGCGCCCTGCCGGCGCCCGGGCCGTTCGGGCGGCTCGGCCTTGCCGATCCCCGCGCCTTCGATTTGCCGGACGCGGGCGCCCTGGAACTGCCTCCCGGGCGCGCGCTCCGGATCGTCGGCACCGGCGAGTTCACCCATCCGCCCTTCCTCCTCGCCGAGCGGCTGGAGGCCGCGGGCCGCGACGTCGTCGTCCAGGCGACGACCCGGAGCCCGGTCCGGCCCGGCGGGGCGATCGACCATGCGCTCGCCTTCGCGGACAATTATGGCAGCGGCACCGGCAATTTCCTGTACAATGCCGATCCGGCGGAGGGGCGGCTCGCCCTGATCTGCCACGAAACCCCGCCGGGGACGGTCGATCCCGCGCTGGTCGCGGCGCTTGGCGCCAGGACGCTCTATTGGGGAGGGAAGGGATAAGTGCGGGCCATCGCCCTCGTCGATCTCGACGACACCTTGTTCCAGACGCTCGGCAAATGCCCGCCCGACGTGCCGGCCGAGGCGCTGGCGCCGATCGGCTATGCCCGCGACGGGGCGCCGCTGAGCTACGCGACTCCGCGCCAGATGAGCTTCCTCGACTGGCTTTCGGACTCGACCTTGCTGATCCCGGTGACGGCGCGCAGCCGCGACGCGCTCGAGCGGGTTCGGATCGGCTGGACCCGCGCGATCTGCGCCCATGGCGGGCTGATCCTCGATTCCGCCGGCGGCGCCGATCCGCGCTGGCACGACCGCATGGCGGCACAGGCGCAGGCGCACGCCGGGAGCCTCGCCGCGCTGGCGCAGCGGATCCTCGACGAGGCGGGGGGCGCCCCGCTGCGCGTCCGGGTGCTCGAGGAAGGGGGGCTGCCGCTCTACGTCCTCGCCAAGCATTCCGACGGCGACGCCGAGGCGCTGGCCGCGGCGATCGACCCGGTGGTCCCCGAGGTGCCGGCGGGATGGACCGTCCACCGCAACGGCAACAACGCCGCCTTCCTTCCGCCCTTCCTCGGCAAGCAGCATGCGGTCGAATATCTGATGCCCGAGCTTCGCCGCCAATATCCCGACGCTCCGGTGATCGGGATCGGCGACAGCCTCACCGACGCGCCGTTCATGGCGCTGTGCGACTTCGCGATGATGCCGAGCCGGTCGCAGCTCGGCGCCATGGCGCTGGCGAGGGCGGCCTGATGGCGGCCCGGCCCAAGCCGCCCGCGGAGGCGGCCTTCTCGGGCAGCTACGCGACCGAGGACGTCACCTTCCTGCTGAAGCCGGTCGAGCTTCGAGCCACCGGCATCGCCGCCAAGGAGCGGCTGATCCAGAGCGGGCGGCGGCATTATTCGGAGATGATCGCGCCGGAGGCTCCGCCCGGCCCGGCCTATCTGGCGCTCTACGAGCAGGCGCTCGAGCGCAACGGCCCGCGGCTCGCGGCCGACGTCGCCTCGCTCGCCAAGGCGCTGGCCGAGCGCTCGGCGGGCCGGCCCGTCGTCCTCCTCTCGCTCGCCCGGGCCGGGACTCCGATCGGGGTCCTGCTCCGCCGAGCGCTTGCGCGCCTCGGCGCCGAGGCGCCGCATTATTCGATCAGCATCATCCGCGACCGCGGAATCGACCGGGAGGCGCTCGCTTTCGTCGCGGCGCGGCACGACCCGGCCGACGCGGTCTTCGTCGACGGCTGGACCGGCAAGGGCGCGATCGCGGTGGAGCTGCGCCGAAGCCTCGCCGGCGACCCGTCCGGCTTCCGGCCCTTTCTCGCCGTCGTCGCCGACCCCGCCGGCCGAGCCGACCTCGCCGCCACCGACGAGGATTATCTCGTCCCCTCGGGGCTTCTCAACGCAATCGTCTCGGGCCTGGTCAGCCGGTCCGTGCTCAATTCCGATCTCGTCGGACCGGGCGACTTCCACGCCTGCGTCCACTATCCCGAATTCGCGCCCCACGACGTCTCGAGGACCTTCGTTGACGCCGTCGACGGGCTCGCCGCCGCGCCGCGGCCGCTGGCGCCGGCCCGGCCGGGCGCGGCGGAGCGCTGCGACCGGGCGGTGGCCGGGCTGATGCTCCGGTTCGCGGTGACCGACCGAAACCGGATCAAGCCGGGGATCGCGGAGGCGACCCGGGCGGTGCTCAGGCGGGTGCCGGAGCGGCTCCTGCTCCGAGACCCGGACGATCCCGACGTGCGTCATCTCCTTCACCTCGCCGCCGAGAAGGGCGTCGAGATCGATCGGCTTCCGGCGGAATTCCCGTTCCGAGCGGTCAGTCTCATCAGAAACGTGCGAGCGGGATGAATCCTATGCCGAACCGGACCGAAGCCATTGCGCTCGGAGCGACGCTCTACTTGCCGGGGACCCGCGAGCGGTTGCCGGAGATCGCGCTGGGCCGGCGCTACCCGAAGCTTCGCTCGGCGGTGATCTGCCTGGAGGATTCGATCCGGCCCGACGAGACCCCGGCGGCGATGCGCAACGTCGCCCGGCTGCTCGAAGGCCTGGCCGAGGGCGAGGAGCGCCGGCCGATGCTGTTCGTCAGGCCCCGCGACCCGGCGATGCTGAGGGCTCTCCTGAGGCTGGACGGGATCGGCAGGATCGACGGTTTCGTCATCCCCAAGGCGACCGCCGAGAGCCTGCCCGATTACCTCGCCTGCCCGATCCTGGACCGTCACCGGCTGATGCCGACCCTCGAGACCCGCGAGGTGCTCGACCCGGTCGAGATCCGGCGGCTGCGCGACCAGCTGCTCGTCATCCAGGAGCGGGTGCTCGCCGTCAGGATCGGCGGCAACGACCTGCTCCAGACTCTCGGCGCCCGCCGCTCGACGGTGCGCACGATCTACGAGGGCCCGCTCGCCGCCACCGTCGCCGCCCTCGTCGCGACCTTCGCGCCCTACGGCTTTGCCCTTTCCGCACCGGTGTTCGAGCATTTCGCGAGCGAGGCGCTGCTCCGCGAGGAAGCGGAGCGCGACGTGGAGCACGGCCTGCTCACCAAGACCGTCATCCACCCGGCCCAGATCCCGATCGTCGAGGCCGCCTATCGCGTCGGCCGCGACGAGCTGGCGGAGGCGCGGGCCATCCTCGCCCCGGGCAGCCCCGCGGTCTTCGCGATCTCCGGCTCGATGTGCGAGCCCGCCACCCACCGGCGCTGGGCCCGGACCATCGTCCGCCGAGCCGAGATATTCGGCGTCAGGCGCGAACGTGGCGCCGTGGCGGCGGTGGTCTAGGCGTCATTGCGAGCGCAGCGAAGCAATCCAGCGCTGCGCGGTCGCGAACGCCGAGCTGGATTGCCGCGTCGCTTCGCTCCTCGCAATGGCGGGACGCCGCTCAATCGAACGGCGATTCCGCGTCGCCGTAATGGCGGTCGATGAACTGCATGTTGGTCGAGAAGGCGTCGAGATTGTCGCGGGCCAGCATCTTCGAGATCTCGCGAAGCCGCGAGGTCATCTTGTCGAGGCGCTCGTTGAGCAGGAAGCTGGCCGAGCGGCCGGTCTCGCGGAACACCTCGGCGCGATGCTCGGGCGGTATGTCGACATAGCTCTGAAGCAGCCTGGGCAGATGGACGGAGCCGATCCTCTCGAGCTCCTTGCGCTCGGTCGCGAGCCCGCGCTGGGTCGCCCGCTCCTCGAGGTCGCCGACCAGGCTCATGATCAGGGCCACCCGGTCGCGGGACGATTCCGGAATCCGCTCGTCCCGGAGGTCGATGGCGGGAGCGGCCGGCCGCCGCGGCGGCGCCGCCGCGGGCTCCGGCGGCGGAGGCGGCGGCTCGGGATGGAAACCGAGCGCCGCGAGCAGTCGCTGAAGGAATCCGGGTCTTGCCATGGGCCTGTCTGTACGGGCCAAAAAGCGATTCAAAAAGCCCTTCCCTCGGCTTCCACGATCGCGGCTCCCGCCGCCGGCCGCGATGCCGCCCGCGACGGCCAAGTAACGATCAGCAGATAATCAATATCCGTTTTTAGCGCAAAAGGGAGTTGACTTCGGACCTCAAATCGGCCCGACTGAGCCTCGGCGAGATTGCGCTTCGTTGCTCCCACTCGGATGAGTACTTCGCGGGAACGGGCAAGCAAGCGCCTCGCGCAGACCGGGGGGGCTGTCATGGCGAATGCTCGTAAGATAAGCAAAATTTCCATGGCGCTCAGCGCCTCTCTGCTGGTCTCGGTCGCCGGCTGCAACTGGTTCGGCAGTGGCGGCGACAAGGAGAAGCCTTCGGCGGGCTGGCCGGATGCCGGCCAGGGCTGGGACAGGGCGCAGCGGCTCGCCTGGTATCAGGCCGGCCAGGGCTCGCGGCTCCTGCCCTGGGCCTGGGCCCGGGCGCTCGAGCAGAAGGACGCCGAGCAACCTTTCCTGGCCGAAGCGAACATGGCCAAGTTCCGCTTCCTGGCCCTTGCCGAGTCGAAGGCCAATCCGAAGCTTCCGATCGGCTTCGCCATCGATCAGCAGGACGACAGCAAGCTCACCTTCACCAAGTTGCGCTGGTACGAAGGCCAGCCGAACAACGAGCAATGGCTCGGCCTCAATTGCTCCGCCTGCCATACGGGACAGGTGAATTTCGAAGGCAAGACGATCACCGTCGACGGCGCCCCCAGCCTGGTCGACTTCCAGCTCTTCATCGAGGATTTCGACGCCGCGCTCGAGGCGACCTATGGCGATTCCGGCAAGTTCGACCGGTTCGCCGCCAAGGTGCTCGCGGGCAAGGACAATGCGGGCAACCGCGCCAAGCTCAAGGGCGAGCTCAAGAAGCTGATCGACTGGGAGCAGGCCAATGCCAGGCTCAACGCCACGTCGTCGCGCTACGGCTACGGGCGGCTCGACGCGGTCGGCCACATCTTCAACAAGGTCTCCCAGCTCGCCATTTACGGAACCAGCACGGCGGCGAAGCCGAACCCGGCCGACGCTCCGGTCAGCTATCCCTTCCTGTGGGACATCTACCGGCAGAGCCAGCTGCAGTGGAACGGCATCGTCAAGACGGAGCGGCTGAACCTCGGCGCCGGCTACCTCGACTATGGCGCTCTCGGGCGCAACGTCGGCGAAGTGGTCGGAGTGTTCGGAGACGTCGATCTCAGGCCCGGGTCGCGAATGGCGAGGACGGGGTTCAACTCCAGCATCCAGGCCTCCAACCTCGATCGCCTCGAGGCGGTGCTGCGCAAGCTCGAGGCGCCGAAATGGCCCGGAACGCTCGACCAGGCCAAGGTCGACCAGGGCAAGGCCCTGTACAGCAGCAAGGGCTGCATCGGCTGCCACACGATCGAGCCGGCCGGGACCAATGTCTACAAGATCCACATGACTCCGCTGACCGGCACCCCGGCCAGCCCGAACAAGAACAACACCGATCCCTGGATGGCGTGCAACGCGCTCACCTACACGAGCAACACCGCCAATCTGAACGGCCTCCCGGCGAGCTATTTCAAGGGCGATCCGCTGCCGGCCCAGGCCCCGCTCGCGGCCATGCTCACCACGACCGTCATCGGCACCCTCGTCGGCAAGTGGAACCAGATCCTCGACACCGCCGTCGAGATCTTCTTCGGAGTAAAGCCGCTGCCGAAGGTCACCGGCGCCGCCGGCCAGCTGACCGACCCGCGGACCAACCGGCTCGCCCAATGCTATGCTTCGAAGAGCCCGCTCTTCGCCTACAAGGCGAGGCCGCTCGACGGCGTCTGGGCGACGGCGCCCTTCCTCCACAACGGCTCGGTGCCGACGCTCTACGATCTGCTTCTCGCGCCGGAGAACCGGCCGAAGACGTTCAGCGTCGGAACCCGCAATTACGACACGGCCAAGGCGGGCTACGTCACCGATCCGTCGGCGCCGGGCAACGGCTTCACCCTGACCGCAACGGGCAACGGCAATTCGAACGAAGGCCATGACTATAACGTCGGCAGCCTGACCGAGCCCGAACGGCTCGCCCTGCTCGAATATCTCAAGTCGCTCTGAGGGCGTCGGAGATGGGAGCGTATCTCGACCGGATCGACGCCGCTCCCGACGCGGAGAAATGGCCGCTCGTCCGGCAGCTGATGCTGAACGAGCGGCAGCCCTTCTTCGCCGAGCTGCGCTCCGAGCGGCCGGTGATGGACCTGCCCAACGACCTCGTCTTCATCACCCGCTTCGCCGATTGCACCCTGGCGCTGCAGCGCTGGCACGATTTCGGAGTCGATCTCTACAAGCCCAAGCAGGGCGATTATTTCATGGCCCAGGACGACACGCCGGGCCATTGGCGCGACAAGTCCATCATGAAATCGATCCTCGACTTCGAGGAGATACCGGCGATCCGCAAGTTCGTCGGCGAGGAGGCGGCCCGGATCCTCAAGGCCGGCAACGGCTCGGTCGACGCACCGCAGCAGCTGACCCGGATGGTGCCGGCGCGGCTCGTCCAGGAATTCTTCGGCTTCACCGGAAGCAATGCGAACAAGCTGATCGAATGGTCCTACTGGAACCAGCAGGACGCGTTCCACAACCAGCCGTTCGACACCGACGTCATCGCCGACCCGGCCCACGTCGTCGCCGAGCGCAAGAAGGCCGGAATCCGCCTCGCCCTCTATCTCGGCCGGGTGCTGCTGGTCCGCGGCGCCCAGCTCGCGCTGCACCGGCACAAGAACGATTCGGTCACCCGGCTGCTCCGGCTGAAATTCTCCGGCGGCATCAAATGGAGCCTGTCGAAGGTGCTGTTCAATGCCGGCGGCCTCCTCATCGGAACGATCGAGACGACTTCGGGCTGCGTCAGCACCGCCCTCGCCGAGCTGCTCGGCCGGCCCGACCAGCTCGCCGCCGCCAGGGCCGCCGCCGCCGATCCCGACCCCGCCGTCTTCGACGGCTACGTCTTCGAGGCGCTGCGCTACAATCCGGTCTTTCCCTATTTCTTCCGGGTCTGCCACACGCCGACCCTGCTCGCCGGCGGAACCCCGCACTCGAAGGTCGTGGAGCCGGGCAAGACGGTGATCATCTGCACCCACAGCGCGATGTTCGACGAGAGCGCCTTCGGCGATCCGCTCGGCTTCGACCCGAAGCGCTCGATCTGGCAGACGTTCACGCTCGGCTACGGCCACCACGAATGCCTCGGCCGGGCGATCGCCGCCGCGATGATCCCCGAGATCGTCCGCCAGGTGCTGCTCCTCCCCAACGTTCGGGCGGAAGGCCCGCTGGTCTTCAAGGAAGGCGTTCCCGAGCACCTTCCCCTGCGCTGGGACGCTTGATCCCCGCCTTCCGGCGGCCCACATGGGCGCAATGCTGATCCAGACCGAAACCACGCCCAATCCGGCGACCCTCAAGTTCCTGCCCGGCCGCCCGGTGATGGAAGCGGGCACGCGCGACTTCGCGACCCCCGAGGACGCCGAGGCGTCGCCGCTGGCCGAGGCGATCTTCTCGACCGGAGAGGTCGAAGGCGTGTTCTTCGGCCGCGACTTCATCTCCGTCACCGCGGCGCCCGGAGTCGAGTGGCGCCAGCTCAAGCCGGAGGTGCTGAGCGTGATGCTCGACCATTTCTCGAGCGACGCGCCTTTGTTCAAGGCGGCCTCCGCGGCCGGGATCGCGGTCCCGCTCGACGAGGATTATGGCGAGGACCCGGCCGACGAAGCGATCGTCGCCGAGATCCGCGAGCTGATCGAGACGAGGGTGCGGCCGGCGGTGGCCCAGGACGGCGGCGACATCGTCTACCGCGGCTTTCGCGGCGGCACGGTCTACCTCGCCCTGCACGGCGCCTGCTCGGGCTGCCCGTCCTCGACGATGACCCTGAAGCAGGGCATCGAGAGCCTGCTCAAACATTACGTGCCCGAGGTCGAGTCGGTCGAGGCGGTGTGACCGCGATCGTCATTGCGAGGAGCACAGCGACGAAGCCATCCAGCCTCGTCCGCCTGAGCGCCCGGATTGCTTCGCTTCGCTCGCAATGACGGATTTGGGCTCATGATCCTGATCATCGAGACAGCGACCGCCGCCTGCTCGGCCGCGCTCGTCCAGGGGGAGACCATCCTCGACGAGCGGCACGAGATCGTCGGCCGCGGCCATGCCGAGCGCCTCGTTCCGATGATCGAGTCGCTGCTCGCCGGGCGCCGGCCCGGCGCGATCCTGGTGGATTGCGGGCCGGGCAGCTTCACCGGGATCCGGGTGGGCCTCGCCGCCGCGCAGGGGCTCAGGATCGGCTGGCGAGTGCCGCTCGCCGGCTACTCGTCGATGGCCGCGATCGCCGCGTCGGCGGGGGCGGGGGGCGAAATCGCGGTTGCGCTCGATGGCGGACACGGGCAGCTTTTCGTCCAGTCTTTTGGCGAGGTACCGATGCGACCCCTGGACGCGCTGCGCTCCCTCCCTCCCGCCGACGCCGCGGCGGCGATCGGCGCGGCGCGAGTCGCCGGCAGCGGAGCGGCGGCCCTCGTCGAAGCGCGCGGCCATGGCGAGGCGATCGACGTCTTGCCGCGGGCGGCCGACGCCCGGCTCCTGCCCGGCGCTCTTCGCTCGCTGGCGCCACGACCGCTCTACGGCCGCGATCCCGACGCGAAGCCTGTCCTGAGCGACGCCGCAGGCGGCGTCGAAGGGCCGATGCGATGACCGGCCCGATCGCCGTCGCGGAGGGCGGCCCCGCCGATCTCGCCGCGGTGATGCACGTGATGGAGGACAGTTTCGATCCGGCTTTCGGCGAGGCCTGGACGTCGCCGCAATGCGCCGGGCTCCTGCCGATGGCCGGCGTCTGGCTCTCGCTGGCGCGCGACGGGGGGACGGTGGTCGGTTTCGCGCTGGCGCGAGTCGTCGGCGGCGAGGCCGAGTTGTTGCTGCTCGCGGTCGGCCGGTCTTCGCAGCGCCGCGGCGTTGGGCAAATGCTCCTCGACCGCTTCGCGACCGTAGCCGCCAGTAAAGGGGCTGAACAACTGCACCTCGAAGTGCGCGAAGGAAATCATGCGGTTAGCCTCTACACGCGAAACGGCTATCGCGAAGTCGGTCGCCGGCGGAATTATTACAGCGGTCGCGACGGCCGGTTTTTTGACGCGCTGACCCTTGCCAAATACCCATCCGGATAAACGCTTTTTGTTTTTGGATTAGTTTTCGCTTGTAAAAACCACCAAAACGGACCATTCGCGACAAGGGGGCGGAGTAACAACCTCGTGGTAGAAAGTTTTGCAGGCGAAAGCATGGCTGAGAACAACGAACTGAGCGAAACCCTCATCACCCTCACCGCGGACATCGTCTCCGCGCACGTCAGCAACAACAGTGTCGCCGTAAACGACCTGCCGCAGCTGATCGCGAATGTGCACAATGCGCTGAACGCGCTTGGCGCCAAGCCGGAAGAAGCGCCGGCCAGGCCGGAGCCCGCCGTCTCGGTCCGCTCGTCGATCAAGCCCGATTACATCGTCTGCCTCGAAGACGGCAAGAAGCTGAAGATGCTGAAGCGGCATCTGATGACTCATTACCAGATGACTCCGGACGAATACCGGCAGAAGTGGGGCCTCAACGGCGACTATCCCATGGTCGCTCCCAATTATGCCGAGCAGCGCCGGACCCTGGCCAAGAAGATCGGCCTCGGCACCAAGCGCCGCCGCACCGGCCGCGCCGCCAAATAGTCGAAGATCGCCGGGGCGAGGGGCCCCGGCGGCCTTTACCGCCGCGCCGATTCCGCTAAAGCGGATCGGGAATGACCCGCAGGATCGACATCGAAGCGCTCTGCGCGGAGAAGGGGCTGCGAATCACCGAGCAGCGGCGGATCATCGCCCGCGTCCTTTCCGAAGCCGAGGACCACCCCGACGTCGAGGCGCTTCACGCCCGGGCCTCGGCGATCGACGCCGGGATCTCCATCGCCACCGTCTACCGGACCGTCCGCCTGTTCGAGGAAGCGGGAATCCTCGAGCGCCACGATTTCGGCGACGGCCGAGCCCGCTACGAGGCCGCCGACGCCACCCATCACGACCATCTGATCGACGTCGAGACCGGCAAGGTCATCGAGTTCGTCGACGAGGAGCTGGAATCGCTGCAGCGCCGAATCGCCGAGAAGCTCGGCTTCCGGCTCGTCGACCACCGGATGGAGCTCTACGGCGTCGCGCTCGGTCGGAAGAGCTGAGGCGTTGGGCGAGGCGCTGGGAAAACCCCCTCTCCCTATAGGGGAGAGGGAGGGACCCGCCGCGAAGCGGTGGGAGGGTGAGGGCTTACCGGGAGGGTGCTACAGGCCCTCACCCTCCCGCTTCGCGGGCCCCTCCATGCCGAGGTTGCACTGTCCCCCGGACAGGGCTGAGCCGCGCGGGGCGCGGCTCACCTCGGCATCCCCTGCAGGGAGAGGGGTTTAGATGGGTGCCGTCCGTCTCGCCTTTCGGGTCGCGTGGATGGCCGGACTCTTCCTCCTGTGCGTGCCGCTCCATTATATGTGGCGGCTCTTTGGCGCGCGCTCGCCCTGGCCGCGGCGGTTCCTGAGGTGGGTGGGGCGCGCGGCGGGGATGAGGGCCAGGGTGGTCGGCATTCCGCTCGAGCGCGACGTCCTGTTCCTCGCCAATCACCTCAGCTGGCTCGACATCGTCCTCATCGCGGGCTCGAGCGGGGCGGCGTTCGTCGCCAAGCAGGAGGTGGCGGAGACCCCGCTGGTCGGCTGGCTGGCGCGCCTCAACAACACCGTCTTCGTCGCGCGATCGGAGCGAAGCGGGGTTCGCGGCCAGGCCGACGCGCTCCGCGCCGCGCTCGCCACCGGCCAGCCGGTCGCCCTCTTTCCCGAGGGCACCACCGACGGCGGGCCGGACATCCTGCCGTTTCGGGCGAGCCTGCTCGCCTCGCTCTTCCCGCCCTTGCCGGGGGTCCGGGTCCAGCCGATCGCGCTCGACTACGGCGGCGCGACCCGCGACCTCGCCTGGATCGGCGACGAGACCGGGCTGGCCAACGTCCGCAAGGTTCTCGGCCGGCGGGGGACGACGCCCGTCGTCCTGCACTTCCTGGCTCCGGTCGATCCGGCGAGCGGCGACCGCAAGGCGCTCGCCGCCCGAAGCCGCGCCGAGATAATCGAGGCGCTCGGCGGTCCCGCCCCTTCCGGCGGCGGGGCGGATCGCCTATAGCCGCGCCGCGATGGAGAGACCCGCCCCGAAAACCTTCCGGATCAAGTCGTTCGGCTGCCAGATGAACGTCTATGACGGCGAGCGCATGGCCGGCCTGCTCGAGGGCG
>DASVVX010000159.1:0-19493 GCA_036386295.1 Allosphingosinicella sp.
GGGACGTTCGACGACAAGGGGACGGCCGGCGGAATCGCTGCCGTGGCGGTGTCGGCGGTCGTGTTCCTGCCTGCCGGCTTCTTCATGACCGGGACGAGCGCCAAGGTTCCGGCGGGGGCCATCGTCAAGGCTTTCGTCGACGAAGACGTGCCGCTGGCGCTGGCGGCCGCTCCGGTCCAGCCGTTGACGGTGGCGGTTCCGGCCGCTGTCGTGAACGCGTCGGCGCCGGCCCCGGCCGCGGTCCAGCCCGCTCCCGCGGCGGCCGCGCAGGCGAAGGTCCAGGCCGCGACCGCGCCGGCCACGCCGCGATAGCGGCCCGGCCCCGCGGCGACGGAAGGGGCGGCTCCGGCCGCCCCTTTTCGATTCACCCGCCCAGCTTGGAGAGCAGGAACGCCGCGAGGAAGCCGGTGACGGCAATCAGGCCGGCATATTCCTGGGTGCCCTCGAACGCTTCGGGGACCATCGTGTCGACGATCATCGCCAGGATCGCGCCGGCGGCCAGGGCCTGGACGGCGGCGACGGCGGCCGGATCGACCCCGTCGAAAGCGACGTAGCCGCCGAGCGCCGCGGCGCCGGCGGCCAGCGCGATGGCGCCCCACAGCAGGAAGACGAAGGTGGCGCTCTTGCCCTCCGCCTTCATTCCGGCGGCGCTGGCGAGGCCCTCGGGCAGGTTGGAGAGGAAGACGGCGATGACCGCGACGAGGCCGATCGCTCCGCCCTCGAGCAGGCTGACCCCGATGACGATCGATTCGGGGATTCCGTCGATGAGGGCGCCGAGGGCGAGGCCGGCGCCGTTATTCTCGCACTGTTTCTTGTGGTCGGCTCGAAGCTTCGGGTCGCTTCGCTTGCGGTGGCGGGCGCCCCAGGCGGCGAGCAGCTGGTTCAGGAAGGTGAACAGCGCCGCGCCGGCGAAGAAGCCGCCCGCGACGGGCCAGAGGCCGCCGTCGCTCCACGCCTCGTCCATCAGGTCGAAGGAGAGGGCCGAGATGAGGACTCCCGCGCCGAACGCCATGATTCCGGCCACGACCCGCCTCGGCATCGGCACGAACCAGCCGGCGAGCGCTCCGATCAGAAGCGCCGAGCCGCTGAGCAGGCCCCACAGGCCGGCCTGGAGCGCCATCGGCATCAGCTCTCGCCCCGAGGCGCGGCGGCGCGGCGAAGCCGGTCGTTGACGGCGAGTCCGATGCCTTCGTCCGGGATGGGAGCGACGGCGATGCCGGGGCGGTCCTCCCGCTCG
Organism: Allosphingosinicella sp.; assembly: GCA_036386295.1. Taxonomy (GTDB): domain Bacteria; phylum Pseudomonadota; class Alphaproteobacteria; order Sphingomonadales; family Sphingomonadaceae; genus Allosphingosinicella. The sequence continues at coordinate 1,238 of DASVVX010000159.1, forward strand.
GCGCGATGGAGGGCTTCGAACAGGCGGGCGGCGGCCTCTTCGGGATCCCCCGAGGGCGAGAGATTGTCATCGCCCGCGACCGGCCCGAAGCCGATCAGCCACTCGCCGGACCTCGCCTCGAGGGCGTCGAGTCGTACCGGCTTCGACGGCGCATAGTGGCTGGCGAGCTGGCCTGGCGCCTCGATCCGCCCGTCCCACGCCGTGTCTACGGCCAGCTTGGCGTGCATGGCGAGGCCGTCGAAGTCGATCGGCCCGGGCCGGAGCAGGGTGAGCCTGTTGCCGCGCAGCTTGACGATGGTCGATTCGATCCCGTGCGCCGTCTCCCCGCCGTCGAGGATCAGCGCGATCTTGCCGGCGAGGCTGGCAAGGACATGGTCCGCACGGGTGGGGCTGAGGCGCCCGCTGGCGTTGGCCGAGGGCGCCGCAAGGGGAAGGCCGGTCGCCTCGAGCAGCGCCCGGATTGCGGGATGGGCCGGCGCCCGCAGGCCGACAGTGTCCAGCCCCGCCCTGGCCGACCGCGGCAGCGTCGAGAAGGGATTGACGGGCAGGACCAGGGTGAGCGGGCCGGGCCAGTAGCATTTGGCGAGGTAGCGCGCTTCCTCCTCGACGCAGACGCCGAGCGTGGCCGCCTGGTCGATGTCGCGGACGTGGACGATGAGGGGGTTGACCGCGGGGCGCCCCTTGGCCTCGAAGATGCGCGCCACGGCCTCGGGGTTCGTCGCGTCGGCGGCGAGGCCGTAGACGGTCTCGGTCGGCACCGCGACGGGAAGCCCGGCGCGGATCAGCTCCGCCGCCTCGGCGATGGTCTCGTCGTTGACCGGCACGACACGGGTGTTTTGCGCGCTCACCCGCCCGCGCTATAGCCCGCCTTCCAGCAGCGCAACGCCCCGGGAGCCCCATGACCTATTCGCCGCCCGTCGCCGACCAGCGCTTCGTGCTGGACCATATCGTCCGGATCGGCGAGCTTTCCGCCGAGGCGACTCCCGACCTGGTCGACGCGATCCTCGAGGGCGCCGGCGCCTTCGCCGCCGGCGAGTTCGCGCCGCTCAACCGTGTCGGCGACGAGATCGGGGCGAAGTGGAGCGCCGATGGCGTGACCATGCCGCCGGGCTTCCGCGAAGCCTATCAGGCCTATGTCGAGGGCGGCTGGGGGACCCTGGCCGGACCGCCGGAGCATGGCGGGCAAGGGCTTCCGCTCGTCCTCGCCACCGTGGTGATGGAGGATCTCGGCTCGGCCAACATGGCCTTCTCGCTGGTGGCGATGCTGAGCGCCGGAGCGGTCGAGGCTCTGAAGCATCACGGCTCGCCGGAGCTCCAGGCGCAGTGGCTGCCCCGCCTCGTCACCGGCGAATGGACCGGGACGATGAACCTCACCGAGCCGCAGGCCGGCTCGGACGTCGGAGCGCTGAAGACGAAGGCGGAGCCGCTGGGCGACGGAAGCTGGCGGATCCAGGGCCAGAAGATCTTCATCACCTTCGGCGACCACGACCTCGCCGACAATGTCGTGCATCTGGTGCTCGCCCGGACTCCGGACGCGCCGCCGGGGACGAAGGGCATCTCGCTCTTCCTGGTCCCCAAGGTCCTCCCCGACGGCAGGGCCAACGACGTCCGGTGCGTGTCGATCGAGCACAAGCTCGGAATCCACGCCTCGCCGACGTGCGTGATGGCGTTCGGCGACCGGGGCGAATGCCGAGGCTGGCTGATCGGCGACGAGATGGCCGGGATGCGGGCGATGTTCACGATGATGAACAATGCCCGCCTCAACGTCGGCCTTCAGGGCGTGTCGATCGGCGAGCGGGCGACCCAGGCCGCGCTCGCCTATGCGGCACAGCGGGTGCAGGGTTCGCGCGAGGGGCGGCCGGCGGCGATCGTCGAGCATCCCGACGTCCGGCGGATGCTGCTTCGGATGACGGCTCTGACCCAGGCGGCCCGGGCGCTGTGCTATTACGCCGCGGGGCAGACCGACCGCGGCACGCTCGGCGACAAGTCCGCGCAGGCGCGCGCCGACCTGCTGACCCCGCTGGTCAAGGCCTATGGCACCGACGTCGGCTGCGAGGTGGCGAGCCTCGGCGTGCAGGTCCACGGCGGAATGGGCTTCGTCGAGGAGACGGGGGCGGCGCAGCATTATCGCGATATCAGGATCAGTCCGATCTACGAGGGGACGAACGGAATCCAGGCGGCGGACCTGGTCGGTCGGAAGCTCGGGCTCGAAGGGGGCGAGACGCTCCGCCGGCTGCTCGGCGAGATCCGCCGGGATTCGGGCGAGGGGCCGCTCGCTCAGCTGCTGAATGTTGCGGAAGGTGCCGCGCTTCGTCTGTCCGGAATGGGGACGGACGACCGGCTGGCCGGCTCCTATCCGTTCCTGACCCTGCTCTCAACGCTGGTCTGCGGCTGGCTGATGAAGCGCCAGCTCGAAGCGCTCGAGACGTCCGGAATCGCCGAAAACCGCCGGTTCGCGGCGGTGAAGCGAGCCGCCTGTCATTATTACCTTGGCCATGTCGTTCCGGAAGCGTGCGGCCTCGCCGCTTCGGCCACGGCCGGCGCGGCTTTCCTCTATGCCGACGAGGAGATGTTCGCGCTCTGACCTTGCCCCGCGCTAAGTATTTGTATAGCCGTGTGAAACACTGAGACCGTCCGGCCGCTCCGGGCGCTTGCCCGGGGGGGGCGTGGACATGACCGACTATTACGGGCCGCGGGCCGCTCCGGCCGCCGCGAACACGATCACGGCCGGAGTCCAGACGCTGCCTCGGACGGCGAGGCTTTTCAACAACAGCTTCGTCGTCGCCTGGGAGGATCGCAGCGCCAGCCCCGACGATTCCAGCGGCTCGGCGATCCGAGCCCAGCGGCTCGACTCGTCGGGCAACAGGACGGGCGGCGAGATCCTGGTCAACACGGTCACCGCCGGCAACCAGGCGGATCCGTCGGTCGCCTCGCTGCCCTGGGTCCTCGGCGGCTTCGTCGTCGCCTGGACCGGCAGCGATTCGAGCGGCACCGGGATCAGGGCGCAAATGTTCACCTCCGCCGGAGCCAAATCGGGGGCGGAGTTCCAGGTCAACACGACGGTGTCGGACAATCAGAGCCAGGCCCGCGCCGTCGAGGTTCCGGGGGTGGGCTTCGTCATCGTCTGGCTCGACCATAGCGGCACGGGCTCGGCGATTCGCGGCCAGTTCTATCTCACCAGCGGAGCCAAATACGGCAACGAGTTCGTCGTGGTCTCGAGGCCCGGCGAAGTGCTCGACCAGATCTCGGTCGCTCCGCTCGCCCAGGACAGCCGGATCGTCGTCGGCTGGACCGAGGCCAATGGCGACCAGGACGGCTCGGCGGCGATGACGATGATCGTCTCGCCGACCTACGGCGCTCTGGCGCTTACCCGGGTCAGCGAGGCGACGGCCGGCAACCAGCTCGATTCCGCGGTCGCGGCGCATCCCCCGTCCAAGGGCTTCATCGTCGCCTATGTCGACGCCGCCGGCCCGGGAAGCTCGGGAGCGATCAAGGTCAGGATGTTCGCCGCCGACGGCGCGGCGCTCGGGCCGAGCTACACGATCGCCGCCGACGGCGGCACCGACCCCTCGGTCATGGTCTACGCTTCGGGGATGTTCGCGGTCAGCTGGCGGGATTCCGCCGGCGTCCTGCGGGTCCAGATGATCACCGGCTCGATCGACTGGCTCGGCGATCCGCTGACGGTGTCGAACGGGACCGGCGAGCTCGCGACCCTCGCTCCGCTTGGGAACGAATCCTTCCTCGTCACCTGGGCCGACGGGGACATCCAGACCCGGATCTTCGACCCGTCGGGGCCGGCCGTCGCCGACATCGTCCTTTCGGATTCGGCGCTGACCGAGGGCGTGCCCGAATATCTGCCGGTCGCGGTGCTGGGAGCGACCGGGATCGGCGGCAGCAGCGGCTTCAGCTACTCGATCCGCGCCGATTCGACCGGCGGCGCCTTCGGGCTGCTCGGTGACCGGCTGGTGGTCCGCGACTCGACCCTGATCGATTACGAGACTTCTTCGCAGGTCCAGCTGACGATCCGAGCGACGGACTCCCAGGGCCGGTACCGCGAAGAGACGCTGGCACTGGCGATCGGCGATGCCGCGATCGAGCCGGCGGGATGGAGCGCGGGCCCCCTGATCGCGGCGAACGATGCCGAATGGGGCCCGGGCCAGCCCGGTTTCGCGGCGCTCGCCAACGGCCGGTTCGTCATGGTCTACAACGATTCGCGCTTCGACTCGGCGGACAGCCCGATGAGCCCGCTGCGCGGGCAGGTCTTCTCCGCCTCGGGAATTCGAATCGGCCCCGAGTTCGAGATCGCCGTCCACCAGGACGGCAACCAGCACCCCGCCGCCGTGGCCGGGCTGGCCCATGGCGGCTTCGTCGTCCTTTTCGCCAACGACAGCAGCTATGAGCAGTCCTTCGGCCAGATTTTCGACGACGACGGCCAGGCCGTGGGCGAGCGGTTCGACGTGGGCGGCGGGCAGTTCAACCTGGCCGTCGCCGGCCTTCCCTCCGGCGGCTTCGTTGCGACATGGAGCTCGGGATGGAGCGGCTCGCCCCCCACGCAAACCGTAAGGGCGCAGATCTTCGACTCGTCGGGCGACAAGCTCGGCGCCGAGATCGTCGTCCCGCCGACCACTGTGCGGACGCAGGTAGCCCCGACGGTCGCCGTGCTCGAGGGCGGCCACTTCGTCATCGCCTGGGTGGAGGACGATCTGGGCGGGGACAGCACCAAGATCTACGCGCAACGCTTCGACGCCGGCGGCGGCCGGGTCGGAGGCCTCGTCCACGTCAGCCAGAACGCTGCGGACTATAAGAGCGATCCCTCGGTGACCGGCCTCGCGGGCGGCGGCTTCGCCGTCACCTGGACCGAAGGAGTCGGCTACGGCAGCGGGAATTCGAACCCCTTCGACGTCAGGGGACGGGTTTTCGACGCTTCCGGAGCGCCCGTGGCGGGCGACTTCCTCGTCAACGACGAGCTGGCCGGTGGCCAGCGCATGAGCGTCGTCGTCGCCCTCAAGGACGGCGGCTTCGTCGTTACCTGGAACGAGCATGCCAGCCCGGACGGACAGAATCGGGTCGAGGGCGTCACCAAGGCGCGGATGTTCAATGCCGAAGGCGACAGGGTCGGCGGCGAGTTCGCCATCAACCAGGAATTCGCCGAGGAGCATTTCTACACCGCGGCGACGGCGCTGCCCTGGGGCGGCTTCGTCGTCGGCTATGGCGATTATTCCGGCAGCACTCCCGGCTTCACCAGCACCGTCAAGGCGCGGGTCATTGGGCCGACCGGGTTCGACGCCAAGCCCGATCATGTCGCGACCGACGAGGCGACGGTGCTCGTCGGCAACCTCCTCGCGGACAATGGCGACGGCGCCGACGTGGCCCCGCCGGCCGGGACGGCGATGGTGGAATGGGTCAACGGCTCCGCCGCCGCGATCGGCAAGACGATAACCCTGGGGTCGGGCGCTCTGCTCACGGTCGAGGCGGACGGGACGTTCAGCTACGATCCCAACCACGTCTTCGACGGCCTCGCCCTCTACGGCAGCGGCGGCTCGAACCAGCAGGCTATCGACAGCTTCACCTACCGCCTGGCCGGGGGCGACACCGCCACCGTGACGGTGACCGTGCGCGGCCTCTATTCGACGCCCCACAACGTCCTGGCCGGACCGGACGGCGGCCTGCTGGTCGGAAGCGGGCTCGCCGATATCTTCGTCGGCGGCCAGGGCAACGACATCTATGCGATCGGCGCGGGGGACTCGATCACCGACTTCGGGATGGGGATCGACACGGTCCGCACGGCGCTTCCCAACTACACCCTGCCCGGCGGAGTGGAGACCCTGATCGGCACGCACGAGGGGACGGCCGCGGGCCAGGTCCTGATCGGCAACGCGCGCAACAACCTGATCGTCGGTACCCAGGCCCACGATCTGCTCTGGGGCAATGGCGGCGGCGACATGATGGTCGGCGGCGGTGGGCTCGACGATTTCGTGGGCGGATCGGGCGCGGATCTGCTGATCGGCGGGAGCCTCTCGTCGACCAACCTCGTCGTCAACGGCGGCTTCGAGACCCAGGACGGCGCCAACGCCTCGCGCGCCTACATCCTCGCCTCGCCCACCGTCGATCCCGGCCTGCTCTCCCGGACCGCGGCCAGCCTGTGGGGATGGGCGAGCCCGAACGGCGCCGTCCGGCTCGAGACGATGGGCACCGGCAACAGCATCCCGTTCAACTCCGGCGACGGCGCGGCGATCCTCAACCTGGTCACGCCGGGAGCGGGCTATCGGACGATCTACCAGGATATCGGCGGACTCGCCGCGGGCGCGACCCTGCTGCTGACCTTCGCCACCGGCTGGCCGCCGCTCGGCAATTCGTCGGCTCCGATCGAGGTGCTGTGGAACGGGGCCGTCGTCGGCAGCTTCGCGTCCGGCGAGACGGCGATGAAGGAATACGGCCTGCTGCTGACCGCGGCCGAAGGCGGCAACCGGCTCGGCTTTCGTCCGTCCGAGGCCGTCGCCGGCGCCGACGCGGTGGTGATCGACAAGGTCGAGCTGCGCGTCGTCACAGCCGCGGCCGCCGCCGCGACGGCCCGCTACGACGCCGGCCTCGACGGCGGCTCGGGACGGGTGCTGGTCAACCTCGGCGACTCCGAGGCGACGCTCGACGGGATCGTCGTCGCGGCCCGCCACGGCCGGGACACGAACGGCGAGATCGATTCCTATTTCAACATCCGCAACGTCCGGACGCCGGATGCGGGCGACAATTGGGTGCTCGGAAGCGACGCCGCCAACGAGCTCTTCGGAGGAAGCGGCATCGACGTGCTCGACGGCGGCGGCGGCGACGACCGGCTGACCGGCAACGCCGGCGACGACCGGCTCGACGGCGGCTTGGGCAACGACCTGCTCGACGGCGGCCCCGGCGTCGACTTCGTTCGCGGAGGCGCGGGCGACGACGTCTACCTGGTCGACGCCGGAGACCTCATCTTCGAGTCGGCGAACTCGGGCATCGACGAGGTCCGGACGGCGCTCGCGAGCTTCAGCCTCCAGTTCTTCCAGCTTGAGAATCTGACGGCGACCTCCGATTCCGCGCACCAGTTCCGCGGCAATTCGGCCGCCAACGTCCTCACCGGCGGCGGCGGCAACGACGTCCTCAACCTGCGGGACGGCGGCGAGGACCGCGCCTTCGGCGGCGGCGGAAGCGACCTGATCTATTTCGGAGGGGCGCTCTCGTCCGGCGACATCGCCGACGGCGGGGAGGGCCGGGATGCTCTCGTCCTGCAGGGCAACGTCACGGCGGTGCTGGGCGCCGCCCAGCTGGTCGGGATCGAGTCGATCTCGCTCCAGACCGGCGCCAATCCCGAATATGGCGACACCGGCGACAACCGCTACGATTACGATTTGACCATGGCCGACGGCAACGTCGCCGCCGGTCAGCAGCTCATCGTCAACGCGCAGTCGTTGCTCGCCGGCGAGGACTTCACGTTCGACGGCTCGGCCGAGACTGACGGCTCGTTTCGCATCTACGGCGGCCACGGCATCGACCTCCTCACCGGCGGCGACGGCTACGACATCTTCTTCTTCGAGGGCCAGCGCTGGGGAGCCAGCGATAGGGTCCACGGCGGCGAGGGCCGAGATTCCCTGGTGATCAGCGCCGGCGGCGGGGTGAACCACATCGCGTTCGCCGACGATTCGTTCACCAGCATCGAGTCGATCTCGCTCAACAACAAGTTCGCCACCGATCCGACCCAGAAGCCGAGCTACGAGCTCGTCCTCGCCAACGGCAACGTCGCTCCGGGCGCCACCCTGATCGTCAACGGAAGCTCGATCGCCACCGCCACCCAGTTCGTCAGCATCGACGGAAGCGCCGTGCATGACGGCTTTCTCAAGCTGTTCGGAGGGGCCGGCGACGATATGCTGATCGGCGGGGCCGGCGGGGACGCCCTCAACGGCGGCGGCGGAGCGGACACTCTGCTCGGCGGCGGCGGCCCGGACCGCCTGACCGGCGGGGCGGGAGCGGACATCTTCCGCTACGATTCGGCGACGGACACGCTCGCGGGCCTGGCCGACCAGATCCTCGCCTTCGAAAACAGTGTCGACAAGATAGACCTCAGCCGAATCGACGCCAACACGCTCAGGGATGGCAACCAGGCTTTCCAGTTCATCGGATCCAACCCGTACTTTCGAACCGGGATGGGCGGGGGCGGGGAGATGTTCGCGGGAGCGCTCAGAGTCTATGAATCGGGCGACATCTGGATCGTCGAGGGCGACACCAACGGGGATGCCGTCTCGGATTTCATCCTCTACGTAGCGGTCGTGCCCAGCCCGACCGATGTCCTGCAACAATATGATTTCATCCTATAGAAACGACCGGGCCTGACCGCCCGGGGAGGCTCCCCACCATGACCACAGGTACCGAAGGCCCCGACAATCTCACCAACGACGGCACCCAGACCCTCGAGACGATCGACGCGCTCGGCGGAGACGACGTCATCACCGTCAACCGGCCCACGCAGCCTTTCTCGGACAGAAACATCATCGTGAACGGCGGGGACGGCTTCGACACCCTGATCATCAATGCCAACAATTATACGATCAGCGAGAACCAGGGCTTCCAAGGCTCGCTGCGGATCCGCGAAGGCAGCGGCATCAACTGGACGGTGCATTGGACGTCGATCGAGCGTCTCGAGCTCAACAACGGCAGGTTCTTCAACTCGAACATCAGCCTCGGCGACGAGATCGACATCATCCGAATGACGCCGGGTTTCGGCGGCAGGATCGACACCAACGGCGGCAATGACGAAATCTATTTCACCGGCACCGGCCAGGATGGGCCTGTCGTCGCCGCCGGCGGCGCGGGCAACGATCTCATCGATCTTTCGGGCCTTCAATATTTCGGCTCCGCCGGTTCTTCCCATGAGGCGATCGGCGGCGACGGCAACGACGTCCTGCGCGGCAGCGGCTATCGGGACCGGCTCGACGGCGGCGTCGGCGACGACACTCTGTTCGTCCATTATGTCCATCCGAGCCTTCCCGACAGCTCCGTCCTGTTCGACACGGCGCTCGGCGGCGAAGGCAACGACCTGATCTATTTCGGCACGGCGCTCTCCGCCTACGACGTCGCCGACGGCGGCGCCGGCAGGGACGCGGTCATCCTGCAGGGCAATGTCACGGCGGTGCTGAGCCAGACCAATCTGGTCGGGATCGAGTCGATCTCGCTCCAGACCGGCGCCAATGCCGAATATGGCGACACCGCCAACAATCGCTACGATTACAATCTGACCACCGCCGACGGCAATGTCGGCGCCGGCCAGCAGCTGATCGTCAACGGCCAGTCCCTGCTGGCGGGCGAGGACTTCACCTTCAACGGATCGGCCGAGACCGACGGCAAGTTCCTGGTCTTCGGCGGCCACGGAGTCGAGAACCTCACCGGCGGCGACGGCAACGACATCTTCTTCTTCGAGGGCCAGCGCTGGACCGTCGGCGACAAGGTCGACGGCGGCGACGGGCGCGACGCGCTGGTGATCAGCGCGGGCACCGGCTTCAACCGAATCGAGTTCGCCGCCGATGCCTTGACCGGCATCGAATCGATCTCGCTCAACAACAAGTTCGCGACCGATCAGACCCAGAATCCGAATTACTCGATCCTCCTCGACAACGGCAACGTCGCTCCGGGCGCGACTCTCATCGTCAACGGCGCGTCGCTCACCGGCACGTCCCATATGATGAGCATCGACGGCAGCCATGTCCTCAACGGCAACCTCAAGCTGTTCGGCGGCGGCTCGGTCGACAGCCTGACCGGCGGCGCCGGTGCCGACACGCTGATCGGGGGCGGCAGCTCGGATCTCCTGACCGGCGGCGCCGGAGCGGACACCTTCCGCTACGACGCGGTCTCGGACGGCAGCAAGTCGGATTACATCACCGACTTCGTGACCGGCGTCGACCGGATCGACCTCACCCGGATCGACGCGAACAGCAATGTCGGCGGCGACCAGGCCTTCACCTGGATCGGCTCCAACGCGTTCAGCCACGTCGCGGGCGAGCTCAGGATCTACCTGGACAACGGCCAGTGGCGGGTCGAGGGCGACATCAACGGCGACACCATCGCGGACTTCGGCATTCTCTTCCAGAGCGGCACGACGCCGCCGGTGGAGAGCGACTTCCTGCTCTAGCGCCCGACCGATCGGGACGTGTTCCTGAAAAGAGGCCCTGCTGCCGGCGACTTAAATTGGACTTTCGATTACAAGCCGTTTGCCGCCGTCGCCGAGGGTCGATATTGTGGAAGTCCTTGTAGCGGGGCCGCAAGTCGCGGCGTTGCGAAGGAATTGGCCATGGCAGCGACCGAATCCCAATTCGCCGACGGCAACAAGCCGCCGGAAATCGACCTGAACGGCGAGGCCGAGGGAACCGACAGCCGGATCCGCTACGCCGGCAACAGCCCCGCCAAGGCGATCGCGCCCGACGCCTTTGCCTGGGACGATTCGGAGGATTTCGAGGGCGGCGGCCTGATCGTGGAATTCACCGAGAAGAGCACGGCCGACGACTGGCTGGGGATCGTCAGCCCGCGCTTCGGCGACCCGCTGGTCCATGCCGTCGACAAGGCGCTCTATTACGGCGACTCCGTCATCGGCAGCATCGCCGGCGGGACCGACGGGTCGCCGCTGTCGATCGATTTCCGGGCGCTCGTGACGGCCGACGTCGTCCAGGCGGTGATCCGCTCGATCGGCTATGCCAACCTCTCCAGGGAGCCGGTCGAGGGCGAGCGCTTCGTCTCCTTCACCCTCTTCGACCGCGAGGGCGCCGCCAGCCGGGCCGGAGCGACGATCGACGTCGTGGCCGGCGCGCCGCCGGAGATCGACCTCAACGGCGCGGCCATCAAATATGTCGAGAACAGCCTGGCCGCGGCGATCGCCCCCGAGGCCTTCGTCTTCGACGATTCGCAGGATTTCTCGGGCGGCGGGCTGATGGTGCGGTTCGCGGACGGCGCCACCGTCGACGACCAGCTTCAGATCGTCGGCACGCCTTTCGGCGACTCGGCGATCTACGCGATCGAGAACGACCTCTATTTCCGCGACGCCATCATCGGCAGCATCACCGGCGGGACCGACGGGGCGAGTCCGCTCCTGATCGACTTCCACGCGAAAGTGACGGCCGAGCTGGTCGAGGCGGTCGTCCGCTCGATCGGTTATGCGAACTTCTCCCAGGCCCCGGTCGAGGGCGAGCGGTTCGTCACCTTCACCCTCTTCGACCGCGACGGCGCCGCAGGCCGGGCCGCCGCGACGATCTACGTCGTCCCGGTCGATACCCCGGCGGTCGCGGTGGACGACACCGTCACGACGACCGAGGACAAGGTCGGCACCGGCAACCTGTTCGACGCCAACGGCCCCGGCAACGATCACGACCCCGACACTTCGGGGCTGAGGATCGCCGCGGTCAACGGCTCGGCGGCGGACGTCGGCCAGACCGTCACCCTCAAGTCCGGGGCGAAGCTGACCGTCTACAAGGACGGCACCTACGTCTACGATCCGGACGGCCGGTTCGACGCCTTGACCGACAACACGTCCGGGGCGGTGAACAGCTACGCCGTCGACAGCTTCCAATATACGCTGGCCGGCGGCGGCACCGCGACGGTGACGGTGATCGTCACCGGCGTCGCTGGGCCGGACGACAAGCTGATGGGAGACGAGGGCGGCAACACCATCAAGGGCGCGGTCCGTTCGGACCAGTTCATGCTCCAGCAGGGCGGCGAGGACCTGGCGCTCGCCGGGGCCGGCAACGACCTCCTCTATTTCGGAGCCGCGCTCTCGGCCGGCGACGTCGCCGACGGCGGCGACGGCCGCGACGCCCTGGTCCTCCAGGGCTATGTCACCGCGGTCCTCAACGACACGAACCTGGCCGGGATCGAGTCGATCTCGCTCCAGACCGGCGCCAATGCCGAATAGGGCGACACGGCCGACAATCGCTACGATTACGATTTGACCATGGCCGACGGCAATGTCGCCGCGGGCCAGCAGCTGATCGTCAACGCGCAGTCGCTGCTGGTCGGCGAGGACTTCACGTTCGACGGCTCGGCCGAGAGCGACGGCAGCTTCCGAATCTACGGCGGCCACGGCATCGACCTTCTCACCGGCGGCTCGGGCAACGACATCTTCTTCTTCGAGGGCCAGCGCTGGGGCGCCGACGACAGGGTCCACGGCGGCGCGGGCCGCGACTCGCTGGTGATCAGCGCGGGCGGAGGCGTGAACCATATCGAGTTCGCCGACGATTCCTTCACCGGCATCGAGTCCATCTCGCTGAACAACAAGTTCGCCACCGATCCCAGTCAGAAGCCGAGCTACGAGCTGGTGCTCGCCAACGGCAACGTCGCTCCGGGCGCCACCCTGATCGTCAACGCAAGCTCGATTGCGGCCGGCCAGTTCGTCGGCGTCGACGGAAGCGCGGTCCACGACGGCAACCTGTGGCTGTTCGGCGGGGCCGGCAACGACACTCTGATCGGCGGCGACGCGGCCGACACTCTGATCGGCGGCGGCGGCTCCGACAGCCTGACCGGCGGGGCGGGGGCGGACACGTTCCGCTTCGACGCGGTCACGGACTCCACGGCCGGCTCGGCGGACGTGATCGCCGGCTTCCAGTCGGGCGTCGACAAGATCGACCTCAGCCGGCTCGACGCGAACACGGCGGCGGCCGGCGACCAGGCTTTCGCCTGGATCGGCGGCGCGGCCTTCCACGCCGTCGCGGGCGAGCTTCGCGTCTTCCAGTCGGGCGGCGCCTGGCGGGTCGAGGGGGACACGAACGGCGACGGCCAGGCCGACTTCGCCATCCTCTTCCAGGCCGGCACCGCGGCGCCGGCGCAGGGCGACTTCCTTCTCTAGGGTTTTGGGCTCCGGCGTCATCCCGGCGAAGGCCGGGCCCCAAGAACCGGCAAGTTCGAAGCGCAGCGGGGGCCGCCGCGCGGACACTCGACCCGCAATGTTCATGGATTCCGGCCTACGCCGGGATGACGAGGAACATCTGCCCGCCGTCACTCAAAATCCAATTGAGTCCGATCCCGACCGAATGCCGCCCTTGTCGGCGGCACAATAGCATGACGGCGGCGAATTCATCTCCTAGGGTCGCTGGACGACCGGGCAGGGCGCCCGACCTGCTGGAGACTCGAAAATGGCCAATGTCGCTCCCGATGTAGACCTCAACGGCGAATCGGCGGGGGCCGACACCAGCCTCGGCTATACCGAAAACGATCCTATGACCGTCATCGCCCCCGCGGCGACGGCGACCGACGCCGATTCCGCCGACCTCGACGGCGGCAGCCTTACCGTCCAGTTCACCTCCGGCGGCACCGTCGACGACCAGCTCGGGATCGTCGGCCAGGGCCTCTTCTCCGTCAACGAGGGCGGGACGCTCCTCTACCAGGGCAAGGCCGTCGGCAACGTCTCGGGCGGCGCCGACGGCTCGCCGCTCGTCGTCACCTTCACCGGCAGCATGACGCCGGCGATCGCCGCGGCGCTGATCCGCTCTATCGGCTATGCGAACTACGCCCAGGCTCCGGTGCCCGGCGATCGGGTCGCCGCCTTCCTGCTCGCCGACGGCGACGGCGGCACCAGCGTCGCTCGCAACGCGACGATCACGGTGACGCCCGTCGACAACCCCGCCCTGGCCCAGAGCGACACCCTTTTTGCCGCCGAGAATGCGGTCGCCACCGGAAGCCTGTTCGACGACAACGGCTCCGGCCCCGACAGCGATCCCGACGGTCCGCCCCTGTCGATCTCAGGCCTGATCGTGGACGGCTCGCCGGCCCCGCTCGACACGATCATCACGCTCGATTCGGGGGCCAAGCTCACCGTGGGCCAGAACGGGACGTACACCTACGATCCGAACGGCCGGTTCGACGCCCTGACCGACGGCAGCTCGGGCGCGGTCAATACCTTCTTCGTCGAAACCTTCAAATATACCCTGACCAACGGCAACACCGCGACCGCGACGATCATCGTGCAGGGCGTCGCCGGCCCCGGCGACGAGCTTCGTGGCGACGAAACCGACAATATCATCACCGGCACCGGCGAAGCCGACCTCATCCTGCTCCAGCAGGGCGGCAATGACACCGCCAACGCGGGCGGGGGCAACGACATCGTCTATTTCGGACAGGCCTTCACGCGCCGCGACTCGGTGAACGGCGGCGAAGGGCGGGACGTCGTCGTTCTTCAGGGCGACTACACCCTGTCGCTGAGCCCGACCAACCTGATCGGGGTCGAATCGCTGTCGCTGCAGACCGGCAACAATTCGGAGTTCGGCGACAACGGCGAGAATTCCTACGATTACAACATCACCACGGACGATTCGAACGTCGCCGCCGGCCGCCAGCTGATCGTCAACGGCCAGTCGCTCGGCGAGGGCGAAAGCTTCACGCTCGACGGCTCGGCGGAGCGGGACGGCAGCTTCCTCGTCTTCGGCGGCCATGGCACCGACATTCTGCGGGGCGGCGACGGCAACGATATCTTCGTCTTCAACGGCGACCGGTGGAGCGAGGGCGACCGGGTCGACGGCGGCGCCGGGCGCGACGCGCTGGTGATCACCGCCGGCGACGGTCTCACCCACATCGATTTCGCCGCCGACAGCCTGAAGCGGATCGAGTCGATCTCGGTCAACAACCATTATTCGAGCACGCCCGACGCGGCGCCCTCCTATGAGTTCGTGCTGCACGCCGGCAATGTCGAGGAAGGCGACACGCTGATCGTCAACGGCAGCTCGCTCACCCAGAGGGGGCAGACGATCAGCGTCGACGGAAGCGAGGTGCTCGGCAATCTGGTCCTCTACGGAGGAAGCGGGAGCGACACCCTGATCGCCGGAGCGGGCGCCGACCGCCTGATCGGCGGCGGCGGCCAGGACGATCTCACCGGCGGCGCCGGGGCCGACGTCTTCCGGTTCGATTCGACGTCCGATTCGGCCGGCAACCCGGACAGGATCCACGATTTCGAGGTCGGCCTCGACCTGGTCGACCTCAGCCGGATCGACGCGGACGAATTCGCCGCGGGCGACCAGGCCTTCCACTGGATCGGGTCGGAGGCGTTCAGCGAGCAGGGCCCGGCTTCGGCCGGCGAGCTTCGCGCCTATCAGGTGGAGGGCGGCTGGTTCGTCGAGGGCGACACCGACGGCGACGGCAATGCCGACTTCGTCCTCTCCCTCGCGATTCCGCCCGACACCGAGCTCGGCTTCACCGACTTCCTGCCCTAGGGTTCACGCTCGTCATTGCGAGCGAAAGCGAAGCAATCCAGTGCGGCGTCGGAGCCCGCTGGATGCTTCGCTTCTCGCAATGACGGCTGAAATAGCCCGACCGCGCCGCCCCCTACACCCTGACCAGCCGGGCCTCGCGGCGGCCGACCGACCGGTAGATGCGCGGCCCGAGATCGAGCCGGAACGGGCCCATCTTCGCCTGCGGGGTCTCGGCCTCGCGGCCGACCAGCCAGGAGCGCGAGGTCCGGCCGCTGCCGCCGGCCCAGTCGTAGGCGACGTTGATCGCAACCATCGGCACGAAGATCCGCCGGCCGGCGAGCTCGATCTCCTCGAGCTCGGCCTTGGGCATCGCCACCTGGCCGTTGAGCTTGAGCGTTCCGCCCGGCGCGATGACCACCTGGGGGGAGCCGCTCAGCTCGTGGATGGGACCCTGGAAGAAGGCGGCCATCTCGGCCTCGGCGCCGGCGTTGAACAGGCGCGGGTCGATCCGGATGTTGCGCGCCTGCGCGTCGCCCTGGTTGGTGATCGTCAAGGCGTAATGGACGACCGCCTCGGCATCGGTCGCGGCCGCGCGCTCGGGGACGATGTCGAGCTCGAGCCAGGGCCGCGGGGCGGCCGGGGCCTCGGCCTTGGGCTCGGGCTCGGGTTCCGGGGCCGGAGCGGGGACCGGGGCGGGCTCGGGGGTTCGAAGCACTCCGCCCAGCTCGCCGCGGGCGGCGTCGCGCGCCCGTTCGAGCGCCGCAGCCGCCCGGCGCCGGCGCAGCAGGAACAAGCCGCCGAGCAGGAGGAGAAGCGCTCCGCCGGCCGCCGGCCAGCGCCAGCCCGCGCGCTCGGGCTCGGTGGTCCGGACAGCCGGGGCGGGAGCCTCGGCCATCGGCGGCGGCACCGGCGGGCCGGTCTCGACCGGCGCCGCCTCCGCCGGCAGTGGCATCGCCTGCGGGTCCGGCGAGGGCAGGGTGGGCGAGGGCAGGGCCGGCGCGGCGTCGACCGGAGTGGCGTCCCGACGCGGAGCCGGCGCCGCCGGGCCGGGATCGGCGACCGGCCGGTCGCGCTCGGGGGCCGGCGCGGCATTGCGGGGCGGCGGCGTCGCCGCGGCGGGCGGCGGGGTCGCGGCCGACGGCGGCGGAGTCGTGGCCGGGGTCGTGCGCTGGCCGGGGAGGGTGAAATCCTTGAGCTGCGGCGGGCCGATCGTGTTCGACGTCTCGTTCTGGGCGAGCGCCGGCGTCCCCGCCGCGGCGAGGGCATAGAGGAGCAAGGCGGCGGCCCGCGGGCGGCGGCGGTTCGGCGGCGACATGAACTCGAAAACCCTTCCCGGGCGCGCCTTTACCCGCCGCGCCGCCTCCGAGTCCACCGCCGAGCGCCGAATCGCGGCGGGGGCGGGGCGGGAGGAGGGGTGATCCCAAATTCCTCCCCGCGATTTCGCGGGGAGGGGGACCGCGCGAAAGCCTGGTGGAGGGGTTCTTTCGGAGCCGGCAAGAACCCCTACACCAAGCTTTCGCCTGGTACCCCTCCCCGGCAAATGCCGGGGAGAATTTTAGCTGTCGCCCGACCGCTTTTGCTCATTCCTTATCGCGCGCGTTGCGGCCCGGCGCCCGGATTGGTAGCGTCGGGACGATGGCCGACTCCGGCCCGGGAGGATCTCAAATGCGCAATTTCCGTCTCGCCTTCACGGCGGCCCTTCTGCTCGGTGGCGCCTCCACGCCGCTTCTCGCCCAGGCCGGGACGCCCGCCGCGGCGGCCGCGGCCAAGCCGCGCTACGGCGAGTTCGGGATCGACCTCACGGCGATGGACCGGTCGGTGAAGCCGGGCGACAGCTTCTGGCATTACGTCAACGGCAATTGGGACAAGACCACCCAGATCGCCGCCGACCGCACCAGCGCCGGCGCCGGCGTGCTTCTCGTCGACGAGGCCGAGCGCCAGGTGCGCGCGATCGTCGAGGACCTGGCGAAGGATCCCGCCGCCTCCGGACCGGTCGGCAGGCAGGTCGGCGACTTCTACGCGAGCTGGATGGACGAGGCGGCGATCGAGGCGCGCGGCGCCGCCGCCCTCAAGCCCTATCTCGCCAAGGTCGCCGCCGTGAGGACCCGCTCCGACCTGATCCGGCTGTTCGCCGAGCCGGGCTACACCGCCCCGGTCGGCCTCGGCATCCTGCCCGATCCGGCCGACCCGACCCGCTACATCGCGGCGGCGGGGCAGGGCGGCCTCGGCCTTCCGAACCGCGATTACTACCTCCTGGCCGGCGAGAAATATGACTCGATCCGGGCCGCCTACCGCGCCTATGTCGCGCAGCTCCACAAGCTCGCCGGGATCCCCGACGCCGAGGCCAAGGCGGACCGGATCATCGCGCTCGAGACGGCTCTGGCCAAGATCCAGTGGGATCCCGCCCGCCAGCGCGACATCAAGCAGATCTACAACCCGATGAACCGCGCCCAGCTCGCCGAGCTGGCGCCGCAATTCGAATGGCCGGCCTATCTGCAGGCGGCGGGGCTCGGCAATATCGAAACGGTGATCGCGGCCGAGAAGAGCGCGATCACCGAGACCGGCAAGATGCTCGACACGGTGCCGCTGTCGACCTGGAAGGAATATTCCGCCTTCCACTTCATCCGCACCCACGCGACCTACCTGCCCAAGGCGTTCGACGAGGCCAATTTCAACTTCTACTCGAAGACCCTGCGCGGCCAGCCGCAGCAGCGCGACCGCTGGAAGCGGGGCGTGCAGCTGATCAACAACAATCTCGGCGAGGCGGTCGGCCGCACCTACGTCGAGCGCCACTACCCGCCCGAGAGCAACCGGCTGATGGGCGAGCTGATCGCCAATTTGCGCGCCGGCCTCGAGGCCCGGATCGCGGCCTCGCCCTGGATGGACGAGGCGACCAAGGAGCAGGCCCGGGCCAAGCTCGCCGCCTTCGACCCGCGCATCGGCCATCCCGACAAATATATCGACTACAGCGCTCTCAAGGTGGAGCGGGGCGACCTGCTCGGCAACATGGTCCGCTCGGAGGACTTCCAGTGGAAGCTCCAGCTCGACCGGCTCGGCAAGCCCGTCGACCG
>DASVVX010000160.1:0-7720 GCA_036386295.1 Allosphingosinicella sp.
ATCCTTTCGAAATCGCGGAACCGCAACGGCTTGCGGGGCGAATCCCGCAGTCTCTCGTAAAGATCGGAAGCCTTTGCCACGACGTTTCGCCGGCTTGGGCATGGTAGAAAGCGCCGCTTTCCGCAAGACGATCGCGATGACTATACGAACTTAGATTATTTTTAGCGGGCGCCACCCATCTTCCGTCCCATCCGGATCGCCTGCTGCTTGCCGAAGCGGGTCTTGCGCGTGCCGGGCTTGCCTTCGGTGGAGTGTCCGAGCAGCGGGGCGCGCTTCTCGTGGTCGGGGATGCCGAGCTCGTCGGCTTCGAGGCGGCGGATCTCGTCGCGGAGGCGCCCGGCTTCCTCGAACTCGAGGTCGCCGGCGGCCTTGCGCATCCGCGCCTCGAGGTCGGCGATATAGGCCTTGAGGTTATGGCCGACGAGATGGGGCCGGTCCTCGTCGCCGGTGTCGACCATGACGCTGTCGCGATTGCTGACATGCGCCAGGATGTCCTGGATGTTGCGCTTGATCGTGGTCGGGGTGATGCCGTGCTCGGCATTGTACTCGAGCTGCTTGCTCCGGCGGCGGTCGGTCTCGCGAAGCGCACGCTCCATCGAGCCGGTGATCCGGTCGGCGTAGAGGATGACCCGGCCCTCGACGTTGCGGGCGGCCCGGCCGATCGTCTGGATCAGCGAGGTCTCGGAACGGAGGAAGCCCTCCTTGTCGGCGTCGAGGATGGCGACGAGGCCGCATTCGGGGATGTCGAGGCCCTCGCGAAGCAGGTTGATTCCGACGAGGACGTCGTAGACTCCGAGGCGAAGGTCGCGGATCAGCTCGATCCGCTCCAGCGTCTCCACGTCGGAGTGCATGTAGCGGACCTTGAGGCCGGCCTCGTGCATGAACTCGGTGAGGTCCTCGGCCATCCGCTTGGTCAAAGTGGTGACGAGGGTGCGGTAGCCCTTGCGGGCGGTGATCCGGGCCTCGTTGACGAGGTCGTCGACCTGATCCTCGACCGGCTTGATCTCCACCGGCGGGTCGATCAGGCCGGTCGGGCGGATGACCTGCTCGGAAAAGACTCCGCCGGTCTGCTCGAGCTCCCAGGGCCCGGGCGTCGCCGAGACGGCGACGGTCTGCGGGCGCATCGCGTCCCATTCGTTGAAGCGAAGCGGCCGGTTGTCGATGCACGAGGGCAGGCGGAAGCCGTATTCGGCGAGCGTGATCTTGCGGCGGTGGTCGCCCCTCGCCATCGCTCCGATCTGGGGCACGGTCTGGTGGCTCTCGTCGACGAAGAGCAGGGCGTTCTCGGGCAGATATTCGAACAGGGTGGGCGGCGGCTCGCCGGGAAGCCGGCCGGTGAGGAAGCGGCTGTAATTCTCGATCCCGGCGCACGAGCCGGTGGCGGCGATCATCTCGAGGTCGAAATTGGTGCGCTGCTCGAGCCGCTGGGCCTCGAGCAGCTTGCCCTCGGCGACCAGTTCCTTGAGGCGCTCGGAAAGCTCGTGGCGGATCGCCTCCATCGCCTGCTTCAGGGTCGGGCCGGGGGTCACGTAGTGCGAGTTGGCGTAGACCTTGACGTAGTCGAGGGCGGCGATCTTCTTGCCGGTCAGCGGATCGAACTCGACGATCTCCTCGATCTCGTCGCCGAAGAAGGCGATCCGCCAGGCCATGTCCTCATAATGCGAGGGGAAGATCTCGAGATTGTCGCCGCGCACCCGGAAGTTGCCGCGGCCGAAGGCCTGGTCGTTGCGCTTGTACTGGAGGGCGACGAGCTTCCTGACGATCTCCCGCTGGTCGACGCTCGAGCCCTTGCTGAGCGAGAAGGTCATGGCGCTGTAGGTCTCGACCGAGCCGATTCCGTAGAGGCAGGAAACCGAGGCGACGATGATGACGTCGTCACGCTCGAGCAGCGCCCGGGTCGCCGAGTGGCGCATCCGGTCGATCGCCTCGTTCACCGAGCTTTCCTTCTCGATGTAGGTGTCGGAGCGTGGCACATAGGCCTCGGGCTGATAATAATCGTAATAGGAGACGAAATATTCGACCGCGTTGTCGGGGAAGAAGCTCTTGAACTCGCCGTAGAGCTGGGCGGCGAGGATCTTGTTGGGGGCGAGGACGAGCGCTGGGCGCTGAAGCGCCTCGATCACCTTGGCCATGGTGAAGGTCTTGCCCGAGCCGGTGACCCCGAGCAGCACCTGGGTCTGCTCGTCCTGGCGCGCCGACTGGACCAGCTCGGCGATCGCCGTCGGCTGGTCCCCCGACGGCTCGTAGTCGGAGACGATCCTGAATTTCCTGCCGCCCTCGGCCTTTTCGGGGCGCTGCGGGCGATGCGGGACGAACGCCTGTCCCGTCTCCGGCTCGTCGAGGCCGGTCCTGATCGCTATCGGCATGGTCCCTATATGGTCATTGACCGCCATTCGCGCTAGCTTCCCCGGACAACAAAAGGGGGATGAGAGATGCGCTGCCTGATCATCGTACCATTGTGCCTGGCCGCGGCCTGCTCGGGCGGCGGCGGCGGGGAGAAGAAAGCCGAGGAGGCCGCCGGCGCGATGCACGCGGGGCAATGGGAGGTCACCTCCGAGGTCACCGCCTTCCGCTCCACGGACAAGGCGACCCCCGCGCTCAAGGCGGCGGTGGGCGACAAGTCGACGGCGGCGGCCTGCATCGAGGCCGGCAAGGAGGACAAGCCGCCCGCCGAGATCTTCGCCGGCGCCGGCTACGAGTGCGACTACAAGGACAGCTACATAAGGTCCGGACGCATCACCGCGACTCTCGACTGCGAGCGCGACGCGCTCGAGGGCAAGATCTTCATGACCATCGAGGGCACCTACAAGGGCGACAGCTTCGAGGGCACGTCGAGCTCGACCTCCTATCTGTCCGGCGAGGGCGACTTCGCGATGAACTCGAAGTTCAGCGGCCGGCGGACCGGGCCGACCTGCGCCGCGCCCGCCGAGGAGAAAGAGAAGGGCAAGGCCAAAGCGGGATAGGCGTATTTCGCAAGGGTGGCTCGCCCCCAGAACCCTCTCCCCGGCGGGGAGAGGGGGCTGTTTGGACGACACCGGCTCCGCTATGACCGGCGCCGATGCCGCTCATCCCCTGCCAGCGCGCCTTGTTCGACATCCCCGACGGCGTCGCCTATCTCGACTGCGCCAAGATGTCGCCGCTGAGCCGCGCCGCGATCGCGGCGGGGCGGCGCGGCCTCGAGCGCAAGGCGCATCCCTGGGACGTCAAAGCGGAGCATTTCTTCGACGAGTCGGACGAGGTGCGGGCGCTGTTCGCCCGGCTGATCGGAGCGTCGGCGGACGACGTCGCGATCGTTCCGTCGGTGAGCTACGCGATGGCGACGGTGATGGCGAACGTGCCGGTCGCGGCGGGGCAGAAGATCGTCACCCTGGCTGAGGATTTCCCGTCCGGAATCCTGGCGTCGCGGGCGCTGGCGCAGCGGTCCGAGGCGCGGGTGGCGACCGTCGAGCGGCCGGAGGAAGGCGACTGGAGCGCGGCGATCCTCGAGGCGATCGACCGCGACACGGCCCTGGTGGTGGCGCCGCACACCCACTGGGTCTGCGGAACGATGATCGACGTCGAGGCGATCGGCCGGCGCTGCCGCTCGGTCGGTGCGGCGCTGGTGCTCGACACGACCCAGTCCTGCGGGGCCCTTCCGCTCGACCTAGCGGCGGTCGATCCGGACTATCTCGTCGCCACTTCCTACAAATGGCTGCTCGGCCCCTATAGCCTCGGCTTCCTCTACGTCGCTCCGCGCCACCAGCAGGGACGGCCGCTCGAGGAGGCCTGGATCGTCCGCCGCAACGCCCACGATTTCCGGAGCCTCTCCGATTACGAGGAGGGGTTCGCGGCGGGCGCGAGGCGCTTCGACATGGGCGAACGGGCCAATTTCGCGCTTCTGCCGGTGGCCGGGACGGCGATCGCGCAACTGCTCGACTGGGGAGTCGGCGACGTCGCGGAGACGCTCGGCGCTCGAACGTCCGCGCTCGAGGACCGGCTGGCCGAACGCGGCGCGACCGCCCGGCCGGGGCGGGCGCCGCATTTCCTGTCGGTGCGCTTCCCCAACGGCCTTCCGCAGGGCATCGAGGAGCGGCTGGCCGCGGCCGACGTCCATGTCAGCCTGAGGGGGGAGTGGATGCGGATCACGCCGCACCTCTACAATGACGAGAGCGACGTGGAGCGGCTGATCGAGGCGTTGTGGTAATGGGGAACGCTTTCGCTGGCGCCGAACTGATTCTAGGGTGGGGCAAATTCCCGGAGATTCTCGAATGCGCCTGAAGAGCCTGTTACTTTGCTCCCTGCTTGCCGCCGCTCCGGCTTCGGCGGCCGACTTCGCCGATTCGATCAAGGCCGATTACGACAAACGGCTCGGCGCGATGTTCGTCGACTTCCACCGCAACCCCGAGCTTAGCTTCAAGGAGAACCGGACCGCGAAGATCATCGCCAGGGAGCTGCGCGCCGCGGGGGCGGCCGTGACCGAGGGGGTCGGCGGCACCGGCGTGGTCGGAATCCTGCGCAACGGCGACGGCCCGACGGTCCTGGTCCGGGCCGACATGGACGGGCTTCCGGTCGAGGAGAAGAGCGGCGTTCCCTACTCCTCCCATGTCCGCCAGGTCGGGGTCGACGGGATCGAGATGCCGGTGATGCACGCGTGCGGCCACGACGTCCACATCACCTCGCTGGTCGGCACCGCCCACCAGCTCGCGGCGCTGAAGGACCGGTGGCGCGGGACGGTCGTCCTCATCGCCCAGCCTGCCGAGGAGAGGGTCGGCGGAGCCAAGGCGATGCTCGCCGACGGGCTCTACACGCGCTTCCCCAAGCCCGATTACGCGCTCGGCTTCCACGTCAATTCCGGAATGCGCACGGGCACGGTGAGCGGCGCCGACGCGCTCATGTACAGCTCCGCCGACAGCGTCGACATCATCGTCCACGGAGTCGGCGCGCACGGCGCGGCGCCGCACACCGGAAAGGACCCCGTCTATATCGGAGCCCAGATCGTCACCGCCCTGCAGTCGATCGTCAGCCGCGAGGTCGGCCCCCTGTCGCCGGCGGTGATCACGGTCGGCTCGTTCCACGCCGGCACCAAGCACAATATCATCTCCGACCGCGCCGACCTGCAGATCACCGTTCGGGCGAACGACGAAGCGACCCGCAAGCAGCTGCTCGCCGCGATCGAGCGGATGGCGAAGGGCATCGCCCGCGCCAACGGCGTCGCCGAGAACCGGCTGCCCGACGTCAAGGTCTCGGAAGGGACTCCGACGACGAGCAACACGCCCGCGCTGGCCCAGCGGGTCCGCGCTGCCTGGAGCGAAGCTCTGGCGCCCGGAACGGTGGTGCCGTTCGCGCAGGAGAGCATGGGCGCCGAGGACTTCACCTACTTCGTCCAGCCCGAGCTCGGAGTGCCCGGCTTCTACTTCCAGGTCGGAGGGACTCCGCAGGCGGCGTTCGACGCCGCGAGGGCGGGCGGCCCGCCGGTGCCGTCGCACCATTCGCCTTTGTTCAAGATCGATCCGGAGCCGGCGATCCGGCTCGGCACCGAAGCGATGACGGTGGCGGTGCTCGACCTGCTCGGGCCGGGCGCCTCCGCGTCCGGCCACTGAAATCACCAGAAGGGGGAATGACGATGAAGACCTATCTTATCCTGGGCGCGGCGGCTCTGGCGCTGACGGCGTGCGGCAAGTCGGGCGGCGGCAACGATTCGAGCGCGGCGGCGGGCGGCGGTAGCGGCTCGGCCTCGGCTTCCGCTTCCGGAGTGAACCTCCAGCCGGGCGAATGGGAGATGAAGACCGAGGTGGTCAACGTCGCCGCCGAGGGCCTTCCGGCGGGCATCGCCGAGGGGATGAAGGCGCAGGCCTCCTCGACCACCAAGACCTGCATGACTCCCGAGGAGGCCAAGGGACCCAAGGGCGACATCTTCACCGGCAAGGACAACAGCTGCAAGGCCGAGGGCTTCAGCTGGTCCGGCGGCAAGATCAAGGGCAAGACCACCTGCACCGGCCAGGGCGGCGCCGGCACGACGGTGATGGAGATGGACGGCCAATACAGCGCCCAGAGCATCGACATGACGATGAAGTCGAAGACCGACCTCGGCGGCAAGGCGATGACGATGGAGATGCGGGTCTCGGGCAAGCGCATCGGCGAGTGCGGCGCAGGCACCAAGGAGGGCTGAGCCGATGATCGGCTACGTCACGCTCGGCAGCGACGATCTCGATCGTTCGCGCGCCTTCTACGACGCCTTGTTCGGCGAGATCGGCGCCACCCGGCTGATGCAGATGGAGAGCGGCTTCACGCTCTACGGCACCGGCTGGGGGAAGCCGGGCGTGGCGGTGACCCGGCCTTATGACGGCAAGCCCGCGGTGGCCGGCAACGGCAACATGGTGTCGCTGGTCGTCGACCGCCGGGAAAAGGTCGATCGGCTCCACGCCAGGGCCCTCGAGCTCGGCGCAAGCGACGAGGGCCCGCCCGGGGTCCGCGGCGAGGAAGGCGAGCGCGCCTTCTACGGAGCCTATTTCCGCGATCCCGACGGCCACAAATTCTGCGTCTTCCGGATGGGCCCGCCCGATTGAGGGTCATCGTCATCGTCAATCGCGGCGGCGGCTCCGCCGCGGGGGCGGAGGAACGGATCAGCGAGGCGTTCGAGGGCACCGGAGTCGAGGCTGAGGTGCGGATCGTCGAGCCGGGCGAGCTCGACCGGAGCTGCGCGGAGGCGGCGGAGGCGAAGGGCGCCGACGCGCTCGTCGCCGCCGGCGGCGACGGCACCGTCAGCACCGCCGCCGGAGCCGTCGCCGGAACCGACATGCCGCTCGGCGTCCTGCCGATGGGAACCTTGAACCATTTCGCGCGGGACGCCGGAGTGCCGATCGACCTCAAGGAGGCCGCCGCGGCGATCGCCGCCGGCCGAACCCGCCGGGTCGACGTCGCCGAGGTCAACGGTCGGGTCTTCGTCAACAACAGCGCGGTCGGCCTCTATCCGATGCTGGTCAAGGCTCGGGAGGCGCAGCAAAGGCAGCTCGGCCGGACCAAGCGGCGGGCGATGCTGGTCGCGGCGGCCCGGGCGGTGTGGCGATTCTCCAGCCGCCGGCTGACGCTTCGCCTGGGCGGCACGAAGGCGCCGGTCGAGACGGCCCTGCTGTTCGTCGGCAACAACAGATATGAGACCGGGCTGCTCAGCCTGGGGCGCCGGGAAGCGATCGACCGGGGCGAATTGTGCGTCTACGCGCCGCTCGCCCGCTCGCGGCTCGGCTTCGCCTGGCTGTCGCTTCGAGCGATGCTCGGCCGGCCCGACCGCCAGGAGGACTTCCTGACGGTGGAGGGGATCGAGGAGGTCGAGATCGACTCGCGCCGGCACTCGCTGATCGTCGCGGTGGACGGGGAGGCGACGGCGATGGAGACTCCGCTCAGATATCGCATACGCAAGGGCGCGGTGAAGCTGATCGTCCCTTAATCCCTCTCCCTGAAGGGGAGAGGGACAGCCGCCGCGAGAGCGGCGGCAGGGTGAGGGCTCGGCGCCGCTTCAGCGAGAGGGGAATCAAGGCGCTCTGAAGCTCCGTCCTGCCTCGGCCGTCACGAACCGCCCCGCCGCGATCCCCCGCACGCGCGTCGCTTCGGCGAGACGCCTGGGCGGGTCGTCGATCGCCTCGAAGGTCAGCTGGAAGGTGCCCCAGTGCATGCCCAGCGCCATTTTCGGCTGGAGAGTCTCGAACACGCGAACCGCTTCCTCGGGGTTCATGTGGTTGGCCTG
>DASVVX010000161.1:0-15869 GCA_036386295.1 Allosphingosinicella sp.
TTGCCGGGGTGGGGGACCGCGCGAAGCGCGGTGGAGGGGTTCTTTGGAGTCGGCAAGGCCCCTCCACCATGCTGCGCATGGTCCCCCTCCCCTGCAAATGCAGGGGAGGATTTAGGAACTACTGCCCCAATATCCCCTTGAGCCCCTCGCGCAGCCGCTCCTTCTTGCGCTTCTTCCGCTGTTCGGGAGTCTCTTCGGCCGCCGGCCCGCCGTCGTCGTCGTCCATGCCCGGCATGGTCATCCCGAGCAGGCCCATATGGGTCGACTTGGTCCTCAGCTTGACCGTCCATTCCGGCCGCCACGCGCGCGGCGCCGTCGCCGGCCGGGGCTGGGAGAAATTGCTCTCGCCGCCGAAGGCGACCAGGCTGAGCATCGACTGCGGCGCCGCGCGCCCGACCTCGGCCGGGACGGTGCAGCGGTCCGCCGTCGCCGGCATCAGCACCCGGCTCTGGACCAGCCGGGCGATGTCGGCTTCCGCGATGTAATCGAACGCCATCATCGCCGCCTGGGTCTCGGACGAGGTCCAGATGATGAAATCGCCGTTCTGGGCGGCGCCCATCACCGCTCCGAACCAGGCGCGCGCCCCGGGCACCGGCCGCCAGACCAGCGGGATCGAGCCCGACGGGCCGGCGCTGTTCGAGGTCAGCACGACCGGGGCTAGGAAATCCTGGCCGGCGCCCAGCGCGAAGCGGATCTCGGGCGAATAATTGCCGCGAATGACATGCTCGCCGATCAGCGAGCCGCCCGCCGGCACCCGGGTCTGGCTGCGCTCGTTCGGCCATTCGCCATAGGTCGCCGAGGTCGCCGCCGAGGGCGGGGTCATCGGCTTCAGGGCCATGTTGGCGAAGGCCGGCGGAATCTTGCCCGCCGCCATCGAAGCGAAGTCGATCACCGCCGGCTGGCCGGGGCGGGCCGTCTCGCCGCAGCCCCAGTAGATCAGCATCCGCCCGCGCGGCTTCTGCATCTGGCCCCAGGGCTGGACGGGGCCGGTCGCGCTCGGCGCCGCGGCCGGAGTCAGCAGCGGAAGGACCTGGCCGGCCTGGAGCCCCGGCGGCGGCACGTGCTCGGCGCTCGGCGGGCCGGCGGCGCGGCGCGGGCTGCCGAGCTGGAGGGTGAGGTTGTGGACATACGAGGCGCCGCCGCCGCGGCCGCCGCCGAACATCTGGCCCATCACCGCGCCGGCGCTCGGCCGTCCGCTCTGGCCCGTTCCGGCGGCCATGGCGGCCATGCCCGAGGCGGTGTCGGCGCTCATCCAGTAGACGGCCGGCCCGCCGCCGCGCGCCTGCGCCAGAGCGGTGGCCCCGACCGCCAGCGCCGCGAGGCCCGCACCGGCCAGGATCATCAGCTTACCCGACATATTTCATCCCCTTGCTGAACTTTTCCGCTTCTATAGCGGCGCCTCCGCGATCCGCAAAATAACCGTATCGGTTGCGCAAGGTCCGCCGTGATGAACCGGTCGGCGCTATTCCGGGAACGCGCGACTGGGTTTTTCGCTGACCCCGCATGAGCGAGGACGCCGCCTTCCTGAGGGAGCAGGCCCGCCGCTGCCGCCGACTCGCCCGCGGCATCGCCACTCCCGACGTCGTCGCCACCCTCAACCGGATGGCGGCCGAATATGAGGAACGGGCGGAGAAGATGGCGGCGAAGGGCGGCGGCGGCGCCTGACCGTCATTGCGAGGAGCGCAGCAACGAAGCAATCCAGCTTACTGCGCCTGAGCCGCTGGATTGCTTCGCCTTCGCTCGCAATGACGGGCGGGCGAGGATGCCTAGCGGCACTTGGCCTGGCGGCGAGCCTCGGGGAGGCGCTGTCTCAGCCAGTCGCGCATTGTTGCGCCGTAGACGTCCTGCAATTCGTCATAGGCCTTGCAGGCGTCCGCCGGCTTGTCGAGCGCGACCAGCGACTGGCCGAGGAAGTAGAGGCTGTCGGCGGCTCGCTCGCCCTTGGGATTGCCCTGGTAATTGGCGAGGAAGGTCTTGGCGGCGGTGGCCGGCTTGCCGGCGTCGAGATAGGCGCGGCCGGCGAGGTTCGCCGCCCAGCTCGCCCATTTGCTGCCCGGATAGCGCTTGGCGACCGCCTCGAGCGCCTGCTGCGCCTCGACATAGCGCTTCGCCTCCCACAGCCGGAAGCCGGCGTTGTAGGCGGCTTCGGCGGCCGCTTCGCCCGAGGCCGGGGCCGCCGGGCGCGCCGGGGGATCGTCGTTCGCCGCCGCCGCCGCCGAAGGCCTCGGCAGCTGCGGAGTCGAAGCGGACGGCCGCGCCGGCTCGGCCGCGGGCGCCCCGGCCTTCTCGAGCGCGTCGAGCCGACCGCCAAGGCTGTCGCGGAGCTGGGCGATGGCATTCTCCATCTGGCGCAGCCGGTTGCCGTTCTGCTCGACCTGCCCGGTCAGCTCGCGAAGCTGGGCCTCGAGCGAATCGACCCGGGCGGTGAGGTCGGCGACGGCGCTTGAGGCCGGCACCCCGGTGTCGCCGCCTGGCGCCGACTGCGGCTCGATCTCGGGCGCCACCTCGGCGCCGCCGGGGAAGACCTTGCGCTGGACCGCGCGCAATTGCTGCTCGAGCCGCTCGATGCGCTTTTCCGGCGAGTCGTTGCGCTGGGCCGCGGCCGGGGCCGCGACGCCGGCCAGGAGCATCATCGCAAGAAGATGAAAACGCATCACAATTCCCCCGCTCTCAGTCCCTCGCCGCACCCTAAACGGCTTGGCGCCGGGGTAGAAGAGTGAAATATTACGGTACCGGCGGCGAGGGCGGCGGCGCCGCGCCGCCCTGCGCCCGGCCGAGGAGATCGGCGGCAAGCAGGCTGACGTTGGAGATGGTCGTCTCGGGCGGGCCGAGCGGCGCGACCGGGGTGCCGCCGACGCTGACCCGAAGCACGTTCGCCCGCGCCGTCCGAAGCTTCGGGGCCTGGGCCCCGGCCGGCACCTGGTAGCTTTCGCCGGCCTTCAGGGTCCCCATGTAGAGCGAGCCGCCGCCCGCCTGGTCGATCTTGAGCCAGACGTCCTCCACCGCGGTGAGGACGACGGGACCGCTCGCCGCCGCTGGACGGGCGGGCTGGGCCGGGCGCGGCGCGGCCGGGTTCGCGGAAGGCTGCTCCACGCTGCGGGTGATGGCGACGTCGGCGGGCGAGCCGTCGTCGACCGCGCTGCTTCGCCAGACGAGATAGCCGATGACGAGGAGGATGGCGATCGCCGCGGCGGCGATGGCGAGCGAGCGCGGCGGCACCCGCGCCGGATCGGCCGGCTCGTAGAAGGCGGTGGCGGTGGTCCCGCCGCCGCGCACTCCGCCGAGCAGCTCGCGGACCTCGGCGCCGATTCGGGCGCCGTCGAGGTCGATCGTGTTGGCATAGCTGCGCGCGAATCCGACGCTGTAGGTGATGGCGGGGAGTGCGTCCCATTCCGCGCGCTCGATATGCTCGAGGTGGCGGACCGGGATCCGGGTCTGGCGGGCGACGTCCTCGAGGCTCAGCCCCTTGGCCTCGCGAGCGATTCGAAGCCGCTCGCCGACCGACTGGGCCTGCGGCTGGTCCTGATCGATGTCCGCCATCTGGCCCGGTTTTCCTCCATTCCCGATCAAATCATAGAGACGGGGTGAGCGGGCAAAGTCAACCGGACTGCGGCACAGCGAATTCGTCATTGCGAGCGAAGCGAAGCAATCCAGCGCGGCGGTCGTCGCGAGCGCGGCGGTGGATTGCCGCGTCGCTTCGCTCCTCGCAATGACGCCTACACCTGCACCCCCCGCTCCTCCGCCCATTCCCTCAAGGCGCCGCGCATGTCGGCCGGCGGCCGGGCCAGCAGCGCCTCGACCGCCGGAAGAAGCGCCGACCGGTCGAGCGAGCGGATCATCGCCTTGATCGGGCCGACCGCGGCCGGGGTGATCGAGAAGCGGGTGAGGCCGATTCCGATCAGCGCCATCGCCTCCAGGGTGCGCCCGCCCATCTCGCCGCAGACCGCGACCGGCACCCCGGCGGCGTCGGCCTCGCGGACGATCCGCCTGAGGAAGCGGAGGATCGACGGGCTCAGCCAGTCGTAGCGCTCGGCGAGCTTGGGATGGGCCCGGTCGGCGGCGAACAGGAACTGGGTGAGGTCGTTGGTTCCGATCGACAGGAAGTCGACCTTGGGCAGCAGGATGTCGAGGGTCTCGGCCAGCGCCGGAACCTCGAGCATGGCGCCGTAGCGGATCGTCTTGGGAAGCAGCTTGCGGCGGCCGGCGAGCCATTCGCGCTGCTGCTCGACCAGCGCCCGCGCCTCGTCATATTCCCAGGGCTCCGAGACCATCGGGAACATGACGTTGAGCTCGCGGCCGGCGGCGGCGCAGAGCAGGGCGCGGGCCTGCGCCTTCATCAGCCCGTCGCGGTCGAGGGCGAGTCGGAGCGCCCGCCAGCCCATCGCCGGATTCTCCTCGCGGCCGCCGTCGCCCATGTCGATATAGGGCAGCGCCTTGTCGCCGCCGACGTCGATCGTCCGGAAGATGACCGGCTTGTCGCCGGCCGCCTCGATCACCGATTTGTACAGCCTCTGCTGGCTCTCCCGGCTCGGCAAGGCGGCGGAGACGAGGAACTGGAATTCGGTCCGGAACAGGCCGATTCCGTCCGCGCCCACCAGGTCGAGCGCGGCGACGTCGTCGCGAAGCCCGGCGTTGACCATCACGGTGACGCGCAGGCCGTCCTTCGTCACCGGCGGCACCTCGCGAAGCGCCGCGAACTCGGCCCGGCGCTTCTGGGTGACCAGCAATTTGGCCTTGAACGCTTCCTCGACCGCGCCGGTCGGCCGGATGAAGGCGACCCCCTCGTCGCCGTCGAGAAGCACCTCGTCGCCCTCGCCGATCACCTGGCGGACGTCGCGCACCCGGCCCAGCATCGGGATCCCCATCGCCCGGGCGACGATGGTGACGTGGGCGGTCAGCGATCCCTCCTCGAGCACTACCCCCTTCAGCCGCCGCCGGTCATATTCGAGCAGCTCGGCCGGCCCGAGGTTGCGCGCGACCAGCACCGCGTCGTGCGGAAGGCCCATCTGCGCCGCGGTGCCGAGCTGGCCGGCGACGATCCTCAAGAGCCGGTTCGACAGATCGTCGAGATCGTGCATCCGGTCCTGGAGCAGGCTGTCGTCGATCTCGCGCATCCGCATCTGCATGCGCTGGCGGACCCGCTCGATCGCCGCCTCGGCGGTGAGGCCGGAATCGATCGCCTCGTTGATCCGCCTCGACCAGCCCTCGTCGTAAGCGAACATCTTGTAGGTCTCGAGCACCTCCTGATGCTCGCCGGCCGTCCCGAACTCGGCCTGGTTGGTCATCGCGTCGATCTGCTCGCGCATCTTGCGGAAGGCGGAATAGACCCGGTGGCGCTCCGCCTCGACGTCCTCGGCGACGGTATGCTCGATGAGGATCCGCGGCTGGTGGTACACGGCCTGCCCGCGCCCCATTCCGGCGACCAGCTTCAGCCCCTGGAGCCGCTCCGGCCCCTCGTCGCGCTCGGCCGCGCCGGCCTTGGCCGCCTTGTCGGCGAGGCCGGCGTTGGCGATCAGCTCGGAGAGCACCATCGCCACCGTCTGAAGCGCCTCGATCTCGAGCGCGTCATAGGCCCGCGCCTCGGCATGCTGGACCGCGAGAACCCCGATCGCCCGCTCGCGGCGGATGATCGGGACGCCGGCGAAGCTGTGGAACAATTCCTCGCCCGTCTCCGGCCGATAGGCGAATTCCGGGTGGCTCGGCGCCTCGGCGAGGTTGAGGATGTTGACGTCCTTGGCGATCGTCCCGACCAGCCCTTCGCCGAGGGCGAGCCGGGTGACGTGCACCGCGCTCTGGTTCAGCCCGACCGTCGCGAACAGCTCGAGCACGCCCTCGCGAAGCAGGTAGATGGAGCAAACCTCGCTCTCCATCGCCTCGGCGATGATCTTGACCACCTTGTTGAGCTTCGCCTGGGCGCTCGCCCGCGACGCCATCACGTCGTGCAGCCCCGTCAATATCTCGCGGGCTGAAGCGGCGGACTGGGCGGGCATGGCGGAGCGGTAGCAGATGGGGCCGAGGGCGCGCCACGAGGAATTGCTCCGGAGCCAATAGTCGGCTATGATATACATGCGAACCAATGTATATCCAGGAATTTAATATGAAGGTGGCTAAATGGGGCAACAGCTTGGCGATACGTATCCCCAAGGATGTGGCCGAAGCCCTCGGAATTCAGGTGGGGAGCGAAGTAGATCTCGTGCCGCTCTCGCCAGGCGTGGGTGTTTCGCGGCGAATAACACGGGAAGAGGCGATCGAAGGATTGCGACGGCTCCGGGGGACAATGCCTCCTGGATTTAAATTCGATCGCGAGGAGGCCAATGCGCGGTGAATCCGTTCATCGACACCAATGTTCTCGTCTACTTCACCGGCGAAGGCGAGAAGGCGGCGACTGCCGAAGCGCTGATCGTTGGAGGGGGAATTATCAGTGTCCAGGTTTTGAACGAGATGGCCTCGGTTTGCCGAAGAAAATATGATTATTCTTGGGAGCAAATCCATCAGGCGCTATTGTTCGTTCGAACGCTTCTCAACGTGGTACCAATAACTTTGGAGACGCACGAGCTGGGGCTGTCTCTCGCTGAGCGATACCGCCTGCGACTGTTTGACAGCCTTCTTCTCGCGGCTGCATTGCTGGAGGGCTGCAGCGTCTTTTGGTCAGAGGACATGCAAGAGGGATTGATCGTCGAGCGGACTATGACGATCCGCAATCCGTTCCGCTAAACTGACCGCCGCTCCAGCGCGTGGGCGGCCTCGTCGACGAGCTGCCTGAGGATCTGCGCGACCGGCGCCTCCTCCTTCACCATGCCCACCGATTGCCCGGCCATCACCGAGCCGGTCTCGACGTCGCCCTCGATCACCGCCCGCCTGAGCGCGCCGGCCCAGTAATGCTCGATCTGGAGCTGGGCCTCCATCATCTCGATGCCGCCTTCATCGAGCCGCTGGGCGACCTCGCGCTGCTTGGCGGCGAAGCTTTCCATCTCGCGGTTCTTGAGTGCCCGGACCGGGATGACCGGAAGGCGCGGATCGATCTGCACCGAGGTGATCGCGTCCCTCGCCGAGGCCCGGATGAAGGCCTTCTTGAAATTGGGATGGGCGATGCATTCGTGGCTGCAGACGAAGCGGGTGCCGAGCTGGACCCCGACCGCGCCCATCTCGAGATAGCCGGCGATCAGCCCGCCGTGGCCGATCCCGCCGGCGACGAAGATCGGGACGTCGGCGGCGAGCGGCGGGAGGATCTCCTGGGCGAGGACCGAGGTCGAGACCGGCCCGATATGGCCGCCCGCCTCCATCCCCTCGATGACCAGGGCGTCGACTCCGGAGCGGACCAGCTTCTTCGCCAGCGCCAGCGCCGGGGCGAAGCAGATCAGCTTCGCGCCGCCTTCCTTGACCCGGTCGATCGCTCCGGTCGGCGGAAGGCCGCCGGCGAAGACGACGTGGCTGACCTGGTGGCGCTTGCAGACGTCGATCAGCTCGGAGAGCATCGGGTGCATGGTGATCAAATTGACCCCGAACGGCCGGTCCGTCCGCGCGCGGGTCTCGGCGATCTCGGTGTCGAGCAGGTCGGGGGTCATCGCCCCGCAGGCGATCACCCCGAAGGCGCCGGCGTTGGACAGGGCCGAGACGAGGCTGCGCTCGGAGATCCAGCTCATCGCCCCGCCGAGGATCGCGACCTCGCAGCCGAGGAAGTCGGTGCCGCGCTTCATCAGCCGGGCGAGGCGGCCGTGGCCGACGGAATTGTCGTTGGCGTCGGTCATTCTTCCTCCGTCACCCCAGCGAAGGCTGGGGTCCATTCTGAGTTCGTGCAGGACGCGGCCGCCGCATGGATGCCAGCCTTCGCTGGCATGACGGTCACGACTCCCCCCCCTCGTCATCCAGCCCGTAAGCCGTATGAAGCACCCTCACCGCGAGCTCGGTATATTCCTCGGCGACGAGCACCGAGACCTTGATCTCCGAGGTGGTGATGGCGAGGATGTTGATGCCGCGCTCGGCCAGCGCCCTGAACATGGTCGCCGCGATGCCCGCGTTGGAGCGCATCCCGACGCCGACGGCGCTCACCTTGACGACGTTGGTGTCGGTCAGGATCTCGTCGAAGCCGACGCCCTCGCGCGCCTTTTCGAGCAGATCGCGGCTGTGCGCCAGCGACGCCGTCGGCACGGTGAAGGTGAGGTCGCTCTTCTGGCCGGCGCGCGGCACCGACTGGACGATCATGTCGACGTTGATATTGCCCTCGGCGAGCGGAGCGAAGATCGCCGCGACCGAGCCCGGCCGATCGGGCACGCCCGTCAGGGTCACCCGAGCCTCGTTCTTGTCGTAGGCGATTCCGGTGATCAATTGCCGTTCCATGTTGAATTCCTCGATGGCCTCGTCGCCGACGACCATCGTTCCGGGACGGTCGTCGAACGACGAGAGGACTCGGACCGGGATGTTCTCGCGCATGGCGAGGCCGACCGAGCGGGTCTGGAGCACCTTGGCGCCGACGCTGGCGAGCTCGAGCATCTCCTCGTAGGTGACGGCGGGCAGCTTGCGCGCCCTCGGCACGATTCGCGGATCGGTCGTGTAGACCCCGTCGACGTCGGTGTAGATGTCGCAGCGGTCGGCGTTGACCGCGGCCGCCAGGGCCACCGCCGACGTGTCCGATCCGCCGCGCCCGAGAGTCGCCAGGCTGCCGTCGGCGGCGACCCCCTGGAAGCCGGGGATGACGGCTATCCCGCCCTCCCCGAACACCCGCTCCAATACGGTCGCGTCGATATCGTCGATCAGCGCCGAGGCGTGGCCCGAGGCCCGGATCGGGAGCTGCCAGCCCATGTAGGAGCGCGCGTTGAGCCCCATCCCCTGGAGGGTGATGGCGAGCAGCCCGCTCGTCACCTGCTCGCCCGACGCCACGACGACGTCATATTCGCGCGGATCGTAGAGGCTGGAGGCCTCCCGGCAGAACTGGATCAGCCGGTCGGTCTCCCCGGCCATGGCCGAGACGACGACGGCGACCTGGTTCCCAGCCTCCGCCTCGTCCTTCACCCGCTGCGCGACATGCCGGATGCGCTCGATGCCCGCCATCGAGGTGCCGCCGAATTTCATCACGATGCGGGCCATTGTTTCAGTCGTCACCCCGGCGGAAGCCGGGGTCTCTTTTCCTGTCGCGGCGTTGAGTGCAAGGAGATTGTGGGCAGCGACAGGACGCGGACATGACCGACACGAGCACGATCGACCCCCGCGAGGCCGCGCATTTCGGCGCCATGGCCGGCGACTGGTGGGACCCGAACGGGTCGTCGGCCATGCTCCACAGGCTCAACCCGGTCCGGCTCGCCTACATCCGCGACCAGGTCGACCAGCATTGGGGGCTGGACGAATGCAGCCTCAAACCGCTCGAGGGGCGGCGGGCGGCCGACGTCGGCTGCGGTGCCGGCCTTCTCGCCGAGCCGCTCGCCCGGCTCGGAGCGGCGGTCACCGCCGTCGATGCCGCGCCCGAGAATATCGCCGCCGCGCGCGAGCATGCGCTCGGCCAGGGGCTGGACATCGACTATCGGGTCGGAAGCGTCGAGGCGCTGGACGGAAAGTTCGACCTCGTCACCTCGCTCGAGGTGGTCGAGCACGTGGCCGAGACGAGGACGTTCGTCCAGGGCCTTGCCGACGCGCTCGCCGACGACGGCCTGCTCATCCTCTCCACCCCCAACCGGACGGCGATGTCGAGGCTGATGCTGATCCTGATCGGCGAGGGCACCGGCCGGATCCCGCGCGGCACCCACGATTGGGACAAGTTCCTGGCGCCGGAGGAATTGTGCGTCCTGCTTCGCGACTGCGGGCTCGAGATCGTCGACTGCCACGGCCTCGCCTGGGGCCCGGCCCGGGGCTTCCACCTGTCGGACAACAAGAGCCTCGATTATTTCGTGACGGCGCGTCGTCATTCCGGCGAAAGCCGGAATCCATGAACACAGCCGTTCGGGAATAAGCTCCGACCCCAGTCTTCATGGATCCCGGATCAAGTCCGGGATGACGCCTGTCGGCGTCAGAAATCGACCTTGTCGTAATGGGGCGGCGGCGCGATCACCTCCATCCGCTCGGTGAGCAGCGGCCGGAAGCTCGGCCTCGATTTCATCACCGAATACCAGTCGGCGGTCTGCTTGTGGCCGCGCCAGTCGATTCCGCCGAGATAGTCGGCGACCGAGAGGTGCGCCGCCGCCGTCAGGTCGGCGAGGCTGAGCACCGGCCCGGCCAGCCAGCGCCGGTGGTCGAGCAGATAGTCGATATAGTCGATATGGTTGTTGGCGGTCTTCATCGCCTCGCGCAGCACGCGCGTGTCGGGCGGGTCGCGGGCGACGAGCCGCTTGGTCATCCGCTCCGCCATCAGCGGCGCCACCACCTCGCCGTACAGCCCCTCGTCGAACCAGGCCTCGAGCCGCCGCACCTCGGCGCGGTTGGGGGCGGTCCCCGGGATCATCGGCGAGCGGTCGACCGTCTCCTCGAAATATTCGCAGATCGCCTTGGAATCGATCAGCACGATGCCGCGCGATTCCTCGACCAGCACCGGGGTCTGGCCGGCCGGATTGAGGTCGGCGAACTCGTCGCGCTTGAGCCAGGGCGATTCGCGCACCAGCTCGTGGGCGACGCCCTTCTCGGCCAGCATCAGCCGGACCTTGCGCGAGAAGGGGCATAAGGGGAATTGGTAGAGCTGCCACATGCAGCTCCGCCTCTAGCGCTGCCCGAGGGGGCGCGCCACGCCTGAATTCCTCCCCGCGATTTCGCGGGGAGGGGGACCGCGCGGACCGCGGTGGAGGGGTTCTTGGGAGTCGGCGAGGCCCCTCCACCATGCTTCGCATGGTCCCCCTCCCCTGCAAATGCAGGGGAGGAATTTGGAGCTAGCGCGGGTCGTATTCCGGATCGTAATCCCGGTCGTCCCTCGGATCGTAGCGATCGTCATAGGGCCGCGCGTAGCGGCCGCGGGCGATCGCCTCCTCCATCCGGCGGATCGATTCGTCGAGGCTCCGGCGCAGCACCGGGGTCATCACCGCGACCTGCTCCATCGCCGCCCCGAGGCCGACGGTGACGGCGCCGATCTCGGCCCGCATCCGCTCGCGCGCATAGGGATCGCGGCGGCCGTAGAGGTCGCCCAGAGTCTCGCGACGGCCGTGGCGGTAGCGGCGGTGATAGGGGTCGAGCGCGTCGGCGACCGGACCGACGTCGACGTCCATCAGCGCGTCGGCGGCGGCGCCGAGCGAATCGCCGATCCGCTCGACCTCCTGGGGCGGCGGCAGGCGGCGGACGATCTCCTCGTCGCGCGGGTCGGCATAGGGCTGCGCGGCGAGCGGCGCGGCCGCGGCGAGCGCCGTCACGGCGATGATCAGTCTACGCAAGCATGCCTCCTCAAACCATTGGCGCCGCCCGGAAACGCGCACGGCGGCGACTCGGTTGCGGCTTATCGCCCGAGGAGGCTGAGCCTAATCTGAACGCTTCGTCATTGCGAGGAGCGAAGCGACGCGGCAATCCAGCGTCGGAGTCCGAGCCGCTGGATTGCTTCGCTTCGCTGGCAATGACGGCCTCTCCTCTACCTCGCCATCAGCCAGACCAGAGCCACCGTCCCCGCCGCGATCCGGTACCAGGCGAAGGGGGCGAAGCCGTAGCGGGTGACGATTCCGATGAAGGCCTTGATCACGGCCAGCGCCACCACGAACGAGACCGCGAAGCCGACCGCGATATCGCCGAGGTCGCCGGCGCCGAGCTCGGCCCCCGACTTCAGCATCGCATAGGCCGAGGCGCCGATCATCGTCGGCACGGCGACGAAGAAGCTGAACTCGGCCGCCGTCTTGCGCTCCACGCCGAGCGCCAGCGCCCCCATGATCGTCGCCCCCGAGCGGCTCACCCCGGGGATCATCGACAGGCACTGGATGAGGCCGATTCCGAGCGCCGTCTTCCAGCCCATCGACTCGACGCTCTCGACGGTGACCCGCTTGGTCATCCGCTCGATGAGGAGGATCGCGACTCCGCCGAGGATGAGGGCGACGGCGACGATCGAGGGCGTCTCGAGCATGCGCTGGATCGCCTCGTAGGCGACGGCTCCGATCGCCATCGACGGAAGGAAGCCGAGAAGGACGTTGCGGGTGAAGGCGATCGCGCCGGGCGAGCGGCGGAAGAGCCCGACGAGCACGTTCCAGAAGCGCCGCCAGTAGAGGACGATGACGGCGAGGATCGCGCCCAATTGGATGACAATCTCGAACGTCCCCTCCGCGCCGCTCTCGAAGCCGAGCAGCTCGGCGGCGAGGACGAGGTGGCCGGTCGAGGAGACCGGGATGAACTCGGTGACGCCCTCGACGATTCCGAGCAGGATGATGGTGAGGAGGCTGGCTTCCATCATCCCCCTCCCTGCACGCAGGGAGGGGAGGAAATCCGGTGACCCACTGCGTCACTCTCCATCTAGTAAGGCGATTTGGCCGCGAACCGGCCGTGGCGGCGGTAGCTCGTCAGCCAGCCCTCGGCGACCGCCGCGAGCGGGGTCTTGGGCAAGCCGAACGCCTCGAGCCCCTCGGCGCCCTCGGCGACGACATTGTCGCGCCTCAGCATCAGCCACTGGTCCCAGGTGATCGGCGCCCCCGGCAGCCAGCCGGTCGCCCGGGCGAGCAGTCGTCCCGCCGAGTCCGGAATGTCGAGCAGCGGCCGCTTATGGCCGGTCGTCTCGCACACCCATTCGATCAGCTCGCGCATGGTCAGGACTTGGGGCCCGCCGAGCTCGAAGCTCTTCCCGCCGAACCGCCGCGGGTCGAGCGCGGCCGCGGTCGCGGCCCGGCCGGCGTCGGCGGCATAGACGGGCTGGAACTTGGTGCCGCCGCTGATCACCGGAAGCGCCGGGGCGAGCCGAGCCAGCCCGGCGAAGCGGTTGACGAAATTGTCCTCCCGCCCGAACAGGATCGAGGGGCGAAGGATCGTCGCGGCGGGGAAAGCGGCCCGGACCGCGGCCTCCCCCTCCCCCTTGCTTCGGGCGTAGGCGGATTGCGCCTCGGGATCGGCGCCGATCGCCGAGACGTGGACGAGAGCCGAAGCGCCGGCGGCGGCGGCGGCCTCGGCGACGTTGCGCGCGCCGGCGACGTGGATCCCCTCGAAATCGCCCTTCAGGATCCCGACCAGGTTGACGACGGCGTCGCTGCCGCGGACGGCGGCGCGGACCGCCCCGGCGTCGCTTATGTCGACCGGAAGCAATTGCAGCTGCCCGACGGCGGCCAGCGGGTGGAGGAAGTTCGCCCGGCGCGGGTTGCGCTGGGCGACCCGGACCCGCGCTCCGGTCCGGAACAGGGCCTGGGCGGTATAGCGGCCGAGGAACCCGCCTCCGCCGAACAAGGTGACAACGCGGTCCCTCGCGTCGCTCGTCGATGCCATGGATTACGCCTCGCTGATGCGGCGCCCCCATGCCCCGTTGCACCCGCGTTGACAAGCGCGGGCCTGCCCCCTAGTTCGCGCCGCCTACCGACTGTTCTTCTCCCGTGCCCAGGTGGCGGAATTGGTAGACGCACCAGCTTCAGGTGCTGGCGCTCGCAAGGGCGTGGAGGTTCGAGTCCTCTCCTGGGCACCAGAGGACTTGCGATCGGTTGGCGCCGACGCCGATCGCGCCGATCGCTGCGCCCAGCTGAATAACCCGTTGCAGGCCTTCCGAAATACTGTTGCCAGGTCGCGATATGTTCGCGCCTCGCAGCACCCGTAACCTCCGCAGGGATCGTGCAAGTAGTCTCAACGCCAATTCGGACCTATTTTGTTACGCGCCAAGTTGACGGCCCGCGTGTGTTTTGCCATCCTCTTCGTTCCCGAGGCCGGAGCGGTATCATGTTGCGACTCGCTAGCAGTGTTCGTCGCCGCCGTTTCTTATATTCGTTTATCCCATGTTTAGCATCGGCCACCGCAATAGCGGCACAAGTGCCGTCCAATCCTGCGAGCACGAATAAAATCGAGCCAGACATCGTGGTTACCGGCCATCGTGCCAATGCCGACGAAGATCTCAGCGACGTTAGGTCGATCGCGATCGTTGGCAACGAGCCGATGGGCCGATTCGAGGCTGAAGTATGCCCGCGAGTGATCGGGCTGCCGGCCGACTATGCGAGCGTGGTTGAGACCCGGATCAGGCAGGTCGCCGAGGCGGTCGGGCCCAGGGTGGCCAATGGCGGCTGCGAGCCCAACCTCACGGTGATCGTCGCGGAGGACGGAGCCGCGGCCCTGGCATCGCTTCGCAAGAAGAGGCCGCTGCTCTTCGCTGCCATGACCAATGCCGAAGTCCTGCGGCTGCGGCGCAGCCGCGGCCCTGTCTGGAACTGGTATTCCGTCGACCAGAAGAGAAGCGACGGCGGCTCGGTTGAGCATGTAACGATGGTGTCTTTCGATGGAGCGCCGCCGCAGCCCATCTCGCCGCACGCCTACATAGCTTCGAACGTCTCAATGTCGCGGCTGACCACACCGGTCAGGCTGGACATCACATTGGCGTTCATCATTCTGGAGAAACGCTACTTGGAAGGGCTAACGCTGGCGCAAGTCGCCGACTTCTCGGCCATGCTCGGCCTGTCCATGATCAACTATGAGCGGGTGGCAAGCCTCAAGCGGCCCTCGATCCTGCAGATCTTCTCACAGGGGCGCGCCGACGTCGCGACGACGTTCGACTTGGCCTTCCTGAAAGGGCTCTACTCGAACGAAGCGGGATTGCCTTCCACCCGCCGTACCGCGCGCATTGCCGGAAGCCTGACCAGCACGGCCGCCTCGCCGCAGTTCACCGATCTGCAAGACGCCGCCTCCGGGTCGCTCGTCGGCCTGGTCGGCGACCAGGCTCCGAGCGGCGGCAAGACCGATTCGCGTTCAGGCCGCCCGCGCGAGATGTTCCGCTAGGCGGACGGGATCGCCGCGCCACCGCCCTTCCCGGCCCCGGGGGTCGGCGAAGAATGCGACGAGCATTTCGAGAACCCGGATATCGGGGTTGACCTCTTCGATCCACAGGGTCTGGCCCTGTTCGTTCACTTCGAAGAAGACGGCCGAGCCGTCCGGAGTGACCGCGAGATCGAAGGAAGCGTGAAGCAGGCCGGCGCGCCGGCAAAATTGCGCGACTTTCGCTTCCAGCCCGTTCGGCGCCGCAACGGGCTCAACCTTCATTTCGGTCACGACGCCATGCCGCCAGTCGTCGCGATAGCGGCCGCCTTCCTGCGAGTGCAGCTTGACCCACAGAATCCGTTCGCCGCAGACGACGACTCGCAATTCATAGCTCTTCTCGATCCGCTCCTGATAGATCATCGGACAGGAGCGCACCGAAACCTCGTCGATGATGTCGGCAAGGCCGATCCGGGTGGTCGGCAGAAAGATCACGGCCTCGTCCTCGGTCCACGACATTGGAGCGGGCGACTTGACGATATAGTCGCCGGGCCGGGACAGAAATTCGCGGATCGCGCCAATGTCGTTCGAGATGATCGTGCGCGGGATGCCGAAGCCGGTCTCGCGGGCGAGGCGGAGCTGGACGGCCTTGCTTCGCATCTTCAACTGCGTCTCGCGCGAATTTACCCAGAGCTGGCCCGTCGGCGGCGACAGTCGCATCTCGTCGGCGAAGCGCCGGCACATCGGCGCCACCAGCTCGCGATCGCAATCGTCCAGCTCGGGTGGAAATACAGGATCCCAGCCGCGCCGGTTCCAGACCGTGTCGAAGACGTCGAGCCTGGAATCGGCTTGCGGCCCGCGGAGCACGGGGCCTGCAGTCTTCAAGTCATAGGTGATCGTCGAGGATATAGGGAATTGATCAAAGCAGTAAATCTCAACGTCGACAC
This sequence comes from Allosphingosinicella sp., assembly GCA_036386295.1. Classification (GTDB taxonomy): domain Bacteria; phylum Pseudomonadota; class Alphaproteobacteria; order Sphingomonadales; family Sphingomonadaceae; genus Allosphingosinicella. The sequence goes on from DASVVX010000161.1 coordinate 15,768, forward strand.
CATAATTGCCGAGCGCTGCAGCGACCGCGGCGGAATGGACATCGCCGACGTGCGAGAGGATCAGGAGGCGCATGGGGGAATCTGGTCGATCCGGAAAGGTGG
>DASVVX010000162.1:0-21701 GCA_036386295.1 Allosphingosinicella sp.
ATTCGAGCCATGAATTTTCTCCTGCTCCACAGGGCGGAATGGCTGCCGCCCCATCTCTACGCGTCGATGGGCCCCAAAACAGCGATAGCCGACGAGCGCACGAAAGCGCCGCCGGACGACCGGTTATCGGGATGAGCGCGAAATAGGGTTCGGCGGAGCCCCTGTCAACAGCGTGCGAGAGGGGGAAGCGGGATTTTCGCTCAGCCGCCGAGACGCTCGTGAACGACCGCGCCGCCGCGGGTCAGGCGGACGCCCTTCACGATCTCGTCCTCGTCCGGGAGAAGCGGACGCCCCGCCTCCTTGTCCCAGAAAGCGGAGAGGAAATTGTAGAGGTTGCGGGCGTAGAGCGCCGAAGCGTCGGCGGCGAGGCGGCTCGGAACGTTGCGATGGCCGACGATCCGAACGCCGTGCCGCTCCGCCACCTCGCCCGGCGCGGAGCCCTCGACATTGCCACCCTGCTCGACGGCGAGGTCGACGACGACGCTGCCCGGCCGCATCGAGGCGAGCTGCGCGTCTGAGATCAGCCGCGGCGCCGGCCGCCCGGGGATGAGCGCGGTGGTGATGACGATGTCCTGCCTGGCGATATGGCCGGACACCAGCTCGGCCTGCGCCGCCTTATATTCGTCCGACATCTCGGTCGCGTAGCCGCCCGCGCCCTCGCCCTCGATCCCGGCGACCTTCTCGACGAACACCGCCTTGGCACCGAGGCTCTCGATCTGCTCGCGGGTGGCGGCGCGCACGTCGGTCGCGGAGACCATCGCGCCAAGGCGCCGGGCGGTGGCGATCGCCTGCAGGCCGGCCACTCCGACCCCCATGACGAACACCCGGGCCGCCGGGATCGTCCCGGCCGCGGTCATCATCATCGGAAAGGCCCGGCCATATTCGGCCGCCGCGTCGAGCACCGCCTTGTAGCCGGCGAGATTGGCCTGGCTGGAGAGGACGTCCATCGACTGGGCGCGGGTGATCCGCGGCATCAGCTCCATCGCCAGCGCCTCGAGCCCGGCGCCGGCATAGGCCTCGACCCGATCGCGCTGGCGGAACGGATCGAAGATCGCCGCGACCAGGGCGCCCGGCGCGGCGCCCGGCAGAGTCGCCGGATCCGGAGCCTGGACGGCGAGGATCGCGTCGGCGCCGGCGAGCGCCGCCTCGCGCGGCGCGACCGTCGCTCCGGCGCTTTCGTAATCGGAGTCGGCGACCGAGGCGGCAAGTCCGGCGCCGGCCTCGACGGCGACCTCGGCGCCCAGAGCGACGAGCTTCTTCACCGTCTCCGGAGTCGCCGCGACCCTGCGCTCGGCCTCGGCCGTCTCCTTCAGGACCGCGAGCTTCACCGGCCGCTATTCGCGGATCAGCAGGATGACGATGAAGCCGAGGATGACGCAGACGATCGCCCCCCACTTCATCAGGAAGATGAAGCCCTCATAGCCCTTCCTGTGGGTGACGACTTCCTTCTCCAGCTCGCCTTCTGCCGCCATGTCGATCCTCGCGCCTGTGGTGCGGCGACCTCTTATCAACGCCGCCGCGACGTGGGAAGCGGCACGTTGCCCGCCCCGGCGCGAGCCCCCCGCGCACCACCTGTCCTCGGCGTCCCGTTTTAAGCCGAACTTTACCGGCCTCGCCTAAAGCGGCCTTCAGACACGCCATGGATGGAGAGACGATGCGGCCGGATCCCACACGCTGCCTGCTGCTGATCGACGACGAGCCGGCCCAGCGCCGCCTCGTCACCGCCATCGGCGCACGCGCCGGCTGGTGGGTGCGCGGCGCCCCCGACATCGACGCGGCCGCGAAGATCCTGACCGAGGTCGACGGGCCTCCGGTCGACGCGATCCTGCTTGACCACTGGCTGCCCGGCCCCGACGGCACCGGCGTGATCGAGCAGCTCCGCGCGATGCGCCCGGACCTTCCACTGCTGGTGATGACCGCCCAGACCTCGGTCGCGGTGGCGGTCGAGGCGATGCGCGCCGGAGCCCATGATTTCCTGGTCAAGCCGATCGCGCCCGACAGCCTGCTCGCGGCGCTGAACGCCGCCACCGACCGCCGCCAGCGCGGCGGCGGCGAGCTCCGCCCGCTGTCCGAGAAGATCTCGGTCCGGCCACTCGCCTTCGAGGAGATTGTCGGGTCCGCCCCGCCCTTCCGCTCGGCGCTCGCGGTTGCCGCGAAGGCCGCCCGGGCCCGAGTCTCGGTGCTGATCGAGGGCGAGAGCGGTTCGGGCAAGGAAGTGATCGCCCAGGCGATCCATACCGCCTCCCCGCGCGGCCGCAAGCCGATGATCACCGTCAATTGCGGCGCGATTCCGGAGAACCTCGTCGAATCGGTTCTGTTCGGGCACGAGAAAGGCGCCTTCACCGGCGCCTTCGACCGCCACGTCGGACGATTCGAGGATGCCGACGGATCGACCCTGTTTCTCGACGAGATCGGCGAGCTCCCGCTCGAAACCCAGGTAAAGCTCCTTCGCGCCCTCGAAACGGGCGAGATCCAGCGCATCGGCGGCCGGGTCATCCACACGGTCGACGTCCGGATCATCGCCGCCACCAACCGCCGCCTTGCCGAGGAGGTCGCCCGAGGCCGCTTCCGCGAGGACCTCTACTATCGCCTCAACGTCGTCCATGTGCCGATCCCGCCGCTTCGCGACCGCGCCAGCGACATCCCGCCGCTCGCCCGCCACCTCCTCGCCCGGATCGCCGAGCAGCCGGGCATGCGCCACCTCTCGATCACCGACGACGGGCTCGAGGTGCTGATGCGCTACGGCTGGCCGGGCAATGTCCGGCAGCTCCAGAACGCCTTGTTCCGGGCCGCCGTGCTGTGCGACGGCAATGCCCTGACCGCCGCCGACTTCCCGCAGATCGCCCAGGAATCGACCCTTTCGCGGCGCGCCAGCGACTTCCACCGCCCCGCCCTCAACGGCGCCTCGCAGCAGGCGGCCCTGTCCAACGGCCCCGGCATCACGCTCTACGACCCCGACGGCAACCTGCGCCCGCTCGAGGCGATCGAAGCCGACGTCATCCGCCTCGCCATCGGCCATTATCGCGGCCGGATGACCGAGGTGGCGCGGCGGCTGGGGATCGGCCGGTCGACATTGTATCGGAAGCTGGGCGAATTAGGGATCGGCGACGCGGCTTAGGTCGTCGCCCCAGCGAAGGCTGGGGCCCCAGCGGGTGAAAGGCGCGGCGGTCTTCGCCCGCCGGGGTCCCAGCCTGCGCTGGGACGACGAGCCTCCGCCGGGATGACGGATCGGCACGGACCCGTTACACTCCCCCCATGTCCGACTTCGCCAACGCCATCGTCCTCATCACCGGCGCCGCTTCCGGCATCGGCGCCGCCACCGCCACACGCCTCGCCGAAGCGGGCGCCCGTAAGCTGATCCTGATGGACCGGGACGAGGACAGGCTTCGCGACTTCGCCTTCTCGCTGCCTTGCGAGCGCCAGATCCGGATCGGCGACGTCGCCGACGAGAGCCTGTGGGAGCGCGAGGACCTCACCGGCCTCACCCACGCCGTGATCAACGCCGGCATCGGCGAGGGCGGCGCGATCGCCGACACCGGCTTCGCCGACTGGCGCCGGGTGATGTCGATCAACCTCGACGGCGCTTTCCTGACCCTGCAGGCGGCGATGAAGGCGATGCGCGACACCGGCGGCGCGATCGTCCTCACCGCCTCGGCCGCCGGCCTCAAGGCCGAGCCGGGGATCGCCGCCTACGGCGCCTCCAAGGCCGCCGTCATCCACCTCGCCCGGATCGCCGCGAAGGAGGGCGCGCCGCTCGGCATAAGGGTCAATTCGATCGCTCCCGGCGGGGTCGAGACGGCGATCTGGCGCGGCATGCCGGCCTTCAACGAGATGGTCGAGCGCCAGGGCGAGGCGGCGGCGTTCAAGGCGATGGCGGCGGGGACGCCGCTCGCGCGCTTCGGAAAGCCCGAGGAGATCGCCGCCCAGATCGCCTTCCTCCTCTCCAACGATTCGGCCTTCATGACCGGCGCCTGCCTGGTCAGCGACGGCGGCTATTCGCTCTAGCCTGCTCCTGACCGCGGCGCTGCTCGCGGGCTGCCGGGCGGAGGAGCAGCCCGCCGATCCGCCGGAGCGGCCGGTCGCGGCCGCGGCTCCGGCCTGCGAGCAGCGCCGCTTCGAAGGCAGCCTGTTCACCGCCTGCCGCTACGAAGCGGGGCGCGACCGGCTCGCTTTCTTCCTGGACGGCGAGGCGGGCCCGCTTCGAAGCTTCGAGCGCCTCGAGGCCCGGCTTGGCGGCGAACGCCGGCATCTTCGCTTCGCGATGAACGCCGGAATGTATGACGAGGCCGGGCGCCCGATCGGGCTCTTCGTGGAGAAGGGCGTCAGGCGCCATCGGCTCAACCTTCGCGACGGCCCGGGAAACTTCCACCTGCAGCCCAACGGAGTCTTCGCCGTGGACGCCAGGGGCCGGCCGTCCGTCATGCCGAGCCGGGATTTCACCAGGGCGGACCGGAACATCGCCTGGGCGACCCAATCCGGCCCGATGCTGGTCATCCGCGGCAAGCTCCATCCCCGCTTCGACTCCGACGGGCCTTCGCGCCTCGTCCGAAACGGCGTCGGAGTCGCGGGCCCTTCGACCGCCTGGTTCGCGATCAGCGAGGAGGGCGTCTCGTTCGGCCGCTTCGCCCGCTTCTTCCGCGACGGGCTCGGCTGCGCCGATGCCCTCTATCTCGACGGCACCGTCTCGAGCCTCTGGGACCCCGGCGCCGGCCGTCAGGACGGCTATTCGTCGCTCGGCCCGATGATTGCGGTGTTCCGGCCCTAAGCGGCTTTTAACCCTCCGGCGCTAGGAGGGAGGCATGCGCCTTCCCGCTTCCTCGGCCCTGCTTCTCGCCGCGCTCGCCCCGGTCCCGGCGGCCGCGCAGCGCCTCGATTACCGGCTCGTCGAGGATGACGCCCTCGCCGCCCCTCCGCGCCTCGGCTACAGCAAGGTGGAGGGCGACACGGCTCCGGCCGGGCTCAAGCTGCAATGGGGGCTGCTCGACCGCTTCGAATATGCCGCTCAGCGCAGCCGCGACGGCTATGCCTGGGATTTCTCCGCCCTGGTCGGCGGCGACCGCCACCGCCTGTGGCTCGGCACGAACGGCGAAGGGGAGGCGTGGGGCGCCCCCGGCTATGTGGAGCTCAACGCTCTCTACAGCTACCGTTTCGCCCGCGCCTGGGACGCCAATGCGGGCATGCGCTACGATGCCCAGTCCGGCGCCGATCGCGCCTATGCGACCGTCGGCGCCCAATATGACGACGGCGAGGCGCTGTGGCTGGGCGGCTGGGCCTATCTGTCGAACAAGGGCGAGCTGAGCGCCCGCCTCGCCGGCTATTACAACCAGAAGCTGGCCGGCGCCCTGATCCTCCAGCCGAGCGCGGAGCTCGACTATTATGGCGAGGACATGCCCGAGCTCGGCCTCGGCCGCGGCTTCGGCTATGCCGAGGCGGGGCTACGGCTGCGCTACGAAGTGAAGGAGGCCTTCGCCCCCTATGTCGGCCTCAGCTGGTCCCGCGACCTCGGCCGCACCGCCCGGCTGACCCGAGCCGAAGGCGACGATCCGGAGACGAAGAGCGTGGTGATGGGGGTACGTTCATCCTTCTGACCGTCGTCCCAGCGAAGGCTGGGACCCCGGAGGGTGATGAACGCCGAGCCTTTCACCCGCCGGGGCCCCAGCCTCCGCTGGGGCGACGAGCTAGGCGAGCAAATCCCGATAATCCGCATGCGTGTCGATATAATGCTTCACGAACGGGCAGGTCGGCACGACCTTGAGGCCCTGGGCTCGCGCGTCGTCGAGCGCGGCCTTGACCAGGCGGCTGCCGATCCCCCGCCCCTCGAGAGCGTCGGGCACCTGCGTATGGGTGAAGGTGATGCGCCCGGGCCGAAGCCGGTACTCGGCGATGGCGAGCTGACCGTCGACCTCGAGCTCGTAGCGATGCTCGGCTTCGTTGTTGCTGACGTCGGCCATTCGCTTTCTCCTCGTCATCCGTCATTGCGAGGAGCGAAGCGACGAAGCAATCCAGTTAGCGCCCGGCGCAGCGCTGGATTGCTTCGCTTCGCTCGCAATGACGGCTAGAGCGCCTTCATCGGTCCAATCACCTGGGCGGCGAAACGGTCCATTTCCTCGGCCTGCGGGCTCATCTGCAGCAGCAGCAGGTCGAGCCCCGCTTCCTCATATTCCTCGATCCGCTCGCGGACCTGCTCGGGCGTCCCGACGAAGTTCGGCCTCAGGCCCCGGTTCGACACCGAATATTCCTGAAGCTTGAGCTCGCGCTCGAGCTGCGTCCCCGACAGCCACTGGTCGAAATTGTCGAAGCCTTTCGGCGGCTCCGGCGGCAAGGCGGTGATCCGCTCCAGCTCGCGTTTCGCTTCGGCCTCGCTGTCGCGCACGATCGCATAGGCGGCCATGCCATATTCCATCGCCGGCTTGCCGGTCCGCTCCCGCCGCGCGGCCATGTCGGCGATCTTGGGCGCCACGGCGTCGGCCGGATCGCCGTGCATGACATAGGCGTCGCACTGCCCGGCGATCATCGTCTTGGCCGCCTCGCTCTCGCCGCCGGCATAGATGGTCGGCCGCGGCCGGCGGACCGGCTTGGGCTCGCAGATCGCGTCCCTCAGCCGGTAGCGCTCGCCCTCGTAGCTGAAGCGCTTCTCGGTCCACAGCCCGTCGACCACGTCCAGCCACTCGCGGGTCCGGGCGTAACGGTCGTCATGCTGGTCGAACTGGAGGCCGTACTGGGTCGCCTCGTCCGCCCACCAGGAGGAGACGACGTTGAGCGACAGCCGACCGCCGCTGATATTGTCGATGTTCGCGGCCTGCTTGGCGAACAGGGCCGGCTGGTGGAAATTGGGCCGGACCGCCACCATCAGCTCCAGCCTCTCCGTGACCGCCGCCAGCGCGGCCGCGGTCGACCAGGCATCCAGCGCCGGCGCCTCCACGCCCTTGATGTCGTTGAGGTTCAGTTCGGCGATCAGGCTGAGGTCCCAGCCCGTGTCCTCGCTCCTCAGGGTGAGCCGGCGGACATAGTCCCAGCTCGCCTCCATCCCCTCGTCCTCGACGTTGCGGAGCCAGCCGCCGAACACCGGCATCCAGTAACCGAACCTCATCGCCTGCACTCCCGGATGGCCGCCTCGAGATAATCGACCAGCTTGTCATGTGGGTCCCAGCCGAGGATATCGAGCGGCTTCGCCACGAAGTTGGACAGCGCATTGATGTCGTAGAACCGCGCCGTCCCATCGCGATCGTCGATCAGATATTCGACCCCGCCGACCTCCATCCCCGCCGCCCCGGCGATCCGCTCCGCCGCCTCGACCAAGTGCGGCGGCGGCTGCACCGCCGTCATCCGCACCGCCGCCCGCCCCGGCTGGGCGAGGCATGCGTCGGCGGGGCAGAGATCGAAGCTGTCGCCGCCGCTTTCCACCTCGATCGCATAGAGGAAGCGGCCGCCGAGCGTCTCGACCCGGACGATGACTCCGCCGCGCGCCGGGACATAGTGCTGGATAAGGAGGACGCTGTCGACGCTCTCCGGCACGCTGCCCTCCGCGATCGACTCGGCCAGCGCCGCTTCGCTCGCATAGCGGACGATGCCGGCGCCCGAGCCGCCGATATTCGCCTTGACCAGAAGCGGCCACGCCATCGTCCGGGCGGCGGGGAGCAGATCCCCGCGCCGATGCACGACACGCGTCTCGGGCACGCGGTAGCCCAGGCGAGCGATGAGCGAGAGCTGCCGCGCCTTCGAGCTGTCGACAGCGATCGCTTCGGCCCCGTTGAGCACCCGGGCCCCGTTCGCCGCCCAGTGGGCGAGCAGCGCCTCGGCGTAGAAGATCCCGTGCTCGGCCTCCCGCAGGAAGCTGGACATCGCGACCCGGCTCAGCACGACGGGTGCGGGAACGTCCGTCGAGGCCGGGTCGAAGCGGTGATCGGAAAGCCGGATCGCCTCGTAGCGCACCCCTCGGCGGTCGAGCGTCGCGAAGAGGGGTTCGAACCAGCTGGGATGCTCGTAGAGGATGGCGAGGTCGGGCTTCATGAGGTCGCCACTTGGGGGGCCGAGGAAGGGAATGAAACCCCCCTCTCCCCGTCATGCTGAACTTGTTTCAGCATCCAGCGACGAGCCGCCTCGCGGGTGGAGGACTGGACCCTGAAACAAGTTCAGGGTGACGAGGAGGGTCGGCGGGTGACGTCCACCAATCAAAGCCCGAACGGGTAGGTCTCGTCCTCGCCCGCGGCCGGCTCCTCGCCGAGCGGAGTCACCGCCTCGGTCTCGTCGAACCAGACCCAGGCGTCGAACTGGTTGGGCAGCACCGCCTCCGCATAATGACTCCAGCGCTCGGTCTCCGGGCGGTAGATGACTCCGATGAAGCGCTCGAGCCGCGGCTCGAGCAGGGCTTCGACGGCCTCGCCATTGGGACCTTCGCGAAGGTCGAGCAGGAAGCGCGGCACGCCGCTGTCATGGCAGAGCCGCTCGTAGCTTTCCGGGAGCGACGGCCGCACCGTCTTGACCTCCATCGGCTCGTCCCAGTCGGTCGCCGCCGCCACCGTGCCGCCGTGGGTGCCGAAGCCGATCAGCCGCGCCCCGTCGCCGAACCTTTCCTTGACGAGCTGGCCGACGTTGAGCTCCTCGCGCACCTGGCCCATCTCGGTATGGGCGGCATTGCCGATATGGCTGTTGTGCGCCCACACCACCGCCTTCGAAGCCGGGCCCTTGGCCTGGAGCAGCTGGCAGAGCGTTTCGAACATGTGGGTGTCGCGCAGATTCCAGCTCTCCGCCGAGCCGTAATACATGACGCGGTAATATTGCTCGGCATTCTTGATCAGGCGGGCGTTGGCGGCGGCGTCGAGCCATTCGTCGCATTCGGGGCCGAGGCAATTCATCCGCCGGGTCATCAGCTCGCTGAGCATCTGGACGACGCCCGCCTCGCAGCGGCCGAACCCTTCGGTGACGGCGATTCGACCATATTCCGCGGGATCGTGCGCCCAGGGCCGAAGGCAGCCGTAGCGCCGGCGCGCCACCCGAGCCGCGTCCGGGTCGGCCTCGTCGAGGAAGTCGATCACGGCCCGGATCGACGCGCCGAGATTGTAGAGGTCGAGGCCGTAGAAGCCGGTCATCGCCTCGTGCGGCCGGCCCTCGTTATGCCGCCGCAGCCAGCGGACGAACGACTCGACGTCGGTATTGCGCCACATCCAGGTCGGGAAGCGCTGGAATGGCGCGTCCTGTTCGGCCGCGCCCTCCCCTTCCCGCTTCGGCCGGTGGCGGACGTAGCGGTCAATGCTTGCGGCGTCGGGCCAGTCGGCCTCGACCGCGACGATCGAGAAGCCGTGGCGCTCGACCAGCCGCCGGGTGATCGCGGCCCGCGCCCGGTAGAATTCGGACGTGCCGTGGCTCGACTCGCCGAGCATCACCACCCGGGCCTCGGCGAAGCGGTCGAACGCCTCGGCGAAGGCCGGATCGTCGATGTCGGCAAGCGGCTCCGCCGCCGCGGCGATGAGATCGGCAACGGACATGCTCACCCTCCCCGTTCGGACCATCCCTGGGCGCCGATCAGCGGCACGAACCGGACCTGGCCGAGACGCTCTTCCTCGAATTCGTCCTCGCCGCGACGGGCGACCTTGACGAGCTCCTGGACCGAGTCCGGCTCGCCGACCGGCATGACGAGGATACCGCCGGTCGACAGCTGGGCGAGGAGCGGCGGGGGCACGTGGCTGCCGCTCGCGGCGCAAAGGATCGCCTCGAACGGCGCCGCCTCGGGCAGCCCCTCGCTCCCGTCTCCCTCGACGATTCGGACATTGTCGAAGCCGAGCCGCGCCAGCCGCGCGCGGGCCAGCTCGACCAGCTCATGATGGCGCTCGATCGCGATCACCTCCGCCGCGATCAGCGACATCACCGCGGCCGCATAGCCCGAGCCGGCGCCGATCTCGAGCACCCGGTCGCCGGGCGAGACCTCGGCCGCCTCGATCATCGCCGCGACGATATAGGGCTGCGATATGGTCTGCCCGGCCTCGATCGGGAGCGGCCCGTCGTCATAGGCGAACGGCCCGACCTTCTCCGGAACGAATTGCTCGCGCGGAACCGCACGAAACGCCTCGAGCAGCCGAGCGCCGCGGATCCCGCGGTCGGCTATCTGCCGCCGGACCATGCACTCGCGCTGGGCGGCATAGTCGGTCACTTCACGCCTCCCATCCAGCCGCTAGAACCATGGCCGGCGCACCGCGTTCCAGCACCCTTGTTCCCCGGCGAAGGGCGTGGGGCCAGTGGTACCGCGGGAAGGCTGGGTCCCGGCCTTCGCCGGGAAACGATTCAGCTCGGCCGGACTACCGTGACCGTCAGCCGGCGCAGGGGCCGCCGTCGGTGTTGATCCGCGAAGCCGCCGGAGCGTCCGGCCGGTAGCAGATCGCGACGGTCCGGCCGACCGGATAGTCCTTCACCCGGTCGCCCGGCAGCGAGGTCGAGGAACGCACTCGCTGGCCGTTCGAGTCGAACTCATAGTCGATGTCGGTCTCGTCGAGGCTGCTGCTCTCCTCGTCCGGGTCGAACTCGACCCGGGTGACCATCGCGGTCGCCGACGCGGTCATCGCCGCCCGCTCCTTCATGGCTCCGACGACGAACCAGGCAAGGCCGGCGAGGACCAGAAGCACGACGAGGACGGCCTTCCAATATTTCTTCACGCAGGACTCCCGTTCGGAATTGTCGGCGGCTCATATCGCGCCCGCGGCCGCGGACAAGGCCCGTCCGCGGCGCCTTCAAGGCACCGGGCTGGCCGCGGGGCGGCCGCCGCCGTCCCGGCGCTGGCGGATCACCCGCCAATAGCCGTCGACCAGGGCTTGGTTGACCTCGTCCCAGCCGTAGCGGCGGCTCGCCTCGCAGCCAGCCCGGCCCGCCGCCCGTCGCCGCTCGGGGTCGCGGCAATAGGCTTCGAGCGCCGCGGCGAAGCCGTCGATCGCGCCGGCCCGGACGAGCCGGCCGGTCACGCCGTCCTCGACCAGGCTCTGGCTCCCGGTGGCGATCGCCGCGACCACCGGCAGCGCCGCGGCCATCGCCTCCAGGGTGACGTTGCCGAACGTTTCGGTGACCGACGGGTTGAACAGCACGTCCATCGACGCCACCGCCCGGCCGAGATCCGGCCCCTCCTGGAAGCCCGCGAACAGTGCGTCGGGAAGCCGTCGGGCGAACCAGTCCTGCGCCGGCCCCTCGCCGACCACGAGCACCCGGTGGCGCACTTGGCGGCGCTCGAGGCAGTCGATCGTCTCGGCGAAGACGTCGAGCCCCTTCTCCATCACCAGCCGCCCGACGAAGCCGATCACCGGCTCGTCGTCGCCGAGGCCGAGACCGCGGCGCCAGGCGAGGTCGCGCCGCTCCGGATTGAAGATCTCGCGGTCGATGCCGCGCGTCCAGATCCCGACATTGTAGCTCATCCGCTGATCGCGAAGCAGCTGCGCCATCGAGTCCGATGGGGCGAAGATGGCGTCGCAGCGGCGGTAGAAGCGGCGCAATATCGCCTCCATCAGCGGCTCTAGGAAGGCCAGGCCGTAATAGCGGAAATAGGTTTCGAAGCGGGTATGGACCGAGGCGACCACCGGCACGTCGAGATGGCGCGCGAGGGTGACCGCGCGGTGGCCCAGCATGTCGGGGCTGGCGACGTGGAAGATGTTCGGGCGGAAGGCGCGGATGTCGCGCCGCGCCCGCGCCGGCAGCCGCACCGGAAACTTATATTCCTTTCGGCGCGGGATCGACAGGCTGGGGATGTGGACCACCTCGCCGTTGGGCGGGAAGGCGGGCTCCGCCACCGTCGGCGAATAGATCCTGACCGCGGCCCCCTGGCGCAGCAGATATTCGACGAGCCGGTTGAGCGCCTGGTTCGCCCCGTCCCGGATGTAATTGTAGTTGCCGCTGAACAGGGCGATGCGAAGGCCGGCCGTTTCCATCGGAAGGCCGATAGCCTGCGGGGCCGGGAAGGCCAACCGGAGAAGCTTGAGCCCTCCCTCCGCCGAGGTTAATCTACGCCCCTCGCCGCGATTGGGGGTGCCGCGACCATGAAGCCCGTCCGATTCCTCCCGCTCCTCGCCCTGGCCCTCGCCGCGCCGGCCCTGGCCCAGCACGAGGGCCACGCGCCGCCGCCCCGCGCCAGCGTCGCCGACTGGGCTATAGGCGCGCAGCTGTTCGACGGGCTCGGCAGCTTTCACCGGCCGGTCACCACCTCGTCGCCCGAAGCGCAGAAATATTTCGACCAGGGCATGCGCCTCGTCTGGGCGTTCAACCATGACGAGGCGACGCGCTCGTTCGCCAAGGCGGCCGAGATCGATCCGAAATGCGCGTCCTGCTATTGGGGCGTCGCGCTGACCCTCGGCCCCAATTACAACATGCCGATCATGACCCAGCCGCGCGCCCGGGCCGGCTGGGAGGCGCTCGGCAAGGCGCAGGCGAATGCCGGCTCGGCGACCCCCGTCGAGCAGGCCCTGATCGCGGCGCTGGCCAAGCGCTTCGACGGGCCCAGGCCCCTCGATCCCTCGAACAGCGCCCCGCTTCTCGCCGCCTACGTCACCGCCATGGAGGACGTCGCTCGCCGCTTCCCCGACGACATGGACGTCCAGACCATGCTCGCCGAGGGGCTGATGAACACCAATCCCTGGAAGCTTTGGACCGCGGACGGCAAGCCCGGGCTCGGCACCCCGGCCATCCTCGCCGCGCTCCAGAAGGTGCTGGCCAAGGATCCCAAGCATCCGGGCGCGAACCATTACTGGATCCACGCCGTCGAGGCGTCGCTCGATCCGGCGCGGGCCGTGCCGTCGGCCGACGTGCTGGTCGGAATGATGCCCGCGGCCGGGCATCTCGAGCATATGCCGGCGCATATCTACCAGCGGGTCGGCCGTTACGAGGAATCGGCCGAGGCCAACCGCAAGGGCGCCGCCGCCGACGTCGCCTATCTGAAGCTGACGGCGGCGCCCGATTACTACCCCAGGTACCTGATCCACAATTACCAGTTCCTCGCTTATGCGGCGGCGATGGAGGGGCGGCGCGCCGAGACCGTCAAGGCGCTGCGCGACGCCCGGGCGGCGGTGCCCGACGAGATGCTGCTCGCCATGCCCGGCCTCGACTGGTCGATCGGCTATCTCTACGACGGAATGGCGCGCTTCGGGCTGTGGGACGAGATCCTCGCCGAGCCGGCGCCCAATCCGAAGCTCGCCGGCCTTAGCATTGCCTGGCTGCAGGCCCGGGCGACCGCGCTGGCCGCCAAGGGGCGGGTGGCCGAAGCCAGGGCGCTGCTGCCGGAGCTGGACCGGGCCATCGCGGCGGTGCCCGCCGAGGCGACTCAAGGGCAGAACCTCGCCAGGCCGCTCTACGAGATCGGAGCGCTCAAGGCGAAGGCTCGGATCGCGATCGCCGAGGGCAAGGTCGAGACGGCCATCGAATGGCTGCGCCAGGCCGTCACCAAGGAAGACCGCCTCGCCTATAACGAGCCGTCCGACGAATTCTTTCCGGTCCGCCACCTGCTCGGCGCCGCCCTGCTGCAACGCGGCTGGCCGGCCGCGGCCGAGGCCGTCTACCGCGAGGATCTCGTGCGCAACCCGGCCAACGGGTGGGCGCTGCACGGGCTGGCCAAGGCCCTCGAAGCGCAGGGAAAGAAGGCGGATGCGGAGAAGGCCCGGTTCGCCGAGGCCTGGCGCAACGCCGATACGCCTCTGACCGCGTCCGCTTTCTAGCGCCCCCCGCCCGCTGGGGGGGGAGTTGCAGGCGACTGCCTATCCCGCTCCCGGATCGCCCTTCTGAACCGGTAGCCCGCGACCGCCACGGCCGGCAGGATCATCAGCGCGACGAGCAGCAGAGTGAAGGCGAGCCTTCCGTCCACCTCATTCGCCCTTCGCCAGCCGGGCCTTGTAGGCGTCGAGGCTGAGCGGCCGGCCGAGGAAGTCGGAAACCAGGGTCGCGGCCGGCTTCGAGGAGCCGGGCGCGAGCACCATCTGGCGGTAGCGGCGCGCCGTCGCCGGATTGCGCAGTCCCTCGCGCTCGAAGCGGGTGAACAGGTCCGTCGAGATCGTCTTCGACCACATGTAGGTATAATAGATGGCCGAATAGCCGGTGAGGTGGCCGAAGGACGCCTGCGGGTGCAGGCCTTCCGGCATGGGGATCGGCGAATAACGGTCGTAGGCGGTCCGGTAGACGCGGCTGAGGTCGGCTTCGCCCGGCGGCGACAGATGAAAAGCGAGCGAGGCCGAGGAAAGGCCGAGCTGGCGCGCGTCGCCGAACGCTTCGGTGAAGCCGCGCGCCCGGTTCATCTTCTCGACCAGGGCCTTCGGAATCGGCTCGCCTCTCGCGTTGATCGCGAAGCTCTTCAGGGTGTCGTAATCCCAGACCCAATTCTCGAGCATCTGCGATGGCGCTTCGACGAAATCCCATTCCAGCCCGAACGGACCCTGCTGGGCCCATTGCTGCCGGCCGGCGAAGATGAGGTGGAGCAGGTGGCCGAACTCGTGGAGGAAGGTCTCGACGTCGCGATGCTCCATCAGGCCGGTGCTGTGGTCGCCGGCCGGGAAGTTGCACACGAGGATTCCGACCGGGACCGTCCGGCCGGTGAGGCCGGTGCGGATCGGGATGACGTTGGCGTGGGTGTATTTCCCCTCGCGCGGATGGTTGTCCATGTAGAAGCGGCCGATCACCTGGCCGCCTTCCAGCATCTCGTAGGCCTCCACGCCCGGCGCCCACAGAGGCGTGTCCCACTTGCGGATCTGAACCCCGAACAGGTCCTGGGTCAGCCGAAGGATCCCGTCGCGGACGTTGTCGTAGGCGAAATATTGGCGGACCTCCTGGGGATCGACCGAATATTGCTCCTTGCGGATCAGCTGCGAGAGATAGGCGGTGCTCCACGCCGGGACCGATGTCGCGTCGGGGTCGATCTGCTTCAGCCGAGCCAGCATCTTGCCGAGGTCGCGGCGGGCCGGAGCCTCGACCACCCGGGCGATGTCGTCGAGGAACCTAGCCGCATTGGCCGGCGAACCGATCATCTTGTCCTCGGTGATCAGGGTCGCGTAGTTCGGCCGGCCGAGCAGCGCGGCGAGCTCGGCGCGGTCGGCGAATATCTTGCGAAGAAGCGCGTCGTTGGCCGGATAGGCGCGGGTCAGGTTCGCTTCGAAGAGCCGCCGCCTCAGCCCCTCGTTTGACGCGTAGGACAGGACCGGGCCGAGATCGGGATAATCGGTGGTGATCCGGACCCGGCCGTCCGGGCCCGGCTTGTGCGCGGCGACGTAATCGGCCGGGAGGCCCGCCAGCTCGGCGGCAGTCGCGGCGACCTCCTTGCGTCCGTCGGCTATGTTGCGCTCGAAGGCGATGCTGTTCTCGCTGATCCGGTCCTGGAGCGCCTTGATCCTGGCGCGGGTCGCCTCGTCGGCGCCGACCCCGGCGCGGTCGTACTGGGCGATGGCGCGATCGAGCAGGAAACGGGTCTCGGCCGGCACCGACTTCGGGTCGATCGCCTTCAGGCGCGCATAGATCGGCCTCGACAGCGAGATCTCGGTAGCGAGCGCCTCGATCTTCTGGCTGCAGTCTCGTGCGGCGTCGCGCGTGGCGGGGTCGAGATTGGTCTGGGTGACGACGCCCGAATCGCCCGACGCGGCTCCAAGGACGTAGCCGAGATTGTCGAACTTCCTCAACGTCGTCTCCACCCGGGCAGGACCGGTCTCGCCCTCCAGGTCGGACCGGAGCGCGGCGGCGCGGGCGAGATAGGCATTGCAGGCCGAGGTGAATTCGGCCGGGCTGCGCGGGTTGAGGTGGGTTGCGGCGAGGAAGGAGTCGATCGAGCGGGTGCCGGCATCGGGCGCGGCGGCCGTCAGGGAGACGAAGGCGACGCCGGCGAGAAGGGTAAGACCGATCCGATTGTGCATGTTTGCCCTCCGATAGCTCGGGGGACAGCTAGCCGGGGCTTTCGCCCCAGACAATCGTCATTGCGAGGAGCGAAGCGACGAAGCAATCCAGTCTCCGGCCGGCGGAGCCACTGGATTGCTTCGCTGCGCTCGCAATGACGGGAAAGCAAAACGCCCGCCGGATTTCTCCGGCGGGCGCCTTGGTTCAACCGTCATTCCGACGAGCCTCAGCTCTGCAGATACTCGCCCGCATCCGCGTCGGTGCCGTGGCCTTCGGGAGCCACCGCCGCGAGCGGATCGTCGCCGATCGCCGCTTCGGGGCCCTGGGCGAGCTCGGCCGCATGCTCCTCGGCCGCCGAATTCGCAGCGATCAGCGACTCCTGAAGCTTGCGGTGCTGGGCGCGAAGCGCCGCGTCGCGGCTGGTCGCCGCGATGCGCATCCGGTTCATGCCGGCGCCGGTGCCCGCCGGGATCAGGCGGCCGACGATGACATTCTCCTTGAGCCCGTCGAGCGTGTCGATCTTGCCCTGCACGGAGGCCTCGGTGAGCACCCGGGTCGTCTCCTGGAAGGAGGCGGCCGAGATGAAGCTGCGGGTCTGCAGCGACGCCTTGGTGATTCCGAGAAGCACCGGCTTGCCTTCGGCCGGGCGCTTCTTGGTCGCCTTCAGCTTGGCGTTGATCTCGTTCATCTCCTGCAGGTCGATCTGCTCGCCGGCGAGCAGCGTCGAATCGCCGCTGTCGGTGATCTCGACCTTCTGCAGCATCTGGCGGACGATCACCTCGATGTGCTTGTCGTTGATCTTCACGCCCTGGAGCCGGTAGACCTCCTGGATCTCGGAGACGAGATATTCCGCCAGCGCCACGACGCCGAGCACCTCGAGGATGTCGTGCGGATCGGGGCTTCCGCCGATCAGATTGTCGCCGCGCTTGACGAAATCGCCTTCCTGAACGTCGATGACCTTCGACTTCGGCACCAGATACTCGACCGGCTCGCCGCCGTCGTCCGGGATGATCGCGATCTTGCGCTTGGCCTTATAGTCCTTGCCGAACGCGACCCGGCCGGAAACCTTGGCGATGATCGCATTCTCCTTGGGCTTGCGCGCCTCGAACAGCTCCGCCACCCGCGGCAGACCGCCGGTGATGTCGCGGGTCTTGGCGGCCTCGCGCGAGACTCGGGCGAGAACCTCGCCGCCCTCGACGCGCTGGCCTTCCTCGACCGACAGCATCGCGCCCGGCGCCAGCATGTAGCGGGCCGCCTCGCCGCTCTCCTCGTCGAGGAGGGTGATGCGCGGGCGCAGATCCTCCTTCGAGCGGGCGGAGCCGCGATATTCGGTGACCACGCGCTGGGCGATTCCGGTCGCTTCGTCGGTCTGCTCGGTGAGCGTCTTGCCCTCGACCAGGTCCTGGAACTTCACGATTCCGCCCTTCTCGGTGATGACCGGCATCATGAACGGATCCCACTCCGCGATCCGGTCGCCCTTCGAGACGATATGGCCGTGGTCGGCCATCAGGTGCGCGCCGTAGGGGATTCGGTGCGTCGCACGCTCGCGGCCGTCCATGTCGACGATCGCCAGCTCGCCCGAGCGCGACATCGCGATCCGGCGGCCACGGGGATCCATGATCGTCGGCAGGTCGCGAAGCTCGATCGTTCCGTCCACCGAGGCCTCGAGGTTCGAGGTCTCGTTGAGCTGGGCGGCGCCACCGATGTGGAAGGTCCGCATCGTCAGCTGGGTGCCCGGCTCGCCGATCGACTGGGCGGCGATGACGCCCACCGCTTCGCCGATGTTCACCGGAGTACCGCGGGCCAGATCGCGCCCGTAGCACTTGCCGCACACGCCATGCTCGCTCTCGCAGACCAGCGGCGAGCGGATGCGCACCGCCTGGATGCCGATCTCGTCGATCCTGAGCGCCTGGCTCTCCTCGATCAGGGCGCCTTCCCTGGCCAGAACGTCGCCAGACTTGTCGTCGACGATGTCCTCCGCCGGCGTGCGGCCGAGGATCCGGTCGCCGAGCGAGGCGATGACCGCGCCGCCCTGGACGATCGCCCGCATCTCGAGCGCGTTCTCGGTCCCGCAATCCTCTTCGACGATGACGCAATCCTGCGACACGTCCACGAGGCGGCGGGTGAGGTAGCCCGAGTTCGCCGTCTTCAGCGCCGTGTCCGCGAGACCCTTGCGGGCGCCGTGGGTGGAGTTGAAATATTCGAGGACCGTCAGGCCTTCCTTGAAGTTCGAGATGATCGGCGTCTCGATGATCTCGCCCGACGGCTTGGCCATGAGGCCGCGCATTCCGGCGAGCTGCTTCATCTGCGCCTGCGAGCCGCGGGCGCCCGAATGGGCCATCATGTAGATCGAGTTGATCGGCGCCATGCGGCCGTCCTCGCCGATCGGCTGGGCCTTGATCTTCTCCATCATGGCGTTGGCGACCTGGTCGCCGCAGCGGCTCCAGGCGTCGATCACCTTGTTGTACTTTTCCTGCTGGGTGATCAGGCCGTCCTGATACTGCTGCTCATAGTCCTTCACGAGCGCGCGGGTCTCGTCGACGAGGCCCTCCTTCTCGTGCGGGATGATCATGTCGTCCTTGCCGAACGAGATTCCGGCCCGGAAGGCGTGGCGGAAGCCCAGCCCCATGATGGCGTCGGCGAACAGCACCGTCTCCTTCTGGCCCGTGTGGCGATAGACGACGTCGATGACGTCCCCGATCTCCTTCTTGGTGAGGAGCCGGTTGACGGTCTCGAACGGCACCTTGTGGCTCTTCGGCAGGGTCTCGCCGAGCAGCATCCGGCCCGGGGTCGTCTCGAACCGCTTCATATACTGCTTGCCCTGCTCGTCCGTCTGCGGGACTCGGCTGGTGATCTTGGTATGAAGGGTGACCGCGCCGGCGTTGAGCGCCTGGTGGACCTCCGACATGTCGGACAGCAGCATGCCCTCGCCCGGCTCGCCTTCGCGCTCCAGCGACAGATAATAGAGGCCGAGCACCATGTCCTGCGACGGAACGATGATCGGCTTGCCGTTGGCCGGCGACAGGATGTTGTTCGTCGACATCATCAGGACGCGCGCCTCCAGCTGGGCCTCGAGGCTGAGCGGGACGTGAACGGCCATCTGGTCGCCGTCGAAGTCGGCGTTGAAGGCGGCGCAGACCAGCGGATGGAGCTGGATCGCCTTGCCCTCGATCAGCACCGGCTCGAAGGCCTGGATGCCGAGGCGGTGGAGCGTCGGGGCGCGGTTCAGCAGCACCGGATGCTCGCGGATCACCTCGTCGAGGATGTCCCAGACTTCCTTGCGCTCCTTCTCGACCCACTTCTTCGCCTGCTTCAGGGTCATGGAAAGACCCTTGGCGTCGAGGCGCGAGTAGATGAACGGCTTGAACAGCTCGAGCGCCATCTTCTTCGGAAGGCCGCACTGGTGGAGCTTCAGCTCAGGGCCGGTGACGATGACCGAACGGCCCGAATAGTCGACGCGCTTGCCGAGCAGATTCTGGCGGAAGCGGCCCTGCTTGCCCTTGAGCATGTCGCTGAGCGATTTCAGCGGCCGCTTGTTGGCGCCGGTGATCGTCCGGCCGCGGCGGCCGTTGTCGAACAGGGCGTCGACCGCCTCCTGCAGCATGCGCTTCTCGTTGCGCACGATGATGTCCGGAGCGCGGAGCTCCATCAGCCGCTTCAGGCGGTTGTTGCGGTTGATGACGCGGCGGTAGAGGTCGTTGAGGTCCGAGGTCGCGAAGCGGCCGCCGTCGAGCGGCACCAGCGGGCGAAGCTCCGGCGGGATCACGGGGACGACGTCGAGGATCATCCACTCGGGCCGGTTGCCCGACTCGAGGAAGGACTCGACCACCTTCAACCGCTTGATGATCTTCTTGGGCTTAAGCTCGGACTTGGTCTCGGCCAGGTCCTTCAGCAGAACCTCGCGCTCGCCCTCGAGGTCGAGGTCGATCAGCATCTGCTTGACGGCCTCGGCGCCGATCCCGGCGGAGAAGGCGTCCTCGCCATATTCGTCCTGCGCCGAGAGGAGCTCGTCCTCGGTCAGCAGCTGGTACTTCTCGAGCGGGGTCAGGCCCGGCTCGACCACGACGTAGGATTCGAAATAGAGGATGCGCTCGAGCTGCTTGAGCTGCATGTCGAGCAGAAGGCCGATGCGGCTCGGCAGCGACTTCAGGAACCAGATGTGGGCGACCGGCGCGGCGAGCTCGATATGGCCCATGCGCTCGCGGCGGACCTTGGAGACGGTCACCTCCACGCCGCACTTCTCGCAGACGATGCCCTTGTACTTCATTCGCTTGTACTTGCCGCACAGGCACTCGTAATCCTTGATCGGACCGAAGATGCGCGCGCAGAACAGGCCGTCGCGCTCGGGCTTGAACGTGCGGTAGTTGATCGTCTCGGGCTTCTTGATCTCGCCGAACGACCAGGAGCGGATGCGCTCGGGGGAAGCGATTCCGATCTTGATCTGGTCGAACGTCTCCGGCTTGGCGACCGGATTGGCGAAAGTGGTCAGTTCGTTCATGTGCACGATCCTCTAATTCTTTTCCCCTCTCCCTGTAGGGGAGAGGGAGGGGCCCGCCGCCGTCAGGCGGTGGGAGGGTGAGGGAAGTTCAGGCCCTCACCCTGGCGCTTCGCGCCTGTCCCTCTCCCCTCAAGGGAGAGGGACTTGAGTTCACTCCGCCGCCTCCGCGTAGCCGTCCGCGTCGGTGTCGATGACGCTGTTCAGCTCGACGTTGAGTCCGAGCGAACGCATCTCCTTGACCAGCACGTTGAAGCTCTCGGGGATTCCGGCCTCGAACGTGTCGTCGCCCTTGACGATCGCCTCGTAGACCTTGGTCCGACCGATCACGTCGTCCGACTTGACCGTCAGCATCTCCTGGAGGGTGTAGGCGGCGCCGTAGGCCTGGAGCGCCCAGACCTCCATCTCGCCGAACCTCTGGCCGCCGAACTGGGCCTTGCCGCCCAGCGGCTGCTGGGTGACGAGGCTGTACGGCCCGATCGAGCGCGCGTGGATCTTGTCGTCCACCAGGTGGTGCAGCTTGAGCATGTAGATATAGCCCACCGTCACCTTGCGGTCGAACGCCTCGCCGGTGCGGCCGTCGAACAGGACGACCTGGCCCGACTGGTCGAGCCCGGCCTTCTCCAGCATCGCCGACACGTCGGCCTCGCGCGCGCCGTCGAACACCGGAGTGCCCATCGGCACGCCGCCGACCAGGTTGGAGGCCAGCTCGTGCAGCTCCTCGTCGCCGAGGCCATCGATCTCGGCGTCGTAATTCTCGCCGTAGATGTCCTTGAGCTTGGAGCGCACGCCCTTGGCGTCCTTCCCTTCGAAGGCCGCGCCGCGGATATGGATGTCCTCCAGCATCTCGGCGATCTGCTTGCCGAGGCCGCGCGCGGCCCAGCCGAGATGGGTCTCGAAGATCTGGCCGACGTTCATCCGCGACGGCACGCCGAGCGGGTTGAGGACGATGTCGACCGGGGTCCCGTCCTCGAGGAACGGCATGTCCTCGTTGGGCAGGATCCGGCTGATGACGCCCTTGTTGCCGTGGCGGCCGGCCATCTTGTCGCCCGGCTGGAGCTTGCGCTTCACCGCGACGAACACCTTGACCATCTTCAGAACGCCCGGCGGCAGCTCGTCGCCCCGCTCGAGCTTCTCGATGCGGTCCTCGAGCCGGCGGCGGATGACGGCTTCGGCCTCGTCATACTGGGCTTTCACCGCCTCCAGATCGGCCTGGACCTTGTCGTCCTTGACCGCGAACTTCCACCATTCGAAGCGCTCGACCTCCTCGAGATTCTCGGCGTCGATGGTGGCGCCCTTCTTGAAGCCCTTCGGCGCCGCCGTGGCGGTCTGGCCGATCAGCATGTCGCGAAGCCGCGAGAAGGTGGCGCGC
>DASVVX010000163.1:0-10754 GCA_036386295.1 Allosphingosinicella sp.
CCACGACCCAAGGCCGCCAGGGTTTCACGCCAAGGCGCGAAGCCGCGGAGAAGCCCGACGGGTACCCGGACCCTCCGCCTCTTCGAAAGGCCCGCCTCGAGCCGGCGCGCCGCCGCTCCGCGCCTTCGCGGCTCCGCGTGACCCCCCCCTCGGCCCCGTCCGCGCCGGTTCGGCGTAGCGCGTCGCCTTCGGAAAATTAGGGGACGGACACTTAACTCACGAAGTTGGAAGGGAGGGGACAGTCACCGTGACTGTCCCCTTTCCGGAAGGAGGGGACAGTCACTGTAACTGTCCCCTTTTTCCGGGCGAAGTTGGAACGGAGGGGACAGTCACCGTGACTGTCCCCTTTCCGGGAAGGGAGGGGACAGTCATGTAACTGTCCCCTTTCCGGGAAAGCAGCCGCTGCGACCCAGATCGAATCGAATTATTGCTACCGGTCTAGGCGACCATCGCCCTCGCCGCGCCTCCGCGCCTCCGCGTGAACCCGCCCCCCTTCGCGCCTTCGCGTCTTCGCGTGAACCCCAACCCCCTCCGCGCCTCCGCGTGAAACCCCAACCTCCCGGCCGCCCCGGCCCAAGCCCGTCACCCGGGCAACAACAAACTCGCATCCCCATAGGAATAGAACCGATACCCCTCCCGGATCGCATGCGCATAGGCCGCCTGCATCGTCTCCAGCCCCATCAGCGCCGAGACCAGCATGAACAGGGTGGAACGCGGCAGGTGGAAGTTGGTGATCAGGCCGTCGACCGCCCGGAAGCGGTAGCCGGGGGTGATGAAGATGGCGGTGTCGCCCTCGAACGGCCGCACCAAGCCCGCCTCGTCGGCGGCGCTCTCGAGGAGCCGGAGCGAGGTGGTTCCGACGGCGACGATCCGCCCGCCGGCCGCCCGCGCCGCGTTGAGGCGCCCGGCGGTCGCGGAGTCGATCCGGCCCCATTCGGAGTGCATCGCGTGGTCGGCGGTATCCTCGGCCTTGACCGGAAGGAAGGTGCCGGCGCCGACATGGAGGGTGAGAGTCTCGTGCCCGATTCCGGCCTCGGCGAGCGCCGCCACCAGCCTCGGCGTGAAGTGGAGCGCCGCGGTCGGCGCCGCCACCGCGCCCGCTTCCCGGGCGAACATCGTCTGATAGTCCTCGCGGTCGCGCTCGTCCGCGGCCCGGCGGCCGGCGATGTAGGGCGGCAGAGGCATACGTCCCGCCCGCTCGAGCAGCGATTCGACCGGCTCGTCGCCCTCGAAGACGAGCAGCAGGCTGCCGTCGTCGAGCCGCCCGCCGGCGACGGCGGCGACCCCCCTTCCGAAATCGAGGCGGTCGCCGTCGCTTACCCGCCTCGCGTTGCGGACGAAGGCGCGCCAGGCGCGCGGCCCCTCCCTCTTGTGAAGGGTGGCGCCGATCCGCGCCTCGCCGCGGCGGCCCTCGAGCTGGGCGGGGATGACCCGGGTGTCGTTGAAGACCAGCACGTCGCCGCGCCGGAGGAGCTTTGGAAGCTCGGCGACGACATGGTCTTCGAGCGCTCCGCCGCGGCGGATCGCGAGCAGCCGGGCGCCGTCGCGCGGGTCGGCGGGCCTCAGCGCGATTCGGTCCGGCGGAAGCGCGAAGTCGAAGGCGTCGACGCGCACCCGCCGGCTACTGCGACTTCTTGGGCCGCGGCTTGGGCTTGGCCTCGGGAAGGCGGATCGCCGGCGGCGGCGGGACGGCCGGGCCGGCGACATGGCCGCTTCGGACGGTCGCCGGGGCGACGGCCTGCACCGCCGCGACGGCCTGGCCCGGGGCCGGCGGCGCCTTGTTGTCGGCGGCGACCGACGCCTGGAGGATCCGGGTCGGGTTGGCCGGCGGCTCGCCCTTCTCGATCGCGTCGACGAAGTTCATGCCGCTGACGACCCGGCCGAACACCGTATAGCGCCCGTCCAGCGAAAGCCGGGTGCCCAGCATGATGTA
Source organism: Allosphingosinicella sp. (assembly GCA_036386295.1). Taxonomy (GTDB): domain Bacteria; phylum Pseudomonadota; class Alphaproteobacteria; order Sphingomonadales; family Sphingomonadaceae; genus Allosphingosinicella. The sequence continues at coordinate 1,934 of DASVVX010000163.1, forward strand.
GAACTGGCTGTTCGCGCTGTTCTCGGCATTCTTGACCGCCTCCGCCGTCGCGTCCTCGGGCGCCCCCTCGCGGGCGGCGGCGAGGGCTCCGCGGACATGCGGCAGGCCGTTGAACTCGGCATTGAGGTTGGGAAGCTCGGAGCCGCCGGTGCCGTCGCCCTTGGGATCGCCGCCCTGGGCCATGAAGCCGTCGATCACCCGATGGAAGGTAAGGCCGTCGTAAAAGCCCCTCCGCGCGAGCGCCTTGATCCGGGCGACGTGGTTGGGGGCGACGTCCGGGCGAAGCTGGATGGCGACCCGCCCGCCGCTCGACAGGTCGAGAAGCAGCGTGTTCTCCGGGTCGAGCGCGGGCACCGGCGGCGGCGCCGGCAGGCCCTGGGCCGCCGCCGACCCCGCAAGAAACAGCCCTAGCAGCAGGGCTAGCAAAGCCTTGATATACATGTCCTGGATTTCCCCGGATAAATCCGTTCTTCCCCGCGATGATGCGCGGGGGGCGCCCCGGGATCAAGTGCCTTTGCGGCCGATCGCCTGCACCCGCCGGGCGACGTCGGCGGTGACCGCCGCCGGGACGAACTTCGAGATGTCGCCGCCGTAGAGCGCGATCTCCTTCACGAGGCGCGACGCGATCGGCTGCAAGGACACGTCGGCCATCAGAAACACCGTCTCGATCCGGTCGTTGAGCTGCTGGTTCATCCCCGCCATCTGATACTCATACTCAAAGTCCGCGACCGCCCTCAGGCCGCGGAGGATCAGCGAGGCGCCCTCGCGCTCGGCGAAATCCATCAGCAGCGAATCGAACGAGACGACCTCGATGTCGCCTTCGAGCGTCGCGATCTCGCGCCGCACCATCGCCATCCGCTCCTCGACCGTGAACATCGGCGATTTCGACGGATTGGTGGTCACTCCGATGACCAGCCGGTCGACGAGGTGAGCGCCGCGCCGGATGATGTCCATATGGCCGAGCGTGATCGGATCGAACGTCCCCGGATAGACTCCCGTCCTCATCATCGCATCTCCAGCGTCGCCCCAGCGGAGGCTGGGGCCCCGTGGGGTGAAAGGCGCAGGTGCTCATCACCCGCTGGGACCCCAGCCTTCGCCGGGGTGACGGCGACCGTCAATGGTCCCGCTCCACCGCGAACCGCGCGATCGCCCGAAGCAGGTCGGCCTCGGCGCCGTAGCTCTTCAGATAGTCGATCGCCTGGGCGACGAGCAGCTCCGCCTGGCGGCGGGCGCGCTCGCGGCCGAGCAGGGTGACGAAAGTCTCCTTGCCCTTGGCCCGGTCCTTGCCGACCTTCTTGCCGGTCTTCTCCTCCTGCCCCTCCTCGTCGAGGAGATCGTCGGCGATCTGGAAGGCCAGGCCGACGTCGCGCGCATAGCCGCGAAGCTTGATTCGCCCTTCCGGCGGTACCCGCCCCATGATCGCTCCCGCCTCGAGGCAAAAGCCGATCAGGGCGCCGGTCTTGAGCTGCTGGAGCCGGGTGACGGCGGCGAGGTCGAGGGCCTGCTCGGAGGCGGCGAGGTCCATCATCTGCCCGCCCGCCATGCCCGCCGGGCCGGCGGCGCTCGCCAGCTCGGCGACGAGCTCGGCTCGGACGAACGGATCCTCGTGGGTCGCCTCGTCGGCGAGTATCTCGAAGGCGAGCGCGTGGAAGGCGTCGCCGGCGAGGATCGCCGTCGCCTCGTCAAAGGCCTTGTGGAGGGTCGGCTTGCCGCGCCTCAGGTCGTCGTCGTCCATCGCCGGCAGATCGTCGTGGATCAGCGAATAGACGTGGATGCACTCGACCGCCGCTCCGACCCGCACGGCCCGCTCCCGAGCCCGGTGGAAGAGGGCGGAGGAGGCGACGACGAGCAGGGGCCGAAGCCTTTTCCCGCCGCCCATCGCCGCATAACGCATGGCCTCATAGAGCCTCGCCCGCGGATCCGGCGGCACCGCCAGCAGATCCGACAGGAAGGCGTCGATCTCGGCGCGGACCTGATCGAGCGCGGGGGCGAGGAGCGAGGCGTCCGCCACGCGGCGGCTCAGTCGGCGTCGAACGGGATTGTGCCGGTCGGCTGACCGTCGCGGCCGAGCTGGATCTTCTCGATCTTCGCCTGCGCCGCCTGCAGCCGGGCTTCGCACTGCTGGCGAAGCCTGTCGCCCTCGCCGTAGAGCTCGATCGATTCGTCCAGCGACGCCTCGCCGCTCTCGAGCCGGCGGACGATCTCCTCCAGCCGCTTCAGCGCGGCTTCGAAGCTAAGCTCGGAAATGGGTTCGCTCTGGTCCGGCATGCGGGGAGCCATGAGCCGCGAGGCAATCGCGGTCAAGGCTCAGGCGGCCCGGTACCAATCGACTCCGTCCTTCGCCTCGCGAACCGCGCGCCCTTCGACCTCGAGTCGGCGCAGATGCGCCAGCGCTTCGCCGGTGGCGAGGCCGAGCATGCTGTCCTCGATCTGGCGAGCGAACAGGGTGCCGAAGCAATCGACCGCCCGTCGCGGCTCGTCGAGCCTCGAGTGGAGCGCGTCGAGCCGGTCGCGGTGGCCGTGGGCGAGGGCGTCGAGCCGGGCGTGGAGGCCCGTGAAAGGCTCGCCGTGTGAGGGCAGGACGAGCAGGCTGTCGGGAAGGCCCCTGAGCTTCTCGATCGAATCGAGCCATTCGCCGAGCGGATCGGCTTCGGGCTCGCTGAGGCCGACCGAGACGTTCGAGGTGATCCGCGGCAGCACCTGGTCGCCGGCGATCATCAGCCCGCCTTCGTCGTCGATCAGGCAGGCATGTTCGGGGCAATGGCCGCTGCCGATCAGGATCCGCCAGCTGCGGGCGCCGATGCTCAGCCGATCGCCTTCCTCCATCCGCACGTAGCCGACCGGGATCGGGCTGACGATCGAGGCGAAGCGGCCCCAGCCCTTCGCCGCCTCGGCCTCGATCCGGGATTCGTCCCAGCCCGCCGACCGCCAGAAGGCCAGCGCCGCGGGCGGCGGCGCGTCGCGAACGTCGCTGGCCAGCATCCGGCCGAAGAGCCATTCGCCGCGGGTCATCCACAGCGGGACTCCGAACCGCCCGGTCAGCCAGCCGGCGAGACCCAGATGGTCGGGATGGAAATGGGTGCAGATCACCCGGGTGACCGGACGGCCGGCGAGCGGCCCCTCGAACAGCGCCTCCCAGGCTTCCCGGCAGGGAGCGATGTCGAGCCCGGTATCGACCAGAGCCACGCCTTCGCCGTCATCCAGCACCCAGATGTTGATATGCCTCAGCGAGCCCGGGATGGGCAGCCGCGCCCATCCGACTCCCTCGGCGAGCGCGATCAGCTCGCCGGTCGCCGGCCCGCGGCGGCCGAGCGGATAGGTCAGGCCCTTGTGGCTGTAGGCCTCGTCGGAGCCGGTCAGCGAGACGTCGGGGCTGGCGGGCTCGGGTCGCGGCTCAGCTCTTGAAGAGGTCATCGGCCGTCGGCTCGCGCGGAACGGCGATCTCGCCGGCTTCCTCGGCGGCGTGTGCGGCCTCGGCCTCGCGGGCGGCGGTCTCGCGCTCGCGACGGAGCTCCTCGATCAGAGCCTCGCGGTCGCCGGCCAAGCGATGGTCCTGCGGTGCCGGCTCGATCCCGGCGGCCTTGGCCGCCTTGGCGACGATCGCGTCGAGCTCGCGCTGCGAGCAGAGGCCGAGCGTGACCGGGTCCTTGGGCTGGATGTTGGCGATGTTCCAGTGGCTGCGGTCGCGGATCGCGGCGATGGTCGAGCGGGTGGTTCCGATCAGCTTGCCGATCTGGCCGTCCGAAATCTCCGGATGGTTGCGAATGATCCAGGCGATCCCGTCCGGCTTGTCCTGGCGCTTGGAGACCGGCGTGTAGCGCGGCCCCTTAGTGCGGCGGGTCTGGTCCGGCTCCTTCTGGATGCGAAGCTTGTAGCCGGGATCGGCCTGGCCGCGGTCGATCTCGTCCTGGTTGAGCTCGCCGGCCCGGATCGGGTCGCGGCCGGTGAGCTTGGTCGCCGCCGTGTCGTCGGCGATCGCCTGCACCTCGAGGATGTGAAGACCGCAGAATTCGGCGATCTGCTCGAACGTGAGCGAAGTGTTGTCGACCAGCCAGGCGGCGGTGGCATGGGGCATGAGCGGCTGAACCACTTGTCGTCTCCAGAAACAAGAAGGGCCGCCCCTTCCCGGAGCGGCCGTTACGTTGCCAGCGATCTAGTCCAGCGGGCGGCGGAGGGCAAGACGAATGCCGCCTGCCGGGGCGCTCGACTTTTTTTTGCACGGCCACATCCAGCGGCGCCTCCCCCGGCATCCTTAGCGATGAAGGACGATGAAATCGGCCGCGCGGCTGCGCGGCGCCATTTGGGGGAATATCGAATGAGAAGAATATTGATCGCCGGACTGGTCGCCGCCGCCCAGGTCCTGCCGGGCGCCCGGCCCGCCGCTGCCGCGGAGCTCGATCTGGACCGTACCGCGGCGCCCAGCCTGGTCTCCGCCTTTGCCGGCGCCCGGCTTCGGGTGCCTCTGGGCGGCCGCGAGAAGGCGCGCGCCGGCCTCGCGCTGACCTCGACATTGCGGCGCGGCGCGACCGGTGAGCTGCGCTTCGCCAAAGGGGCTGAGCTCGGCTTCGGCGCCACCGATTCGAAGCTCGGCCTCAGCATATCGGGCCGGCCGGTCTCGCAGCTCGCCCCGGGTCGGCGCGGGCCCGACGGCGCCAGGAAGGGTTTCTCGACCCTGGGCTATGTCGCGATCGGCGCCAGCCTGGTCATCATCGCCGGCGGGATCCTGATCTTCGACTATATCGGCGACCAGAGCGAGTGAGAAACGAGATGAAAATGACGATGATCGCGGCGCTTGCGGCCGCTCAGCTCGCGGTCGCCGTTCCGGCGCAGGCCGCCGACATGCCGCGCGAAGAGGCGGCGGCGAACCCCATTTCCGACGGCCGCGTCGGCGACGTCGTCCCGCAGCAGCAGGCCGCCGCGCTTGTGACCGCCGCCGGGCCGGAGTCGACTCGGGCACCGACGGCCCGCGAGGATCGGCCCCGGAAGCGCAAAAGCACCGGCGACAAGGTGCTGACCGGCGCCGCCGTCGTCCTGGGCATCGGCGCCCTGGCGGTCGGGGGGCTGCTGGTCGCGATCTTCGTCAACTGAGCTAGGCCGCCATCGGCAGGTAGCCCGGCTCTCCGGCCACGCGCCGCAGCCACGCCGTCACCGCCGGGTAAGCGGAAAGGTCGAAGCCGCCCTCGTCCGCCACATGCGTGTAGGCATAGAGGGAAATATCGGCGAGGCTGAGCCGGTCGCCGACGAAATAGTCGCGGCCGGCGAGATGCTCGTCCATCAGCCGGAGCGCCGCTTCGCCGGCCTCGCGCTTGCCCGGAAGCAGGGTCCGCTGCAGCTCGCTCAGCCGCGCCTCGCCGACGAAGGCGAGCCAGAAGCGCAAAGTCGCCACGTTGGGCTCGTGATTATATTGCTCGAAGAACATCCAGCGCAGCATGTCGGCCCGGTCGAACCGGTCGTCCGGCACCAGCGCGCTACCGTCGGCGAGATAGAAGCAGGCGGCGTTGCTCTCCGGGATGAAGCGCTCGCCGATTTGCAGCACCGGGATTCGGCCGTTCGGATTGACCCTGGCGAGGAACTCCGGAGTCCGGGTCTCGCCTTTCTGGATATCATATTCGCGCCGTTCGATCGGCACTCCAAGAAGCGCCGCGGTCAGCCGGATCTTGTAGCAATTTCCCGACTGCGAATATTCGTGAAGCACCGGAATCATCCCGCTTCCCTACGTCATTCCCGCGAAAGCGGGAATCCCGCTTTGCCGCGAAGGGTAGCTTCGATCACCCTACCTCCAGCACAATTTTCCCGACATGCCTTCCGGACTCTATCATAATATGCGAGTCGGATGCCCTATCCAACGGATATGTCGCATGCACGACCGGCCGGATCCGCCCCGCCTCGAGATGCGGCCAGACCTCGCGCCGAAGTTCGTCCGCCAGCGCCGCCTTGAACTCGACCGACCGGGCCCGAAGCGTCGAGCCGGTCAAGGTCAGCCGCTTGCGCATCACCTCCCAGATCGGAATCTCCACGTTCGGCCCACGCTGCGCCGCGATCGAGACATGCCGGCCGTCCTCGGCGAGGCAGGCGAGGTTCCTGGGCACATAATCGCCGCCGACCATGTCGAGCACCACCGCGACTCCGGCGCCACCCGTCAGTCGCTTCACCTCCGCGACGAAATCCTGCGCCTGGTAGTCGATCGCGTGCGCCGCGCCGACCTCCAGCGCCCGCGCGCATTTGGCCGCCGATCCCGCGGTGACGACGACGGTGAGGCCGAAGACCTTGCCGAGCAGGATCGCCGTCGTGCCGATGCCGCTGGTGCCGCCATGGACCAGCACCGTATCGCCTGCCTTCGCAGCGCCGCGCTGGAACAGGTTGGTCCAGACGGTGAAGAAGGTCTCGGGAAGCGCCGCCGCCTCGACCATCGAGAAGCCCGCGGGAACCGGCAGGCACTGGCCCTCGGGCGCGACGCAATATTGGGCGTAGCCGCCGCCCGCGACCAGCGCGCAGACGCGTTCGCCGTCGCGCGCGCCGCCGGCGATCGTGCCCGCGACCTCCAGGCCCGGGATCGCCGGGGCGCCGGGCGGCGGCGGGTAGAAGCCGAGGCGCTGCATCACGTCGGGCCGGTTGACTCCCGCCGCCTCGACCCGGATCAGCACCTCGCCGGCACCGGGCGCCGGCACGGGCCGCTCGACCGGCTGAAGCACCTCCGGCCCGCCCGGGGCCGCGGGATCGATCGCGATCATTGTCTCTGGGATTGCGTCCATGCGGTCACGCCTCGCGCCGAAACCGCGGCGGCGCAAGCCCTTGTCCTTGACGCCGCGCCTCGGACGCGAGATTCTAAGAGGCCATGGACCTGGACGAGCTCTTCCCCAGCAAGCCCGACGATCCGCTGATCCTGCTCGGACGGCAGGACCTCGATCCGCTCTCGGTCGACGAGCTTCACGCCCGCATCGAGGCGCTCGAGGCCGAGATCGCGCGCGTGCGCGCCAAGATCGACGCCGCGGTTGACCACCGGGCAAGCGCCGAGCAGCTATTCAAGAAATGACGGAGGGACGGGAACATTCGGCCTCGTCCCCAGCTTTTTTGGAGGTGCGCTTGATGCCGGCAGTCCGACGCCCGACATTAAGGCCATGTAGTCCGTGAATCTTTGCGGGCTTTGAGGAGTAAAAGTCTTGCCTTCCTTCGCCCGCGAACTCGAACAGACCCTGCATACCGCTCTGGCGGAAGCCAGCGGCCGCCGGCACGAATATGCGACGCTCGAGCATCTCCTGCTCGCGCTCACCGAGGATGCCCACGCGTCGAAGGTGATGAGCGCCTGCGGGGTGGATCTGAGGGAGCTCAAGGAGGCTGTGCGCGCCTATCTCGACAGCGAGCTCGAGGCGCTCAAGGTCGACGGTCAGACCGATCCTTCGCCGACCAGCGGCTTCCAGCGCGTCGTCCAGCGCGCGATCCTCCACGTCCAGTCCTCGGGCCGGGACGAAGTGACCGGCGCCAACGTCCTCGTCGCGCTCTTCTCCGAGCGCGAGAGCTATGCCGTCTACTTCCTCCAGCAGCAGGACATGAGCCGGCTCGACGCGGTCAGCTACATCAGCCACGGAGTCGGCAAGGGCGAGACCTCCAACGAGCCCACCGAGGTCAAGGGCGCCGAGGAATCGAAGCCCGACGAGGGCAAGAAGAAGAATGAGAGCGCGCTCAAGCAGTTCACCGTCAACCTCAACGAGAAGGCGCTGAGCGGCCGGGTCGATCCGCTGATCGGCCGCGGGCCGGAGGTCGACCGGACCGTCCAGATCCTCTGCCGCCGTTCGAAGAACAACCCGCTCTACGTGGGCGATCCGGGCGTCGGAAAGACGGCCATCGCCGAAGGCCTCGCCCGCAAGATCATCGAAGGCGACGTCCCCGAGGTGCTCAAGGAAGCGGTCATCTACGCGCTCGACATGGGCGCGCTGCTCGCCGGAACCCGCTATCGCGGCGACTTCGAGGAGCGGCTGAAGGCGGTCGTCACCGAGCTTGAGAAGCTGCCCAACTCGATCCTGTTCATCGACGAGATCCACACGGTGATCGGCGCCGGCGCGACGTCCGGCGGGGCGATGGACGCCTCGAACCTGCTCAAGCCGGCCCTGTCGGGCGGGACGATCCGCTGCATCGGCTCGACCACCTACAAGGAGTTCCGCAACCATTTCGAGAAGGACCGGGCGCTCCTTCGCCGCTTCCAGAAGATCGACGTCAACGAGCCGACGATCGAGGATACGGTGAAGATCCTCGGCGGCCTTCGCTCGGCGTTCGAGGAGCATCACAAGGTCAAGTACACGACCGACGCGATCAAGGCGGCGGTCGAGCTTTCGGCGCGCTACATCAACGACCGCAAGCTGCCCGACAAGGCGATCGACGTGATCGACGAGGTCGGCGCGATGCAGATGCTGGTGCCGCCCAACAAGCGCAAGAAAACGATCACCACCAAGGAGATCGAGGCCGTCATCTCGACCATCGCCCGGATCCCGGCGAAGAGCGTCTCCTCCGACGACAAGAAGACCCTCGAGCATCTCGACCGCGACCTGAAGCGCGTCGTCTTCGGCCAGGACGCGGCCATCTCCGTCCTTTCCTCGGCGATCAAGCTCAGCCGGGCCGGCCTTCGCGATCCCGACAAGCCGATCGGCAATTACCTCTTCTCCGGCCCCACCGGAGTCGGCAAGACCGAGGTCGCGCGCCAGCTCGCCTCGATCATGGGCATCCCGCTGCAGCGCTTCGACATGTCGGAATATATGGAGCGGCACTCGGTCTCGAGGCTGATCGGCGCGCCTCCGGGCTATGTCGGCTACGACCAGGGCGGCCTGCT
>DASVVX010000164.1:0-7217 GCA_036386295.1 Allosphingosinicella sp.
GACGCCCGGCGCCGCCCCTCCGCCCCACAGCGCCTTTGGTCCTTCGGTGCTTCGGGTGAAACAACGGCCGCACCGCCCTCGGAGGCGTAGGCGATAGGATCCGGAGCCACGGCGCCTTGGGGACAGGGCGCCTTGGGGACAGGTACCGGTACCTGTCCCCTTAGGAATTCGGGAACGCCCCCCTGGGCAAGCTGCAGCGGATAGCCGCGCCCCGGCCCTTCCGCGGCGCGAAGCGACGCGCCTCGACCCCCGGTTTCACCCGAAGCACCAAAGCACCAAAGGGGCCGGCGCGCGTCGCCAGTCCTACGCCTTCCGGCCGGCCCATCCGCCCCCCGCAGCGCCTTCGGTCCTTTGCTGCTTTGGGTGAACAACGGCCTCGCATCCGACAGGCGATAGGAATCGGTGCCAGGCACCAGGAGGCAGGAGCCTAAAAGTCCGAAGTGGAGCAAATAGGATTTGCCCTTTTGTTCTTCTTGTGTTCTAATGTTCCGATGGAAAATACCGAGTCGCGCATTGCGCCATCGCCCGAGGCGGCGTCCGATGATTTCGCCTCGCCCTCCAACTCCAGCGAAGGCGAGCCGCCCGACCGCCTCGCCTTCGAGCCGGTGCCGCTCCGCCACCGCTGCGACGGCTTCACCCCCGAGAAGCAGCGCGCCTATGTCGAGGCGCTCGCCGACTGCGGCATCGCCCGCGAGGCGGCGGCCCGGGTGGGCCTCACCGAGCAGGCGATCGCCCGGGTCCGCCGCCGCTCCGACGCCCGCTCGTTCGACCGCGCCTGCGAGGCCGCCCACCTGTTCGGAGCCCGCCGGATCCGCTCGACGCTCTGGGAGCGGGCCATCGAAGGCACGGTCAGGGGCCGCTACTACCGCGGCGAGCTGATCGCCGAGGAGCGCGTCTTCGACAATCGCCTGCTCACCTACCTCTACGGCAAGGTCGCCCACCTGCTCGAGCGCGACGAGGCGAAGAGCCTCGCGATCTGCGCCAACTGGGAAGCGCATATGGACGCGCTCGAGCAGGGTCTGGAAAAACGCGAGCCGCCCAAGCCCGCCGATGACGGTTTCACCGGCTACGAGGTCTGGAAGGACGACGCGGGCGTCTGGTGGACCTGCTTCCCGCCGCCGGCGGGCTTCGACGGCGAGGAGCAGCACGCGTTCGGCGAGGACGGCTACCAGCGCACCCTGTCGTATCTGGAGCAGTCGGTGGTCGACGCCGAGCTCGACGAGGACGACGCCGAGTACCGGGCCGTCGAAACCGCCCGCCGCGACCGCTTCTTCGGCTTCTTGGGAAGCGAAGTTTCTTCCTCCCTGGAAGCTGAAACTTATGAAACTTCCGAGCCGTCCGAACCGGCTCGCGGCCCGATCGAGTACAAGTCGCTCTATCCGCCGCCCGCCGCCGCCCCCACGATTCACGCGGAGGCGCGGAGGCGCGGAGGGATCGTGCCCGGCCCCGGCCATCGCCCCGCTTCCCGCGGCAGCGGGAGGCCGTATCCGGCCGGCTTCGCCGGAGAGTCGCCGGAAACGCCACCCTTTCGCGCCTCCGCGCCTCCGCGTGAATCCCTCTTCAGGCGCAACGGCACGATGGGCCCGAACCTTTCCCCCGCCCCGCGCATTCCCTAGATAGCGATCGACAGGAGAGACCCATGGCCGTTGAGGACACCAAGGCGCCCGAGGCGCCGCCGCTGCCCAGCCTCGAGGAGATGCAGCACTGGACCTGGGTGATGGGGCGGGCCCAGCAGTTGATGCTCGAGCATGTCGCCAAGGCGATGGGCGAGGCCGCCGAGCCGAAGTCCGCTCCGGCTTTGCCCTGGATGAACCTGTTCGGCGATCCGGCGAAGATCGCCCGGCAGCAGGCCGAGATGTGGACCGAAGGCCTCGCCATCTGGCAGCGCGCGCTCGGCGGCGAGGCCGCGCCGCGCACCGAGCTCGCCGAGAAAGCGGACAAGGACAAGCGCTTCGCCGCCCCGCAATGGCGCGACAACCCGCTCTTCGACATGATCCGCCAATCCTATCTGCTCGTCTCCGAGCGGCTGCTCGGCTCGGTCGACGCGATCGAGGGGCTCGACCCCAGGCAGCGCGAGAAACTGCGCTTCATGACGAAGAATTTCGTCGACGCCATGGCCCCCTCCAACTTCGCCGCGACCAACCCGCTGGTGCTCGAGCGGGCGATGGCGACGAAGGGCGAGAGCCTGCTGAAGGGCCTCGAGCACATGCTCGGCGACGTCTCGAAGGGCCAGCTCACCCATACCGATCCCGAGGCCTTCGAGGTCGGCCGGAACATCGCGATCACCCCGGGAAAGGTGGTCAAGCGAACGCCGCTCTACGAGCTCATCCAGTACAGCCCGACGACCGACGAGGTCTACGAAACTCCGCTGATCATCTTCCCGCCGTGGATCAACCGCTTCTACATCCTCGACCTGAACCCCAAGAAGAGCTTCATCCGCTGGGCCGTCGAGCAGGGGCTCACGGTGTTCGTCGTCTCGTGGAAATCGGCCGACGAGAGCCTCAAGGAGACCACGCTCGACGATTACGTGCTTCGCGGCCAGGTCGACGCGATCGACACGGTTCGCGAGCTGCTCGGGGTAAAGAGCGTCCACGCCATCGGCTATTGCGTCGCCGGAACCACGCTCGCCGCCACCCTCGCTTTGCTCGAGTCGCGCGGCGAAGCGGACAAGGTGGCGAGCGCCACCTTCTTCACCGCCCAGGTCGATTTCTCCGAAGCGGGCGATCTCAACCTGTTCGTCGCCGACGAGACTTTGCAGCTGATCGAGCAGCTCTCCCAGGAGAAGGGCTTCCTCGACGGCCGCTACATGGCGGCGACCTTCAACATGCTGAGGGGCCGCGACCTCATCTGGAACTACGTCACCAACAATTATCTGATGGGCGAGGATTACGTCCCGTTCGACCTGCTCCACTGGAATTCGGACACGACCAACCTGCCGGCCAAATGGCACCAGGCCTATCTCAAGGACTTCTACCGCGACAACAAGCTGGTCCGGGCCGGTGAGCTGGTCGTCGACGGCACTCCGATCGACATCCACAAGGTCCGCACCCCGACCTACGTCCAGGCCGGCCGTGAGGACCATATCGCGCCCGCCGCCAGCGTCTGGAAGATCACCCATTATTTCCAGGGGCCGATCCGTTTCGTCCTCGCCGGCTCGGGCCACATCGCCGGAGTGGTGAACCCGCCCGAGGCCCAGAAATACCAGTACTGGACCAACGATTCGAAGCCCGCGACCCTCGACGAGTTCGTCGCCGGCGCGACCGAGCACAAGGGCAGCTGGTGGCCCGACTGGGCGAAGTGGATCGCCGCGCTGGACGGGAAGAAGGTGCCGGCCAGGGGCGCGAGGGTCCCGGGCAAGGGCAAGCTGAAGGCGATCGAGGACGCGCCGGGGAGCTACGTCAAGGCGCGCTAGCTAGCTCCTCCCCGGAACGGGGAGGGGGACCAGCCGAAGGCTGGTGGAGGGGGTCCACGTCTCCGCCGCTACCGAGTCGGGGCCCCCTCCACCCCCGCCTTCGGCGGCGGTCCCCCTCCCCGTTCCGGGGAGGAACAAGCCCTCTGCTGCACCGCAACATTTTTTCCTTGAAACGCTCCGCTCCCTCGCCTATGTTGCATCGCAGCATAGACCCGAAGGAACAGCCCCATGGCCGACACCCAGACCCAGACCCCGACCGCCGCCCAGGCTCCCAAGGCCGAGGCTCCGGCCGCCGTCGCCAAGGCCGCCGCCGCTCCGGCGCAGGCCGCCGCCAAGGTGGTCAAGGTCGCGGCTCCGAAGGCCGCCAGGCCGGCCCGCAAGCCCCGCGCCGCCAAGCCGGCCCGCGCCGCCGCCAAGGCCGGCCGTCCGGCCAGGCGCGCCGTCGCCGCCGCCGCCACCCAGACCGTCCGAATCCAGAACGAAGGAACCCGAATCATGAAGAAAGAGACCGCCCAGGTCGCCGACCGCCTCCAGGCCGTCTTCGGCGACGTCAACGAGCGCGCCCGCACCCAGATCGAGCGCAACACCCGCATCGCCGAGCAGTTCACCGAGCTCAGCAAGGGCAATGTCGAGGCGATGGTCGCCTCCACCAAGATCGTCGCCAAGGGCCTCGAGACCGTCGGCCAGGAAGTCGCCGAGTACAGCCGCAAGAGCTTCGAGGACGCCTCCGCGGCCCTCAAGAGCTTCGCCGAAGTGAAGTCGGCCACCGACTTCTTCCGCCTCCAGAGCGACTTCGTCCGCGGCCAGTTCGACGGCTTCGTCACCGAGAGCTCGAAGCTGTCCGAGACGATGATCAAGCTCGCCGGCGACGTCGCCGAGCCTCTCGCCAGCCGCTACTCGGTCGCCGCCGAGCGCGTTAAGGCCGCCGTCGCTCTGTAGGGTCCCATCAAAGTAATACTTTGATGGGGTCCCTTGAGGGAGCCACAGCGCCAGCTGGTGCAGTAAGGGCGGCCCCCCGCGGGGCCGCCCTTTTTGCGTTGGAACCGGGGCCGGAGTGGACGCTTTTGCTCCTCGGCGAAGGCCGGGAAGCCCTTGCCGGGTATCGGCCGGTTGCCATATCTAGGGCGCGTATGAGTTGGGATGACACCAGTGCCGCGGACGAGCGCAAGGGCGGGGACGTCGACGACCCGGGCCTCGGCGTCGCCACCCGGACCCGCACCCGCACCAAGACGCCTTCGCCTTACAAGGTGCTGATGCTCAACGACGACTACACGCCGATGGAGTTCGTCGTCCAGGTCCTCCAGATGTTCTTCAAGATGGGGATCGAGGACGCGACGAGGGTGATGCTCGCCGTCCACCAGCGCGGAGTCGGGGTCTGCGGCGTGTTCAGCTACGAGGTCGCCGAGACCAAGGTCGCCCAGGTGATCGACTACGCGAGGCAGAACCAGCACCCCTTGCAGTGCACTCTGGAGAAGGCGTGACCGTCCTTCGATACGCCGGTTCGACAGGCTCACCGGCTACTCAGGATGAGCGGCTGTGCAAATCCGCTCATCCTGAGTAGGGACTGAGCCTGGCGAAGGCCCGTATCGAAGGACCCCCATGGACCGCATCATCATCCGCGGCGGCAAGCGCCTCGAGGGCCGGATCCCGATCTCCGGGGCCAAGAACGCGGCGCTGACGCTGCTCCCCTGCGCCCTCCTCACCGACGAGCCGCTGACGCTCCGCAACCTGCCCCGCCTCGCCGACGTCGACAGCTTCGGCCACCTCCTCAACCAGCTCGGGGTCTCGATCACCGTCGAGGGCTCGCGCCCCGACGAGTTCGGCCGGGTGATGACGATGCGCGCCTCCCGCCTCGCCTCGACCGTCGCGCCCTACGACATCGTCCGAAAGATGCGCGCCTCGATCCTCGTCCTCGGCCCGCTCGTCGCCCGCGCCGGCGAGGCGACCGTGTCGCTGCCCGGCGGCTGCGCGATCGGCATGCGTCCGGTCGACCTCCATTTGAAGGCGCTGGAGGCGCTCGGCGCCGAGATCGAGGTCGCCGCCGGCTATGTGAAGGCGAAGGCGCCCAAGGGCGGCCTCGTCGGCGGCACCATCACCTTCCCGTTCGTCTCGGTCGGAGCCACCGAGAACGCGCTGATGGCCGCCGTCCTCGCCCGCGGCGAGACGGTGATCGAGAATGCCGCCCGCGAGCCCGAGATCACCGATCTCGCCAAATGCCTGATCGCGATGGGCGCCGACATCGACGGCCTCAGGACCGACACCCTGACCGTCCACGGCAAGAGCCGGCTCCACGGCGCCACCTATGCGGTGATGGCCGACCGGATCGAGGCCGGCAGCTACGCCTGCGCGGCCGGGATCACCGGCGGCTCATTGGAGCTGGTCGGCGCCCGCAAGGACACCATGCCGTCGATCCTGTCGGGACTCAGCGACGCCGGCCTGATCGTCGAGGACACGGCCGACGGAGTGCGGGTGACCGCCGACGGGAGCCTGAAGCCGCTCTCCATCTCGACCGCCCCCTACCCCGCCTTCCCGACCGACATGCAGGCCCAGTTCATGGCGATGCTGACCCTCGCCGAAGGCACCAGCCTGCTCACCGAGACGATCTTCGAGAACCGCTACATGCACGTTCCGGAGCTCAACCGGATGGGCGCGGAGATCGAGGTCCGCGGCCGCTCGGCGGTGGTGCGCGGGGTCGACGGCCTGGTCGGCGCCGAGGTGATGGCGACCGACCTTCGGGCCTCGATGAGCCTCGTCCTCGCCGGCCTCGCCGCCAGGGGCGAGACCCAGGTCCACCGGGTCTACCATCTCGACCGCGGCTACGAGCGGCTCGAGGAGAAGCTCCAGGCGGTCGGCGCGGACGTCGAGCGGGCCAGCGACGGCTGACCCGTCGTCCCAGCGAAGGCTGGGACCCCAGGAGGTGAAAGCCTCGGCGTCCTTCACTCCCTGGGGCCCCAGCCTTCGCTGGGGCGACGGGTCAGGTGAGCACCTCCACCGAGTGGATGAGCAGCCCGACCAGCCCTCCGACCAGGGTCCCGTTGATCCGGATATACTGGAGGTCGCGGCCGACCGCATTCTCAAGCCGCGCGGTCACCGTCCGCGCGTCCCAGCCCCGCACCGTCTCGGACACCAGGGTGACGATTCCGCTGCCGTAGGTGGCGGCGGTGCCGACGACGAGGCGGCGGGCGAACTGGTTGATCGCCTTGTTGAGCCGCTGGTCCTGCTGGAGCGTCTCGCCCAGCTGCTTGAGCGCCTCGCCGAAACGGCCGGCCATCGCCGCCTCCGGATCGCGGGCCGCCTTGAGCAGGGCGGCGCGGCTGGTCTCCCACAGGCCACCGAGCCAGTCGGTCACCGCCTTGTTGGCGATGATCTCGTTCTTCCAGCCCTCGACCTTCCCCTGCATCTCGGGATCGAAGCGCATGTCCCAGGCGATCGCGGCGAGCGCTTCCTCGGCCTTGGCGCGAAGCGGGTGCGCCGGGTCGATCGCCATGTCGATGGTCAGCCGCCTCAGGCCGTCGACGATGCCGTCGGCGAGCTTCTCGTCGAGACCCGACAGGCGCATGATCATCCCGGCCCGCTCGTGGACCATCTTGCGGATGAGGTCCTCGTTGGCGTCCAGCGTCCGGCCGGCCCAGGTGACGATCCCGTCGAGGATCGGGATGTGCCGCTCCTCGGTGATCGCCCCCTCGAGCGCCTGGCCGAGCAGCGGCGACACTTCGAGCGAGCGCATCCGGGTGGCGACCGCGGTCTTGACCATGCCGCCGAGCCGCTCCTGGTCGAGCGCCTCGAGAAGGTCCGCGATCAGCCT
>DASVVX010000165.1:0-12317 GCA_036386295.1 Allosphingosinicella sp.
CTCGCCGTCGAGCCCGTCACCGCCGAAGGCTTCGACAAATTGCTCTCCGAGCGCTACGCGATGGACGACCAGGCCGCGGCCGACGCCGCCGGCTCGCTCGGGCTCGGCGACGAGCTCAGCCATCTCGCCACCGACCTGCCCACCGCCGACGACCTGCTCGACAGCGCCGACGACGCGCCCGCCATCCGGCTCATCAACGGAATCATCGCCGACGCCGCCCGCCAGGGCGTCTCCGACATCCATATCGAGCCCTATGAGACCGGGCTGGTGGTCAGGATGCGGATAGACGGCGTGCTTCGCGAAACCCTGCGCATGCCGGCCCATGTCGCTCCGGTGGTGGTCAGCCGGATCAAGGTGATGGCCCGGCTCGACATCGCCGAGCGCCGGGTGCCGCAGGACGGCCGGATCGGGCTGACCCTCGGCGGCAAGCTCCTCGACGTCCGGGTCTCCACCCTGCCGAGCCGCGCGGGCGAGCGGGTGGTGCTTCGAATCCTCGACAAGGAGAATGCGGGCATCGACCTCGATTCGCTCGGGATGCCTCCGGCGGTCCACAAATTGCTTCGCGACGCGCTTCGCGAGCCCAATGGCATCGTCCTCGTCACCGGCCCGACCGGCTCGGGCAAGACGACCAGCCTCTATGCCGGCCTTCGCCTGCTCAACGACGGCTCGCGCAACATCCTCACCGTCGAGGACCCGGTCGAATATGCGGTCGACGGGGTCGGCCAGACCCAGGTCAATCCCAAGGTCGGAATGAGCTTCGCGGCCGGTCTGCGCGCTATCCTGAGGCAGGATCCCGACGTCGTGATGGTCGGCGAGATCCGCGACCGCGAGACCGCCGAGATCGCCGTCCAGGCCTCGCTGACCGGCCACCTCGTCCTCTCCACCGTCCACACCAACGACGCGATCGGGGCGATCACCCGGATGCGCGACATGAAGGTCGAGCCGTTCCTGCTCGCCTCGACCCTTCGGGCGGTGATCGCGCAGCGGCTGGTCAGGCGGCTCTGCCCCGCCTGCCGGGCGCCGGCCGAGGCGGACGCCGCGACGGCGGCGCTGGTCGGGTTGCCGGCGGGCACGGTCGTCCACGAGCCGCGCGGCTGCGTCGAATGCGGCAACAGCGGCTTCAAGGGCCGCACCGGAGTCTTCGAGGCGGTTCGGGTCGACGACAATGTCAGGCGGCTGATCAATGCCGGCGCCGACGAGGTCGAGATGGCCGCGCACGCGTTCCGCCAGGCGCCGAACCTCGCCGCGGCGGCGCGCGAGCTCGTTCGCGAGGGGGTCACCAGCGTCGGCGAGGCGGTGCGGATCTCGCGCCGCGAAAGCGAAGATGTCTGAATTCGCCTATCTCGTCCTCGACCGGGCGGGGCGGGAGAGGCGGGGCTCCGTCCGCGCCGAGACTCCCGACGAGGCTCGGGAGAAGCTGAGCGCCCGGGGCCTGTTCGTCGTCAGGATGGAAAGCTCGAGCGGGGAGGCGGCTCCGGCCCTGCTGTCGCGGCAGCTGTTCGCGCGCAAGAAGCTCAACCCGCGCCAGCTCACCGTCTTCACCCGCCAGCTCTCGACCCTGGTCCAGGTCAGCCCGCTCGAGGAATCGCTCCGGACGATCGCCCGCCAGACGGAGAAGGACCAGGTCCGCGACGTGCTGATGTCGGTCCACGGCTCGGTGCTCGAGGGACGCCGCCTCTCCGAGGCGATGGCGCGCGAGCCGGCCAGCTTCCCGCCGCTCTATCGCGGCATGGTCGCCGCCGGCGAGGGCTCCGGGACCCTGCCCGCGATCCTCGAGCGGCTCGCCGGCCTGCTCGAGCGGCAGGGCCAGGTGCGCAGCAAGGTGCTGAGCGCGCTCGCCTATCCGGCGGTTCTCGCCCTCGTCGCCGCCTTCGTCGTCTTCGCCCTGATGGTGTTCGTCGTGCCGCGCGTGGTCGAGCAGTTCGAGGATATCGGCCAGGACCTGCCCTTCCTGACCCGGGCGGTGATCGGAGTCTCCCACGTCCTCGCCACCTGGTGGTGGGCGATCCTGCTCGGCCTCGTCGCGCTCGGCTTCGCCTTCGGGCGCGCGCTTCGCGACGAGGGCTTCCGGCAGCGCTTCGACCGGACCCTGCTGCGCATCCCGGTCATCGGCCGGCTGATGCGCGACCTCCACGCGGCGCGGATGGCGAGAACGCTCTCGACCATGGTGGCGAGCCGGCTGCCTCTGCTCGAAGGCCTGAAGCTCACCACCGAGACCGTCCACAACCGCGCGCTCCGCGCCGCCACCGCCCAGATCGCGGAGGCGGTTCGGACGGGAGGCAGCCTTTCGGGCGCGCTGAAGCGCTCGGGGATCTTCCCGCCCCTGCTCGTCTATCTCGCCGCCAGCGGCGAGGCGAGCGGCCGGCTCGACCTGATGCTGGAGCGCGCCGCCGACTATCTCGAGCGCGAGTTCGACAGCTTCACGACCACCGCGCTCGCTCTGCTCGAGCCGGCGATCATCGTCCTGATGGGCGCTTTGGTCGCCGTGATCGTTCTTTCGATCCTGCTGCCGATCCTGCAGCTCGACACATTGGCCGGAGGAATGGGATGATAGGTTTACGTGGTAAAATCCTCCCCGCGTTTTCGCGGGGAGGGGGACCGCGCGAAGCGCGGTGGAGGGGTTCTTCGGGGTATCGAGAACCCCTCCACCATGCTTCGCATGGTCCCCCTCCCCGGCAAAGGCCGGGGAGGGATGAAGAAGGCTTCACGCTGGTCGAGCTGATGGTCGTGATCGTCATCATCGGCCTGCTCGCGACTGTGGTGATCATCAACGTCATGCCGGCGACCGACAAGGCGGCGATCACCAAGGCCAAGGCCGACGTCGCGACGCTCGAGCAGGGCGTCGAGATGTACCGCCTCAACAAGATGCGCTACCCGAGCGGGACGGAAGGGCTCCAGGCGGTCTCGACGGAGGGCTATGTGAAGCGCCTCCCCAAGGACCCGTGGGGCAATGCCTATCATTATGCCGCCCCGGGACGGAACGGGGCCGCGTTCGAGATCTACAGCTACGGCGCCGACGGACGCGAAGGGGGCACGGGCCAGGATGCGGACATCGGCAACTGGGACAGCTGAGGGCTTCACCCTCGTCGAGCTGATGGTCGTCCTCGTCATCGTCGGCCTGACCGCGGCCGCCGTGGTGCTGGCGATTCCGGAGCCGGGCGGCGGCCTGCGCGGCGAGGCGCTCCGGCTGGCCGCCCGCGCCGACGCGGCGCGCGAGCGGGCGATGATGGACAACCGGCCGGTGGCGCTCGTGCTCAGGGAGAATGGCTACGGCTTCGAATTGCGCAGCGACGGCGAGTGGCGGGCGCTTTCCGAGCGGCCCTTCGTCGCGCAGGAATGGAGCGCCGGGACCCGCGCCTCGATCGACGGCGGCGAGGCGCGAATCACGTTCGATTCGACCGGTTTCGCCGAGCCGGCGCGGCTTCGCCTCGTGCGCGGCAAGGACGAGGCGCAGGTCGAGGTGCTCGACGGGGGGCGGATCCGTGTCGTCCGGTAGGGAGAGCGGCTTCACCCTGATCGAGATGCTGGTCGCGCTCGCCGTCTTCAGCCTCGCCGCCCTGGCCTTGCTTCGGCTTGAAGGGGCGACGGTGTCCACCACCGCCCTGCTGCAGGAGCAGGCCCTGGCCCAGATCGTCGCCCGCAACCTCGGCGTGGAGGCGATGACCGACCCGCAGCCGCCCGCCTTCGGCGCCACTCGCGGCGAGACGGTGAATGCCGGCCGCAAATGGCAGTGGGTCCGGATCGTCGGCCGTTCGCCCGAACCGCGGATCCAGCAGATCACAATCCAGGTCCGAAGCGAGCGGGGACCCGAGGCGGCGAACCTCACCTTGTTCCGGCGGGGGCCGAGATGAGGGGGGCGGGCCATGCTCCTCCCCGGAACGGGGAGGGGGACCGCCGCCGAAGGCGGTGGTGGAGGGGGCCCAGCGCCCGTTCTGCGCCGCGGCGGGCCCCCTCCACCATGCTTCGCATGGTCCCCCTCCCCGTTCCGGGGAGGAACGGCTTCACCCTCGTCGAGCTGCTGGTCTCGCTGTTCATCTTCGGGATGCTTTCGGCGGCCGGAGTCGCCCTGCTCTCGTTCAGCGTGCGCGCCCAGGAGGCGGCGGAGGCGCGGCTCGGCGATCTCGCCGATTTCCGCCGCGCCGGCGCTCTCCTCGCCGGCGATCTCGCCCAGGCGGCGCCCCGCCTCGCCCGCGATTCGGCGGGCAACGCCCGGCCGGCATTCCAGGGCGGCGGCGGCGAGGAGGGCGGGGTCGTGCTCGCCTTCGTCCGCCGCGGCTGGGAAAATCTCGACGACACGCCGCGCCCGTCGCTGCAGCGGGTGGAGTATCGCTTCGCCGACGGGCGGCTCGAGCGGCGGGTCTATCCGAGGCTCGACGGCGCCGCGCCCTTGCCGGCGACGACCGTGACCGAGGGCGTTCGACGCGTCCGCTTCCGCTACCGCGACGGCGAAGGCAATTGGCGCGAGCGCTGGGATCCGACCAAGGCGACCGAACTGCCGCGCGCGGTCGAGCTGGTGATGGACGCCGAGGGAAGCGGGACGACTCGCCAGCTCTTCCAGACCGGGACGATGTGGTGAGGCCGGCGGTGCCTTCCTCCGAGCGCGGCGCGGCCCTGCTCGCCGTGCTCGTCCTGGTCGTGATCATGGCCGCGATCGCCGCCGGCGCGTTCGAGCGGCTTCGGCTGTCCACTGCGATGGCGATGAACGGCGCCGCGCTCGACCAGGCCCGCGGCTACGCGCTCGGCATCGAGGACCTGCTGGCGCTGAGGATCGACGACCTCGCCGGGGAGGACGCCTATGTCACGACCTTGGCCGGCGACTGGAACGGCACCGCGCGCCGGATCCCGCTGCCGGGCGAGGGGGTGGCCGTCGGAACGATCCGGGACGGCGGCAATTGCTTCAACCTGAACAGCCTCGTCCAGGGCGAGGCGACCGCCGCCCTCGTCCAGCGGCCGGCGGCGATCGAGCAGTTCGTCGCCCTGATGCTGGTCGTCGGACTGCCCGAGCCGGCCGCGCGGCGGATCGCCGCCGCGTCGGCGGACTGGATCGACAGCGATTCCGAGCCCGGCCCCCAGGGCGCGGAGGACAGTGCCTATTCGGGGGGCGAGCCGGCCTATCGCACCGGCAACACGCTTCTCGCCGATCCCAGCGAGCTTCGCGCCGTCGCCGGGGTCACTCCGGAAATCTATCGGCAGCTTCGCCCCTATCTGTGCGCCCTGCCGGCCGCCGACATGTCGCCGATCAACGTCAACACCCTGCTGCCGGGCGATGCGCCGCTGCTCGCCATGTTCGCGCCGGGCAAGACGACGGTCGATCGGGCGCGGGGGCTGATCGCGTCCCGGCCGCCGGCGGGCTGGCGCAACACGTACGATTTCTGGCGCAGCGCCGAACAGGCCGGGCTACAGACCAATTCCGATCCCATGTCGCAGCTCCAGCTCAAGACCTATTGGTTCACGATCGACCTCGACGTCGCCTTCCAGGGCGCGGAGATGGAGGAATGGGCCCTGGTCGACGCCCGGCTCGCTCCGGCCAAAGTCGTGGCGCGGCGTTGGGGCGGCGAATGAGGGACGCCCTTCTCCTTTTCCTCGCCCGCGAGGGCGGAATCGAAGGGTGGGCCCGGATCGCCGACGGCGGGATCGCCGCGCGCGGCCCCGGGATCGACGGCAGCGAGGCGCATCGCGGCGCGCCGGTCGTCGCGGTCGTCCCGGGGGAGGCGGTGACGCTGCGCTGGCTCGAGCTTCCGGCCGGCCTGTCCGCCGCCCAGGCCTCCGCCGCCGCCCGGCTGATGGCCGCCGAATTCAGCGCCCAGCCGCTCGACGAGCTTCACGTCGCGGCCGGCCAGGAAGCGGAGGAGGGGGGCACGCGCTGCGTCGGCCTGGTGCCGATGGAGACGATGCGGCTCTGGCTGGCCGACGTCGAGGCGGCGGGCCTGGACGCCGAGCGGTTGATTCCGGAAACGCTGCTGCTGGCCGCTCCGGACGAGGGGTTCGCGACCCGTGAGGCCGGGCCGCTGCGCCTCTATCGCGCCCGGCAGGAGGCCTTCGCCGCCGAGCCGGAGCTGGGCGAGCTGCTTCTCGCCGGCCGGCCCGCCGTCGCGGTCGACGGCGAGGACGGTCTCGTCGAGGCGCTTGCGCGGGCGCCGCTCGACCTGCGCCAGGGCCCCTTTGCCCGCCGCCGCGACTGGACGGTGGCGCCGGCCCGGGCGCGACGCCTGGCGGTTCTGGTCGGGGCCCTCCTTCTGGTCAGCCTCGCCGTCCAGATCGTCGCCATCGCCCGCTACATCTTCGCGGCCGACGCCGCCGAGGCGGAGACCCGGCGGATCGCCGCCGCGGCGCTGCCGCGCAGTCCCGGCCTCACCGACCCGGAGGCCGCGCTGACCCAGCGGCTGGCCGAGCTGCGCGGCGGCGGCGCCGGCTTCGGAGCCACCGCCGGGGCCTTGTTCGAAGCGGTGAAATCGACCCCGAATGTCGAGCTGTCGGCGCTCGCCTTCGCTCCCGACGGAACCCTTCGCGCCACCGTGCAGGCGGACTCGCCGGCCTCCCTAGAGGCGCTTCGCCAGCGCGTCGAGGCGGGCGGATTCGTGGCCGAGGCCGGAGCGCCGCGGTCCGGCGGCGGGCGCCGGGTCGCCGAGCTCCTGGTGCGGCCGCGATGAGCGCCCGCTGGAAGGCCCTGTGGCTGGCCCGGACTCCGCGCGAGCGGTGGCTGCTCGGCATCATGTTCGCCCTGGCGGCGCTCGTCCTGATCTGGTTCCTCGTGCTTCGGCCGCTCGGCGACATGCTTTCGGCGGCCCGGGAACGCCATGGCGACGCCGTCGCCGCGCTCGCCGAGACCCGGGCGCGGGCGGCCGAGATCGCGATGCTGGAGCGCGGCGGTCCGGCGGCGATCGAGGGGACGATCGACCAGGCCGTCGCCGCGGCCGCGGCCGAGGCCGGCTTCCAGCTCTCCTCGCTCCAGCCGCAGGGGCCGGGCCGGGTCTCCTTCGCGCTCGGCGCGGCCCGCCCCCAGGCCCTGTTCGGCTGGATCTCGGGGCTGGAAGGCCAGGGCTTCGTCGTCGAGCGCCTGAGCGCGAGCAGCAATCCGGACCGGACGCTCTCGGCCCAGATCACTCTCAGGGCGAGGGGACGCTGATGCGCCTGCGGCTGCGATGGTGGCGGGAGCTGTTCTTCCTGGGCGCCCTTCTGTTCGCGCTGGTGGCGCTGCTGCCGCTTCGCTTCGCCATCGACGGCCTCGGCTTCGCCGAAAGGGGCCTGACCGCCCGAAGCGCGGCCGGAAGCCTGTGGCTTGGAGCGCTCGACGAGGCCCGGCTCGGTCCGGTCCCGCTCGGGACGGTCGCGACCCGGTTGCGAATGCTGCCGCTGCTCGCCGGTCGGGCGCGGCTGGACGTCGCCCAGGACGAGGACGGCTTCCGCGGCGGCCTCACCATGTCCCGCCACGGTTTCGGCATCGACGACGCCTCGGGGACGATCGAGGTGGCCGGCTTCGGCGCGGTGCCCTCGTCGACGCTCGATCTCGCCGACGTCAGCCTGCGCTTCGCCGACGGGCAGTGCGCGGCGGCGGAAGGGATGGTCAAGGCGCGTCTGACCGGCCCGCTCGGCACCGCGCCCCTGGTCCCGGGCTTCAGCGGCGAGGCGCGTTGCGACGGCCAGGCCCTGCTTCTGCCCCTTCGCAGCCAGTCCGGCGCCGACCGCCTCGACGTCCGATTGTTCGCCGACGGACGGTACCGGCTCGACGCCGCGATCGGGACGGGCGGGACGGCCTATGCGCAAAGGCTGGAAGGCGTTTTCGACTCGGCCCGGTAGAGCATGGAGCGCTTGGTTACCCGCTCATCCTGAGTAGGGACTGAGCGAAGGCGAAGGCCCGTATCGAAGGACCGTCCTTCGATACGCCGTTTCGCCAGGCTCAACGGCTACTCAGGATGAGCGCTTGGGAATGATTCCAACCGACCTCCGACGCTCGGCCGCAGTGATGGGCCGGCGACGTCGGCCCATCACTCACCGCCGCCGCCTTCCTTGTAGCGGCTCTCGATGAAGCGGCCCTGGGTCTCGAAGGCCTGGCGGTCGCCCTGGACCAGCTTGTCGCCGATCTCGCCGAGCGCCTGGCGGGCCGCGTCGAGGCTTGCGACGAGGCGCTGGTCGGCGGTCAGGCCCTCGCCGTCGGTCTGCTGTCGGTAGTCGGCGGGGATCCGTTCGTAGCGGTCGATAAGCTCGGGCAGATGCTTGCCCATCAGCCGCCGGGCGTCCTGGGCGAGCGGGTCGAGCGGGTCGACCTCGGCGAGCCGGGATTCGAGCAGCGGCAGCTGGGCGCCGATCGCGTCCGCCCGCTGCGCCGCCGGTGCCGGCAGGGCGGCGCGCCGGCGCACCAGCATCGATTCGAGCTGGCGGACGACGGTTCCGGTCGGAAGCTGCTCGTTATAGGTCACCCGCTTCGGCTCCGTCGGCCAGAAGGAGAAGAGGAGGAGGATGGCGAGCGTCGCCAAGGCGACGATGAACAGGCCGGTCCAGCCGATCGGGCCGACGACAAGCCCGAAGCCGATCGTCGCCACGACCAGGAGGCCGATCGCCATCCCCATCGTCGCGACGCGCTTGACGATCCCGCCCATCGCCCGTCCGTAATAGCGCCGCCGCGCGCTCGACGGGGCCGGCACATGGCCGTCGAGCCGCGCCGAATATTCGTCGAACCGGGCGATCGCCTCCTCGACGCTGCGGGGCGTGCGCGCCATCGTCTACCCTTCGATCGGGTTGAGCAGGATCGAGGCTCCGCCGCTGCGGCCGGCCAGCCGGTTCTGCTCGGTGCCCTCGGCGCGGGCGATGTAGCCGCGGCTCTTCTCGACCTCGCTCGAGAGGGTCTCGACGGTCTGCTTCATGCTTCCCAGAGCCTCGAGCTTGAAGGTGTCGATCGTATCCATCGTGTCGTAGATGTTCTGGAAGGCGCGCTGCAGGGTCTCCAAGGGTATGGTCGAGGAAGCGGCCTGGCGGTGGATCTCGCCGGTCTGGCTCTTGAGCAGCTCGCCGGTCGAATCGATGATGTTGGCGGTGGTCGTGTTGAGCGAGGTGATCTGCTCGAGCACGAGGCGCTGGTTGGTCATCGCCTGGGCGACGGTGACGGCGGTGCGAAGCGCCGCGACGGTCGTGGTCGAGGCGCGGTCGACGCCCTTGATCAGCTCGACATTGTTCTTCTTGACGAGGTCGAGCGCGAGATAGCCCTGAACCGTCACCGCCATCTGGGTGAGCAGGTCGGTGGTGCGCTGGCGGGTGTAGAAGAGGGCGGTCTCGCGGATCGCCTTGGCCTTGGCCGGCTCGGTGGCGTCGAGCTCGGCGGCCTTGTCCTCGAGCTTCTGGTCGAGCTGCTTGGAGATGTGGATCATCTGCTCGAGCTGGCCCATCGTCTTCCACATCGCGGCGCGCTCGGTGTTGATCGCCTCGTTGTCGTACTGCAGCTCCTCCTTGCCGGAGGCGAGGCTGTTGAGGATCTTCGAGATGTGGGTCTGCGAGCTCTGGTACTTCTGGAAGTAGTTGCCGAGCTTGTTGCCCCAGGGGATGAAGCCGAGGATCTTGCGCGAGGTGCTGAGATTGCCCTGCTTGCCCGGGTCGAGCTCCTCGACGGTCCGGCGAAGCTCGAGCAGGTCGGCGCCGATTCCGGTGTCCTTGTCGATCGCCTTGATCGGCCGGTCGAGGAAGCGGTTGGAATGGCCGGCGGCCTCGGCGATCTGCTTTCGGCCCATGTTGGTCAGCTCGTCGACCTTGCGGCCGAATTCGGGGCTGTTGGCGTCGACCGCCACCAGCTCGTTGACGAACTTGTCGACGACCGTCTCGAGCTTCGACTTGACGCCTTCCTCGATCGGCACGAGCCCCGCGGCCTCGGCGGGCGCGATCGTCTGAAGCGCCTCGGGCGCCTCGAGCTTCAGCTTGGTCTCGGTCTGGGTGGCCATCATCCGCGCTCCGTCTGCTTTGGGGGCTAGATGGGGCAGGGGAGGCGGTGAGTGCAAGGGGGAAAGTGTGTTATCGCTATAACACAGGGGCGCGCGAGGCCATTCTCCGCCATGCTGAACTTGTTTCAGCATCCAGCTGCGAGCCGGGCTCCTTCGTGGTCGGAAAACCTTTGCGTCGCGCCGCTTCCACCCTGGACCCTGAAACGAGTTCAGGGTGACGGCCGGAGGGCGGCCCATTCGTCCGGCGTCTCAGCCGCGGACGCTCAGCCGCTTCAGAGTCTCCTCGTCCACCTTGCCCGAAAGGCCCGGTACCTCGTCGAGCTGGCGAAGGGCCGTGAAACGGCCCCGCTCCTCGCGATAGCGGACGATCTCGTGGCCATGGCCCTTGAGCCCCTCGACGGAGTCGAGATCCTCCGGGCTGGCCGAGTTGATGTCGAGCGGCTCGCTCACAAATCCGGCAGAACCTGGCTCGCTTCGCCCCAGCCCTGGAGGGCCCGGCCCGAGGCGCGCTCGAGCAGCAATTCGCCGTCGCGGACGGTGAAGGGCGCGCCGGACTGGAGGTCGTCGAGCTCGTCCCAGCTGATCGGCGCCGCCACCGGGGCCCGCTCGCGGGCCCGGGCCGAGTAGGGCAGGATCGCGGTCGCGCCGCGCTGGTTGCGGAGGTAATCGAGAAAGATTCGGCCCTTGCGCTTCACCTTGGCGAGGTTGGCGGTGAAGCGCTCGGGCTCGGCGGTGGCCAGCGCGACGGCGAAGCGCTGGGCGAAATCCCTGACCTGCGGCCACTCGGCTTCGGGGGTCAGCGGGACGACGACGTGGAGGCCCTTGCCGCCGGTCGTCATCGGGAAGCTCTGAAGGCCCATGTCGGCGAGGTGGCGGTGGAGGTCGCGGGCCGTGCGCTTCACCTCATTGAAGCCGAGGCCCTCGTCCGGGTCGATGTCGAAGACGAGCCGGTCGGGCCTCTCGACCGCCTCGACGCTCGAGCCCCAGCCGTGGAACTCGATCGTCCCCATCTGGGTGCAGGCGATGACCCCGGCGGTGTCCTCGATATAGACGTAATCCTCGATCTCGCCTTTCTTCTCCTCGATCGCGATCTGGTGGACCTGGGGGCCGAAGCTTCCGGTATTGTGCTTCTGGAAGAAGCATTTGCTCGACCGGCCCTGCGGGCATCGGACCAGGCTCAGGGGGCGGTTGGCGGCCCATTCCATCATCGCCGGGCCGACCATCCGGTAATAGTCGACCAGCTCCTGCTTGGTGACCCCGGCGTCGGGGAAGAGGATCCGCTCGGGGTTGGTGATCTTGATCCCGTCGGCGGCGGCCGGCGCGGCGCGCTCGACCGGCTGCGGGGTCTCCTCGACGACCTCGGCGGGCTTCTTGTCGCCGCGCAGGCCGAGGAAGCTGCCGTGGCGGACGACTCCTTCCGAGGTGAACTCGGCGAACGCGACCTCGCAGACCAGCTTCGGCTGGACCCAGTGCGCGCCGCGGGCGTCGGCTCTCGGGACCGCTGCCGCCGGCTTGTCCGCCGCGATCTTCTCGAAGCGCTCCAGCAGGTCGTGCTGCACCTGGTTGGAGAAGCCGGTGCCGACCTTGCCGGCGTAGCGCAGCTTGCCCTCTTCGTAGACGCCGAGGAGGAGCGCCCGGAAGCCGCGCCCCTTCTTGTCGCTATCCGACCAGCCGAGGATGACGAACTCCTGGCGATAGGTGCATTTGATCTTGAGCCAGGACTTGGTCCGGCCGCCGCGATAGGGGGAATCGGCGCGCTTGGAGATGATCCCTTCCTGGCCGGCGGAGCACATCGCCTCGAACAGCTTCTCGCCATGGCCGACGATATGCTCGGCGTAGAGGATGAGCGGCGGCCGGCCCTCGCCGACCAGCGAGGCGAGGCGGTTCTTGCGCTCGATCGTCGGCAGGCGGGCGACGTCCTCGCCGTCTATCTCCAGCGCGTCGAACAGGAACAGCGAGAGGCCGCGCCCACCCTCGCTGATCGCCTGCTGGAGCGCCGAGAAGCCGGTATTGCCCTTGTCGTCGAGAGCGACGATCTCGCCGTCGAGAAGGGCCGAGCCGACCTCCAGCTCGGCCGCGGCGGCGACGATCTCGGGGAATTTGTCGGACCAGTCGAGCCCGGAGCGCGTGTAGACCCTGGCCTTGCCGCCGCCGATCGCGAGCAGGCAGCGATAGCCGTCATATTTCATCTCGTGGATCCAGCCCGATCCGGACGGGACATGATCGACGAGCGTCGCCTTCTGCGGCTCGCGGAAGGCGGGGAGGCTTTTTCCTCCCCGGGACGGGGAGGGGGACCGCGCGGAGCGCGGTGGAGGGGGGGTGGTGCGGGGCTCGGAGCCCCCTCCACCACGTCGCTTCGCGCCGCGGTCCCCCTCCCCGTCCCCGGGAGGA
>DASVVX010000166.1:0-18902 GCA_036386295.1 Allosphingosinicella sp.
CCGCTCGAGGATCTTGCGGACGGCCTGGCCGCCGCCGGTCTTGTCCGAGGGGATGTAGCGGTGGGCTTCCTCGCAGACGAGGAGGACGGGCCTCGGGACCTCGTTCCTCGACCAGATCGCATAGTCGAAGACGAGGCGGGAGAGCACCGCGACCACCACCGAGACGATGTCGGTCGGAACGCCCGACACGTCGACGATCGAGATCGGCTTGCCCTTGGCCGGGAGGCGGAAGATCTTGCCGATGAAGTTGGTCATCGAATCCGCGATCAGCATCCCCGAGAACATGAAATGGTAGCGCGGATCGGCCTTCAGCTCGTCGATCTTGGTCTTGAGCCGCATGTAGGGCGCGGTGTCGGTGGCCTTGTTCAGGAGCCCCATCTCGCTGTTGATCCCGGCCGCCAGGTCGGAGAGCGCGTAGGGGATGGGCGAATCGACGGTGAGCTTGGTCATGCCCTCCGCCGCCCGGTTCTTGGCGCGCGCCATGAGCAGGCACTTGGCGAGGATGTCCATGTCGCGCTGACGCTCGGAGCCCGACGAGGTGATGAACACCTCGCAATGCTCCTCGAAGTTCATCAGCCAGTAGGGCATGGCGAGATTCTCGACGTTGAACAGCTCGCCGACGCCCTTGAACGCCGCCGAATATTCGCCGTGCGGGTCGATCATCACGATATGCCCCTCGGGGGCGAGGTCGCAGATTCGGTGCATGATGAGCGCGGCGGACGTCGACTTGCCGGTGCCGGTCGAGCCGAGCAGAGCGAAATGCTTGCCGAGCAGGGCGTCGATGTACAGGGCGCCGCGCACGTCCTTGGTCGGATAGACGGTGCCGATCTCGATATGGGCGCGCTCGTCGGCGGCGAACATCTGCTTCATGTCGTCGCCGGAAACCGGAAAGGCCCTCGCGCCCGGCGGCGGGTAGCCGGTGATTCCGCGGCGAAAGTTGATCAGCTTGCCCGACTGCGGATCCTCCTCGCCTTCGCCGAGGAAGTCGATCTCGGCCGTGACCTTGCCGGCCTCGCCCTCGCGCAGCTTCAGGGTGCGGACGTTGGCGAGGAGCCAGCGATTGCCCGTCTCGAGCTTGACGTGGCCGCCGACCTGGCCGGAGAGGGCGACAGTGGGATCGGGATCGGAGGCGACCTCGGCGATTCTCGACCCTTCGAGCTCGATCCGGCCGCCGCCGCCGCCGACCTCGACCACCAGCCCGATCGGCGCGTGGCGGATCGGCTGCGGGATCCGTGGCCGGATGGTCGGGGCGAAATCCTCCGCTTCCTCGGCGACGGGAAGCGTCCTGAAGTTCATATCGGTCATGCGGCTTGTCGAGCCCCCGCTGGTTGCGCGATGCCCTCCTAGCAGCGAGGGGTAAACAACTGCTTTTCCTTGCGGATGGTCCTTCGATACGCCGTTTCGCCAAGCTCAACGGAGGAGGGTCGACCCAAGGACCTGTCCGGGGGACAAGTCCAGGCCCTCGTTCAGGATGAGCGGTTGTGCGTTTTACGCTCATCCTGAGTAGGGGCTGAGCCTGGCGAAGACCCGTATCGAAGGACTATCCTCGCCGGAACAGCGCGCTCCCGCCCCAGCCGAGCAGCAGCGACATCGCCACCGCCGCGATCCCGTAGGCGAAGGACCAGCGGTCGGCGGCCTCGGCGACGTCGCGCTCGAAGCCGAGCTTCTCGATCCGGATGTCGCGCGACGCGCCGGCGATCACCCGCTTGTCCTTGATGAGGAAGGTTTCGGCCGTATAGTCGCCGACCGGAACGCGCGCGGGGATCGGGATCCGGGCGCGGTAGAGCACATGGTCGGTGATCTTCACCCCGCCGGGATCCTCGAAATAGAGCTGGCGGCGCTGCATCAGGTCGATCAGTCCCGCCTCGAAGCGCTGCTGCACCTCCGGCGCCTTGCCGCCGCCGGGGGAGAGCGAGAGGTTCTGAAGGCCGAGCTCGTAGATCGCCGCCGTCCGCTCGTCGACGAGCTTGGACAGGGGGCGCGACGAGGCGACGGCGTAGAAAGCCGGCGCCGAGCGGAAGCGGGCGGCCTCGACGTTCATCCAGATGCCGGCCACCTTCTGCTTCTCGCGAACCACCAGGGGCTGGACCGGCCCCTTCACCACCACCGCGATGTCCGCATGCTCGGTCGGGGTTCGGCCGCCGGGGTAGAGGACCGCGCCGAACAGCAGAAGCTCGGCGCCCTTGAAGGTCGATCGGATCGCGACCCGGTCCTGGGACACGTCCGGCACCAGCCGCGGCTTGGCGGCGCCCAGCGCGAACGGCGCCGCGCACAGCAGCAGGAGGGCGCGGCTTCGGACCATCACAGCACCTGCAGAGTGTAGATTTCCTCGGGCCGCCAGCCGAGGCCGATCGCCATCCTGATCGCGACGGCGAGGACGATGATGGCGAGGAACATGCGAAGCAGCTCGGGCTTGAACTTCTGGGTCAGCCGGGCCCCGAACTGGGCTCCGATCACCGAGCCGAGCAGGAGCAGGCCGGCGAGCACGATGTCGACCGACTTGGTCGTGGTGGCGTGGATGAGGGTGGTGGCGGCGGTGACGAACAGGATCTGCAGAAGCGAGGTGCCGACGACGACCTGAGCCGACATCCCGAGCAGGTAGATCATCGCCGGGACGACGATGAAGCCGCCGCCCACTCCGAGCAGCACGGTCAGCATCCCGGCGCCGAAGCCGAGCAGCAGCGGCGCCAGCGGCGAGATGTAGAGGCCCGACTGGTAGAAGCGCCAGCGCATCGGCAGAGCCGCGATCAGCGGGTTGTGCCGCTTGGGCTTCCTCGCATTCTCCTTCGGTTTGAGGATGTCGAGCGAGGTCGCCGCCTCCTTGCCCATCATCACTCCGATCGTCCCGAGCAGGACGACGTAGAGCAGCGAGATCACCGTATCGATCTGGCCGGCGTCCTGGAGCAGCCGGAACAGGCCGCCGCCGGCGAGCGCTCCGAGCAGGCCGCCGGCGATGATCACCGCCCCCATCCGATAGTCGACCCCCTTGCGGCGGCGGTGGGCGAGCACGCCGGAGACGCTGGTGCCGGTGATCTGGGTCGTCGCCGAGGCGACCGCGACGGGGGGCGGGATGCCGTAGAAGATCAGGATCGGCGTGGTCAGGAAGCCGCCGCCGACCCCGACCATGCCGGTCAGCAGGCCCACCACTCCGCCGAGCAGGATGATCGCCAGCGCGTTGACCGACAGGCCGGCGATGGGAAGGTAGATGTCCACCTGGACTGGTTAGCCGCTGGCGGGGCGCGGCGGAAGGCGGGTCAGAAATCGGTCGCCATCGTCAGCGCCGGCCCGGAGCCGGGCCGAGCGCCGCCGGCGACTCGCCGGCGCCAGTCGACGGCGAGCATGACGTCGCGGCCGGCCAGCGGCAGGCGCAGCGAAGCCTGGGGGCCGAGATCGAGGCGGGCGAGGCCGGGCTGGGCCGCGGCCCAGGCGCCCGCGCCGGCACGGAAGCGCCCGATCGGGAGCGACAGCCGCACCGCTCCGTCGCCGAACAGGTCGCGTGATCGGGCGCCGACGATCCCGGCTTGGGCGTAGGCGTCAATCCGCAGCCCGGCGAGCGGCGCGTCGCTCACTCCGCCGTGGAGGGTGAGGCCGAAGGCCGAGCGCGCTTCGCGGCCCAGGCCCTGGCGCCGCTCGGCGAGGAGGTGGAGGGGAAGGCGCCGCGACGGCCGCCAGTCGACCCCCAGCGCCGCTTCGGCCCCGGCCGGCCGGCGGACCGGCGACGACAGCCGGATCGCGACCGCGAGCGGCCGGGAGGAATCGTCGTTGAGGCGGAAGAGCGCCCGGGCGCCGGCCTGGCTTGCGCCGAGGGTGCCGCCCGGAACCAGGGTCGGCCCGTCGCCCTGCCGAAGCAAGGACCAGGCGGAGAACGACCAGCGGGGCGCCGCCGCCTTCGCCGCCGTCGGTCCGGCGCCGCGGCCGGCGGAAACGGCCGGGCGGCGCTCGGCCGAGGCATGCTGGCCGAGCTTCCACGGCAGAATTCGCCACGGCGGCCCGGCCGGCTCCGCCCCGACGCGCTCGGCGAAGGCGGCCGGCGCTCGGCCGGCGCGGCCCGGGCGCCCGACCGGGGCGGGATGCTGGAAGTGGCGCCGCGGCGGCGGCTCCAGCGGCTTCGCGGTCCGGGGGGAGGCGACTTCGGGCCGGCGCTCCGGAGCCGGTGGCGTTGCGTCGGCTTCGGCCGGTTCGCTCCACCAACCCGGCGCCAGCCACGCCGCGCGCAGTCCGGTCCAGCCGGCGAGCAGCAGGACGAGGAAGCGCAGCGGCGGCGACCGGCTCATCGCGCCGGCGGCACCGCCGGGAAGATGTGCGCCGTCTTGCCCCAGCGCGGTCGGCCGCCGCCGCGCAGCGCCCGGTAGCGGTGGAGCGCGGCAAGGGCGGCGAGCATGGCCACGCCATTGCCGATCGCCGCCCTGGGCACGGCCCGAAGCCCCTCGCTCCAGCCGTAGCGGGACGCGGTGAAGCCGGCGCGGATCGCCAGCCGCCAGGCGAGAAGCGCGAGGTTGATCGAGAGCAGCAGGGCCAGCCCCCGCGGCAGCGGCGCCGGGGCGAGGCCGGTCGCGCCTTCCCGGGCTTTCAGGGCCAGCCACAGCGCAAGCGCCAGATAGCCGGCGAACAGCAGCAGGGCGGCAAGCAGCGACTGGCGGTCGCGAAGCCGCATCCAGCGCTCGGCAAGACCGCCGCGCCAGCCGAGCCGGTCCCAGCCGGCCAAGGCGATGCCCGTCATCCACCGCGACTTCTGGGCGACCGCGGAGCGCAGGGTGCCCGGAAAAAATTCACGGGTGGCGACGAGCCTTCCGTCGCGGCCTGCGATCCGAAGGAAGAGCGACCGGCCGCCGGCGTCGGCGATCCTCAGGCCGAGCTCATAATCCTCGGTGAGGCTGTCGGAGTCGAAGGGCAGGCCGCCGCGCTCGCCGGCAAGCCGCTCGAGCGTCGATCGGGAGAAGGCGCACCCGACGCCGGCCGAGGGGAGGCCGACGCCGAGCGCGCCACGCACGAGCAGCTCCTTGCCGTGCGATTCGGAGAACTCGTCGGCATAATGACCGCCGAGCCATCGCGAATGAGGATCGATCAGAGGGACGACCGGCAGCTGGACGAGGTCGAACCGCTCGACGAGCCCGTCGAACAGCCGAAGCTCGTCGGGATGGACGACGTCCTCGGCGTCGTGGAGGACGATCGCCTTGGCCCGCCGCCCCTCGGCCGCCTCGTCGGCGAGCAGCGCCCGCCACAGCGAGTTGAGGCAGTCGGCCTTGGTCGTCGGACCGGGCTGCCCGCCGGCGACGATCCGGATCCTCGGGTCCGCCACCGCCCCGGCGGCGGCCCGGGTCGCGGGATCGTTGGGGTAGGTGCCGACATAGACCCGCCAGTCCCCCTCGCCCCAGGCGGCGACGGCGCCGCTCAGCATCGGCCCGATCACCGCCGCCTCGTCCCAGGCCGGCACGAAGACGGCGAGCAGGCCCGGGTGCCGGGCCGGCGGAAGATCGTCGATCGAGACGCCCCGGCGGGCGAGGCCGCGAAGCCGGAGGCCGATCCAGCCCAGGTCGACGGCGAGGTCGCTCAGCCCGAGGAGCAGGAACCCGGTGGCGGCGAACATGGCCGCCTCGCGCATGATGAAGTCCACGCCGCCCATCAGCGGCTCCGCCGAGCCCATCGATCCCGCCCCCTGAACCGGACCCGGCAATCATCCATTTCCCCGCAAAGGAACGCAAGTCCTTTTTAAAAGCAAGCAATTTTCGAATGTCGACCCGGCCGGTCGAGCCGCCTCACGGGCGATCGCCGCCGGGAGCGGTTTGCGCGACGGCCTCGGCCCGCTAGAGCCGCGGCGATGGTCCAGCCGGGAATCGAACAGCCGCGATCGGCCTTGCGGGCCTTCCTGCGCAGCGAGGCCGGAGGCGGAGTGCTGCTGATGGCCGCCGCCGCCGCGGCGCTGGCGGTCGCCAACTCGCCGCTGGCGCCGGCCTATCAGGGCCTGCTCCACCGGGCGGTCGGCCCGATGAGCGTCCAGCATTGGATCAACGACGGGCTGATGGCCCTGTTCTTCCTGCTGGTCGGGCTCGAGATCAAGCGCGAGTTCGTCGACGGCCGGCTCGCGACCTGGGAGCGGCGGCGGCTCCCGATCGCCGCGGCGGCGGCTGGGATGGCCGCGCCGGCTCTGGTCTATCTGGCCCTGGCCGGCGGCGAGCCGGGGCTGGCGAGGGGCTGGGCGATCCCCGCGGCGACCGACATCGCGTTCCCGATCGGCGTGCTCGCCCTGCTCGGCAGGCGGGCGCCGACCGCGCTCAAGCTGTTCCTCGTCACCGTCGCCATCGCCGACGATCTGGGCGCGGTGGTCATCATCGCCATCGCCTACACCGCCTCGCTGGACTGGGCGGCGCTGGCCGCCGCGGCACTCGTCCTGCTCGCCCTGGACGGGCTCGGCCGGCTCGGCGTCCGTTCGCTCGCCGTCTTCCTGGCCGGCGCCGCCCTGCTCTGGTTCGCGGTCCTGCAGTCGGGGATCCACCCCACGGTCGCCGGCGTGCTCGCGGCGGTCGCCGTGCCGCTGGTCGCGACTCCGGGCGCGCCCGATTCGGCCTCCTCGCCATTGCACCGGCTCGAGCACGGCCTCGCGCCCTGGGTCGCCTATCTGATCCTGCCGCTGTTCGGCTTCGCCAACGCCGGCGTGGCGCTGGGCGGCGCCGCGACCCTGCTCGCGCCGCTGCCGCTCGCGATCGCCGCCGGCCTTTGCCTCGGCAAGCCGATCGGCATTTTCGGCGGAGTCTGGGCCTCGGTCCGGCTCGGCCTCGCGGCCCCGCTGCGCGGCGCGACCTGGCTGCAGCTGTGGGGAGTGGCGATGCTCGGCGGAATCGGCTTCACCATGAGCCTGTTCATCGGCGCGCTCGCCTTTCCGGACGATCCGGCGCGGGTCGAGGAGGCCAAGCTCGGCGTGCTGGCCGGCTCCTTCGTCTCGGCGCTCGCCGGCTATGTCCTGCTCAGCCTTGCGCCGCCGCATCCTCGCCATCAGGAGGAGGAAAGCCGGCTCGACGGCGAGATAATGGCGGACGGCGACGCGGACGGCCTGGAGGAAGAACGAAAATGAAGCTCACGCTCTGCCTGCTGCCCCTGCTCCTCCTCGCGGGCTGCGTCTCGGCCGGGCCGGCGCGCGACAGCCTCGACTCGATCGCCCGCGACTATGTGAAGCTCCAGCTCGCCATCGGCGAGAAGGAGGAGGGCTATATCGACGCCTATTACGGCCCGCCCGAATGGCAGTCCGAGGCGAAGCTGAAGCCGCGGACGCTGCTGGATCTCGAGGCGCGCGCCGGCGTCCTGACCGTCCGCCTGCGCAGCCTCGCCGACGCCCGGCTCGAGCCGATCGAGCGGCGGCGGCGCGACTTCCTGCTCGCCAATCTTCGCGCCGCCTCGACCCGGATGCGGATGATTCGCGGCGAGAAGCTCCCCTTCGCCGACGAGGCCGAGGGCCTGTTCGGGGTCCGCCCCGCGCTGAAGCCGCTCGCCGACTACGATCCGGTGCTCGCCCGGATCGAGCGGCTGGTGCCCGGAAACGGCCTGCTCTCCGAGCGGGTCGAGGCCTTCGCCGAGCGCTTCAGCATCGCCCGCGAGAAGCTCGATCCGGTGATGCGCGCCGCCATCGCCGAATGCCGCCGCCGGACATTGGAGCATATCGCGCTTCCGGCGAACGAGCGCTTCACGCTCGAGTTCGTCACCGGCAAGAGCTGGGGCGGCTACAATTGGTACAAGGGCGATTCGAACAGCCTCATCCAGGTCAATACCGACCTCCCGGTCCGGATCGGCCGAGCCGTCGATCTCGGCTGCCATGAAGGCTATCCGGGCCACCACGTCCACAACGTCCTGCTGGAGGACAGGCTGGCCCGCGGGCGGGGCTGGATCGAGTTCAGCCTCTACCCGCTCTATTCTCCCCAGAGCTTCATCGCCGAGGGCTCGGCCAATTACGGAATCGAGCTCGCCTTCCCGGGCGCCGAGCAGCTCGCCTTCGAGACCGCGACCCTCTACCCGCTCGCCGGCCTGCCCACCGCCGGGGCGGCCCAGTATCTCGCCCTGCAGGAGGCGATGCGCGAACTCGCCGGCGCCCGCTTCACCATCGCCGCCGACTATCTCGACGGCCGCATCGACCGCGCGCGCGCGGTCGAGCTCACCCGCCGATACCAGCTGGTCTCGCCGGTCCGGGCGGACAAGTCGGTCGCCTTCATCGACCAGTACCGCTCCTACGTGATCAATTACGGCCTCGGCCTCGACTATGTCCGCGCCGCGGTCGCTCGCGCCGGCCCCGATCCGGCGCGGCGCTGGGCGGCGATGGCCCGGATATTGTCCGAGCCCACCCTGCCCTCGGACCTCGCCCGCTGATGCGCCTCTTCTGGGACGAGCGGCAGAGGCTCCACGCGCCGGAGCAGGAGCTGCATAACGGCGGCTTCGTCCCCTATGCCGAGCATTGCGGCCGGGTCGATTCGATGCTGGCGGCCCTCGGCGCCTGCGGCGGCACGGCCGATCATGGCGAGGCGCCGCTGCTCCGCGTCCATCCGCGGCCCTATCTCGATTTCCTGAAAACCGCCTTCGACGACTGGAGGGCGGCGGGCCGGCCCGGCGACGCGTCGGGCTATGTCTGGCCGGTCGTCCATCGCCGCCAGCTCGACCTCGACCGGATCGACGCGCGGCTCGGCCGCCACAGCATCGACGCTTCGACGCCGATCGCCGAGGGCACCTGGCAAAGCGCCTATTGGTCCGCCCAGACGGCGCTGTCGGCGCTTGACTCGGTGCTCGCGGGCGAGCGCGCCGCCTTCGCCCTGTGCCGGCCTCCCGGCCACCATGCCGGCGCCGATTACATGGGTGGCTATTGCTACCTCAACAACGCCGCGGTCGCCGCCGAGGCGGCGCGCGCGGCCGGGAAGCGCCGAGTCGCCATCCTCGACATCGACTATCACCACGGCAACGGCAGCCAGGACATCTTCCTGGAGCGCGGCGACGTCTTCTTCGCGTCGCTCCACGCCGATCCGCGCAGCGATTATCCCTTCTTCTGGGGCCATTGCGACGAGACCGGCGCCGGGGAAGGGGAGGGGGCGACCCTCAACCTGCCTCTGCCGCGCGGAACCGCGGTTCGCGACTACGAGGCGGCGCTCGACCGGGCGCTGGCGGCGATCGCCGCCTTCGGCCCCGAGCTGCTGGTCTGCTCGTTCGGCGCCGACACGTTCAGCGGCGACCCGATCAGCTTCTTCGCGCTGGAAACCGACGATTACGCCCCGGTCGCCCGAAAGATCGAGTCGCTCCGCCTGCCGACCCTCATCGTCATGGAAGGCGGCTACGCGGTGGACGCGCTCGGCTCGAACGTCGGCGCCTTCCTGTCAGGCTTCTGAGCGCCCTTCGCCGCGCAGCGGCGACAGCAGTTGCGCGCCCAGGCTCGCCGCCCTCGGATCGTGCATGTCGCCGAGTCCGAAGCGCGCGGCTTGCAGCGCCCGTCCGTCCAGCGCGACATAGGTCCCGAACAGGCGGTCCCACAGGCTGAAGACGTCGCCGAAATTGCTGTCCGTCTCCTCGCGCCGCGCCGAATGGTGGACGTGGTGCATGGCCGGGGTGACGAAGAGCAGCCGAAGCTTGCGGTCGAGCCGCGGCGGGAGGCGCAGGTTCGCGTGGCTCCACAGGCCGAAGGGAAGCGCGACCGCCTCGTAAAGGAGCAAGGCGAGCGGATCGAGGCCGGCGGCGACCGCCACCGCGGCGAGCGCCGGCGCCACCACGGCGAGCTCCAGCGGATGGTTGCGCAGGCCGGTCGAGAGGTCGAGCGCGGTGTCGGCATGGTGGACTCGGTGGATTCGCCACAGCCAGGGAAGGGCGTGGGACGCCCGGTGGACGAGGTAATTGGCCAGGCTGCGGATCGCTACCGTCGACGCCATGGCCGCGGCCGGCGGCGCGTCCAGGAGGTTGAGGAGGCCGATGTCGTGTCGCTCCGCCCAGCCGGCTGCAAGCACGGTCGAGAGCGGCAGGAAGGCGGCGATTCCCGCATTGATCAGGCCGAAGGCGACGTTGACCGGGATCCGGCTGCCGGGCTCGCTGCGTCCGACGTAGAGGGGGCGCCAAAGCTCCGCCGCTGCGATCGCGAGGAGGATCGGCCAGAACAGGAGGAAGGGCAGCCAGGCCGCCGGATCGTCGAGGATGCGGTTCATCATCGGCCGCCGACTCGACCATTTGCCGTTGACAGCTCGGTCGTCTCATTGCTCATATTTCGCGCCTCTACCTGTAAGGCCGGGGCCGAAAAAAGGGAGTATCAAATATGCGGCTTGTCTCTTCCACGCTCAGTGCCGCGCTTGGACTTGCGGTCGTCGTCGTCGCCGCCGATCCGGCGTGGGCGGGCCTGCCCGTCCCCGGGCCGGCGATCGGGGCCGGGCTGCCCGCCCTGGCGCTGTTCGGTGCTGGCTACTGGCTCATTCGGAGACGGCGCCGGGGCTGAGCCCGGGACCGCGAACGGGGGCTGACGCATGGCGACCGTGCCCGCGCGGTTCGCGCCGCGAGCGCTGACCCGGAGCGCGCTTTTCGCCTGGCTGGTGCTGATCGCGACCCTCAACGCCTTTGCCGGCGTGGCCTTGCGGATCGTGCCGGAGCACGGTCTGGCCTACGCGCTGTTCGAGCTCTTCGGCATCAGCGCCATCCTGTGGACGGCGCTGGCGGCGTCCGTGGCCTTGCTCCGCGGCGACGAGCAGGCGGCGGCCGCCACCGTTTCCGACCGGCTCGTAGCGGCCGCGGTCGTCGTTGCGGCCCTTCTGCCCTTCGCTCCGGCCAGCGCGGCGGCTCTAACCCTCCTCTCCGGCTGGATGATATTCCGATCGCCGGCCGGGTCGCCTGCGGCCCGCGCCGGCGCCATCGCCCTTGCCGTCGCCGTCAGCCTGCTTTGGGGCAGGGTATTCCTCGCCCTGTTCAGCGGCCCCTTGCTGGGCATCGACAGCTGGCTGGTCGGCCAGCTCGTCGGTGTGAGCGCCGTCGGCAACACGCTCGCCTTCACCAACGGCAGCGGCGGCATCGTCGTCGCGCCGGGCTG
Source organism: Allosphingosinicella sp. (assembly GCA_036386295.1). Taxonomy (GTDB): domain Bacteria; phylum Pseudomonadota; class Alphaproteobacteria; order Sphingomonadales; family Sphingomonadaceae; genus Allosphingosinicella. The sequence goes on from DASVVX010000166.1 coordinate 11,030, forward strand.
CTCCTCCTGGCAGGGCATGTCGCTGGCGCTGGTCTTCTGGGTCACGGTCAACCAGTGGTTCCGGGTCCCGTTCGGCTGGAAGCCGCTGGGCTGGTGCCTGCTCGCGCTCGCCGCGACGATCGCGGTCAACGTCGTGCGAATCGGCGCCATGGTCCATTTTCCGGCGCAGCTGGACGAAATCCACCACGGCTACGGATGGCACCTGGCGATGTGGTCCAGCCTGGTCCTCGTCTGCTCGATATGCCTCTACGGCGCCAGGCGTGAGATTCTCCGCTAGCTTCCTTCTCGCCGCGCTGCTGCTCGCCAGTCTCGGCGCGAAGGCGGCACTGACGGCGCCGGCGCCGGAACCCGACGCGCGCCGCTTCGCCCGGGAGGTCGCGGCGATGCTTCGCGAAGGCGGCTATGTCACCCGGTTCGAGCGGCGCACGTTCGGGATCCTGGTCGAGGGTCGCCTCGGCCGCTGCCGCGTCGCGGTCGGCGATTACACTCCTTACGGCACCTTCGCGGAACGGTTCGATCAGCTGGCGGCGCCGATCGGACCGCTCCGCTTCGTCTACCGCGGCGGCTTCCATGCCCGAGCTCCCAAGCTCGTCCCCCTTCTCGATTTTTACGCCGTTCGGGAGCTCCGCCGGGTCGGCCTTCCGGCCCTTCGCCATCCGATCGCGGCGGTCGCGGCCTCGCCGGGATGCGGCCTCGCCCGGCTCGACTGGCGCCGGGTCGCGGCGCTCGCCGATTAGGCCGGCTTGCGAAGCGGGCCCCGGCTGCCGATAAGAGTGACGCCGCCATGTTGGAGACGAGCCCATGCGCCACGCCTTTCTCATCCCCTGCCTTCTCGCCATCGCATGCTCGCAGCAGAGCAATGCCGCCAAGCCAGGGGTCGTCGCGGTCGACCGGCCCGAGACGCAGAGCACCGCGACCTTCACCCTGACGTCGCGGGACTTCAAGGCGGGTGGCGAGATCCCGAAGAAGTTCACCGATTACGATATCGGCATGTCGCCCTCGCTGGCCTGGAAGGGGCTTCCGGAAGGTACGAAGAGCCTCGCGGTGATCGTGGAGGATCCCGACGCCTCCTCGTCCCAGCCCTTCGTCCACTGGCTCGCCTGGAACATCGATCCGGCGGCGGGAGGAATCGAGCGCGGCTCGGTGACCCTGGGCGCCCGGATGGGGCGCAACGGCCGCGGCCATCCCGCCTATTTCGGGCCGCATCCGCCCGGCAAGACGCCGCACCATTATCATTTCCAGATGTTCGCGCTCGACGCCCAGGTGCCGCTCAAGGCCGGCGCCAGCCGCGAGCAGCTGCTCCAGGCGATGAAGGGCCACGTCCTCGCCAAGGCGGACCTGGTCGGGCTGTTCGCCAAGCCCTAGCCGCGAGGGAGTGCCAACCCCGTCATTGCGAGGAGCGAAGCGACGAAGCAATCCAGCGGCGCGAGGCAGACTGGATTGCTTCGCTTCGCTCGCAAAGACGAATTACAATTTCTCGGTCAGCTCCGGCACCAGCTTGAACAGGTCGCCGACCAGGCCGAGGTCGGCGACCTGGAAGATCGGCGCTTCCTCGTCCTTGTTGATGGCGACGATGAGCTTCGAATCCTTCATCCCGGCGAGGTGCTGGATCGCGCCCGAGATGCCGACCGCGATATAGACTTCCGGAGCGACGATCTTGCCGGTCTGGCCGACCTGATAGTCATTGGGGGCGTAGCCGGCGTCGACCGCGGCGCGGCTTGCTCCGACGGCGGCTCCGAGCTTGTCGGCGAGCGGGTCGATGAGGGCGTGGAACTGGTCGGAGGAGCCGAGCGCCCGGCCGCCCGAGACGATGATCTTGGCGCTGGTCAGCTCGGGCCGCTCCGAGGCCGCGATCTCGGCCCCCACGAAGCTCGAGAGGCCCGCGTCCTCCCCTCCGGAGACCGCCTCGATCTCGCCGCTGCCGCCCTCGGCCGCCGCCTTCTCGAAGGCGGTGCCGCGCACCGTCAGCACCTTCTTGGCATCCGCCGACTTCACCGTGGCGATCGCGTTGCCGGCATAGATCGGCCTCTGGAACGTGTCCTCGCCCTCGATCGCGATCACGTCGGAAATCTGCATCACGTCGAGCAGCGCGGCGACTCGCGGAGCGACGTTCTTTCCGGTCGTCGTCGAGGCGGCGACGAAGGCGTCGTGGCCCTCCATCAGCCCGGCCGCGAGCGGCGCCACATTCTCCGCCAGCTGGTGCCCGAAGGCCGCGCCGTCGGCGACATGCACCTTCCCGACCCCGGCGATCCTGGCGGCGGCCTCGGCCACCCCGCCGACGCCCTCGCCGGCGACGAGCAGGTGCACCTCGCCCAGCCTCAATGCGGCGGTCACCGCGGACAGGGTGGCGTCCTTGAGCTGGCCGCCTTCATGCTCGACGAGAACCAGCGTCTTCATCAAATCACTCCCACGGTCCGGAGGCGGTCGATCAGCTCGTCCACCGATTGCACCTTGATCCCCGCCTCGCGCTTGGAAGGCTCGCGCACGCCCAGCGTCGTCAGCCGCGGCGTCGTGTCGACTCCGTAATCGGCCGGGGTCTTGCTCGCGAGCGGCTTCGACTTCGCCTTCATGATGTTGGGCAGGCTGGCGTAGCGCGGCTCGTTGAGCCTGAGGTCGGTGGTGACGATCGCCGGCAGCTTCAACCGAAGAGTCTCGAGCCCGCCGTCGACCTCGCGGGTGACGTTGACGCTGTCGCCGTCCACCTCGACCTTCGAGGCGAAGGTGCCCTGCGCCCAGCCGAGCAGCGCGGCGAGCATCTGGCCGGTCTGGTTCATGTCGTCGTCGATCGCCTGCTTGCCGAGGATCACCATGCCGGGCTGCTCCTCCTCGGCGATCTTCGCCAGGATCTTGGCGACGGCGAGCGGCTCGACGATGTCGTCGGTGGTCACCAGGATGGCCCGGTCGGCGCCCATGGCGAGCGCGGTGCGAAGCGTCTCCTGGGCCTTGGCCGGCCCGATCGAGACGGCGACGATCTCGGTCGCGACGCCCTTTTCCTTGAGCCGGATCGCCTCCTCGACCGCGATCTCGTCGAACGGGTTCATGCTCATCTTGACGTTGGCGAGGTCGACCCCCGTCCCGTCCGCCTTGACCCGCGGCTTGACGTTGTAGTCGATCACCCGCTTGACGGGCACGAGAAGTTTCATTCGCTTACCCTTCTCCTTCCCGTCATGCCAGCGAAGGCTGGCATCCATGCAGAGTCAGCATGGACCCCAGCCTGCGCTGGGGTGACGCCTGTGTTTCACGCGCGGACTAAGCCGCCTCCTTCACCGCCGCGACGATCTTCTTCGCCGCGTCGCCGAGGTCGTTGGCGGGCGTGATCGCGAGGCCGCTGTCGGCCAGGATGCGCTTGCCTTCCTCGACGTTGGTGCCCTCGAGGCGGACCACCAGCGGCACCTTGAGATCCACTTCCTTCGCCGCCGCGATGATGCCGTCGGCGATGATGTCGCAGCGCATGATCCCGCCGAAGATGTTGACGAGGATGCCCTTCACCGCGGGATCGGAGAGGATGATCTTGAACGCCGCCGTCACCTTCTCCTTCGAGGCGCCGCCGCCGACGTCGCAGAAATTGGCCGGCTCGGCGCCGTTGAGCTTGATGATGTCCATCGTCGCCATGGCGAGGCCGGCGCCGTTGACCATGCAGCCGATATTGCCGTCGAGCTTGATGTAGGCGAGGTCGTGCTTCGAGGCCTCGACCTCCATCGGGTCCTCCTCGGTGACGTCGCGAAGCGCCTCATATTCGGGATGGCGGAACTCGGCGTTCGAATCGAAGCTCATCTTGGCGTCGAGGACGAGCATCCGGCCGTCCTCGGTCGCCACCAGCGGATTGATCTCGAGCATCGCGCAGTCGAGCGCGAGGAAGGCGTCGTAGAGCTGGCGCGCGAGCTTCTGCCCCTGCTTGTTGAGCTCGCCCTCGAGCCTCAGCGCATAGGCGAGCGCGCGGCCGTGGTGCGGCATGAAGCCCTGCGCCGGGTCGACCGTGATCGTCGTGATCTTCTCCGGAGTCTCGTGGGCCACCGTCTCGATGTCCATCCCGCCCTCGGTCGAGGCGACCATCGCGATCCGGCCGCTGCCGCGATCGACGAGCAGGGCGAGATAATATTCCTTCGCGATGTCGACTCCGTCGGTGACGTAGAGCCGGTTGACCTGCTTGCCCTCGGCGCCGGTCTGGATCGTCACCAGGGTCTTGCCGAGCATCTCTCCGGCGTTCGAGCGGACCTCGTCGATCGACCGGGCGAGCCGAACGCCGCCCTTGGCGTCGGGGCCGAGCTCCCTGAATCGGCCCTTGCCGCGGCCGCCGGCGTGGATCTGCGCCTTGACGATCCACAGCGGCCCGGGGAGCTTCCCCGCCGCCGCGACGGCTTCGTCGACCGACAGCGCCGCGTAGCCGGCCGGCACCGGAATGCCCTGCCCGGCGAGCAATTCCTTCGCCTGATATTCGTGCACGTTCATGGCCGCGCCCTAAAGCACAGGGGCGGAGGGATTCCAAGCCGCGTGCGGGGAAGGCGGAACATCACCGGAAGAAGCCGATTTGGAAGTTCGACATGCCGACGACGATCTTCGAGCGGATGGTCCGCACCGCGATGCTGGCGATGGCCGGCCTGGTGACCCTGTCCATCCTCGGCTCCATCGCGGCCATGACGAACGATCCCGGCACGGGCTCCGCCGGCGGCGAGCGGCCGATCCTCGAGGCGGAGCGGCCGGCGGAGCGCGAGACGGCTCCGGCTCCGCCCCGGCCGGAGGCGGGCAACCAGGCGGCCGCGGCGCCGGCCGATGCCCAGGGTGGCGCGGTGGCGGCCGTCCGCCCGGCCGGGGACGGCGAGGACGCGCGCTGGCTTGAGGCGATCGCCTACGCCTTGCTGGCGGTCGCCGGCGTCGGCGCCCTCGCGGTGCTGATGCTGTGGAGCATCGTGCGCGAGCTTCGGCGGATCGGCGCGCCGCCGCCGCGATAGCCTTGTCCGCATTGCAGGCGGGAGGAATTCCGCTCAGCCTCCCAAGGCCGCCAGGATCTTGCGCCGGTCGAATATACCCACTTCCTCAGCGAAGAATCGTTCCAGCAACGGCCCGTTGAGGTCGTACAGGGCGGCCAGCGCTTCGCCGCCCTTGTCGAGCAGCAGGCGGTTGACGCCGCGGTGGAAGTCGCGGCGCTTCCACAGGGCCGCCGCTTCGGCCTCGAACAGGTCGTGCAGCGCGGCTCCGGACAGGTCGTTCTGCCGCGCGAGGGCGAGCGCGGTGCGAAGCGCGTCGGGAAGCGCCGAGCCGGTGAAGGGATGGGAGAAGCCGCCGCGCGCCCCGAGCTTGGCCACCCGCGCGCCGCCGATCCGCCAGTAAGCCGCGAAGTCGCCCCCGAGCGGGATCGGCCGCGAGGACGATTCGGCCTTGCGGGGCTCCCCGTCGTGCCAGCCGCGGCGCGAGACGTAATCCTCGATCCGGTCGCTACCGTCGGCTCCGCTTTCGGGGCTTCGCGAATAGTCGATCCGCTCGACTCGCAGCGTGTGCTCGTCGATCGGGATGCAGGCGAAATGGCCGCAGCCGCCGGTTTCGAGCGTCATGTCGGCAAGGACCGGCAGGTCGACTCGGTGCGGGTCGGCGAATCGGCAGGTGCGGGCGGTGCGGTGGCGCCAGGCGATCTCCAGCGTCGTCTGGTGCGCCCAGCCGCGCGCGTCGACGGCGCCGGTTCCGACCAGGGTCTCGCCTCCCGGCAGCAGCAGGCTGTCGTCGCGGATCGCGACGACCTTGGCCGACCGGGCGCATTTGTCCGGGAGAGCATCGGCGACGGCCTGGTGGATCGCCTCGGTGGTGACGAGGTGGGTCGGGAGCTTGAGCTTGCGGCTGCGCGAGGGGAGGGCGACGTAGCAGGAGTCCCAGCTGCGCGCGATCACCGGGCCGAGGAGACCGCGTTCCTCGGCCGAGAGGATCGCATCGGGCACGAGCATGCCGCTGCCGCCGCCGAACCGGACCTCCTCGCCGACCAGGACCATCGCCGCCTCGGGCCTCATCCGGGCCATGGCGAGCGCGGCGAAGCACCCCGCGACTCCGCCGCCCGCGATCAGCAGCCCGCAATTTTTGCCCCTGCGCATCCCGGTCTGCTTACCGTCCGAGCGCGGGCGAAGCCATGCCCGCGTTCGTCCGACGTCGCGAAAGGCCCAAAACGACACGCTTTTTCTGAGGGAGTCCGTCCAAACCGCCCCTGCCCGGGACGAAAAAGGAAGAAGCCGGCAGGGGAGTGACAGAAACGGAACTTCGCGACATATTCGAGCGCTGTAGGGGCAACAGCAGAAAACGGAGCCCGCAATGAGAGGATATGCCGGGCTCGCCGTGATGGGGATGATGCTGGTCCTGGCAGCGCCGGCGACGGCGCGGGACCGGTCCGGAGAGGGCGGCGAGGCAAGAAGCTTCGAGACGGCGCCGGCGGCGAGCCGCGGCGGCGCCCTGGTCCCACAGAATGTCGAACTCGACGCCCGGGGTATCCTCCCGGTCGAGGATCCGACCGCGCCGCGCCTGTTCGGCAGCGTTCCCGTCGCCGACAATGTCGCGATCGGAGTCGGCCTCTTCTCGGTGGTCGGAACGACCGAGAAGGAACAGCTGCGCCGCCGGATCGATCCGTCGCGCGAGTTCCTGCGGTCGGGCACGCGGGTCGCCGCCGTCGGCATGAGCCTGCGCTTCTGACCGCCTAGTCGCGGACGGTCACGTCGACCGTCCGGGCCAGCGGGCTCGACCAGTCCTGGCCCGAAAACAGGGTCAGGCGCGCGCGGCCCGCCGCGGCGGCCCGGAACAGGACGGTCGTCGGCGGAGTCTCCGGCGACAGCACCTCGCCGTTGGTCGCGACGACGGCGGGGGAAAAGGCGCCGAGCAGCTCCACCGCCGGGCCCTCTTCCCCCGCCGTCCCCCCGCTGGCCGAAAAGCTCATCACGTCGCCGACCCGCACCGTCAGCCGCTCGACCGGATCGGTCCCGATTTCAATCAGCCGGCTCACGTTCGCTGGTCAGCTCCTCGATGGCGGCCGCGGCGTCGACGTCTTCGTCCTCCGGCCAGTCGGTGAACCCTTTCCCGAACGGCTCCGCGTCGGCAACCATTTCCGCGAATTCCGAATCCGTCTGCTGGCCGAACGGCGAGACCGGCTTGGGATAGACCTTGCGCGCGAAGGCGCAATCGGTGGCGTTGATGTCGGTGCCGCCGAGGATCGGCTGGCCGTCGCGCGTGATCGAGCCCGGCAGCCGGTAGCACATGATCGACGTCTGGTCCGCCGGAGTGCCGATGATGCTCGCCTGGCTCAGCGGAGTCAGCACCTGGGCGTCCACCTGCGCCTGGTTCCACCCCTGGGTGGCGAGGAAATAGGCATAGGCCTTCTGGCGGTCGATCCGGTCGACCAGCTCGCGCCGCATATGCTCGTGCGGGAAGCCGAGCGTATGTCCCGCCTCGTGGCGGACGACGCGCTTATATTCCGATTCGGGCGTGGCCATCGAGAAGTTCTGAAGGTTCATCGTCGGCCGGTTCTGCGGGATCAGGAAGATGTCGGTGCCCAGATAGGACCAGTAGCCGCTCCCCGTCCGCGAGATCCGCACCTGCCCGACGCCGGTCGTGAAGCGGAAGCGGACGCCGCAGCAATTGTTCCAGGCGTTGAGGTGAAGCAGGATCCGGTCGCGCAGGTCGGCCGGAGTCGGCTCGAGGAAGCTGACGGTGAGCGTTCGCGGCGCCGAGCCGAGATACTTGCCGACGGCCAGGGTGAGAAACGCCGGCTGGTCGGGCACCTGCGCCGACAGCGCCATGAAGCTTTGCGGCATGTTGACGGGGTTGACCGCCGCCGCCACCGCCGCCGCCTGGTCGCGAAGCCGCTCGGGCAGGGCGCGAATGGCGCAGCCGGGCTCGAAGGGCG
>DASVVX010000167.1:0-21428 GCA_036386295.1 Allosphingosinicella sp.
CCCCCCCACGACCCATTACTCAGGAATAATCGGTGTCGCGACCGGAACTGCCGGCGACCGGCTGAGTCGCGCCGCTGCCTCCCGCCACCGCCGACAGCTCGGCCGCCGACAGCTCACGGCCAATCATCCGTCCCAGAACGCGCGTCTTCGTCTTGTTCGTTGACATGCAGACCTCCCTGCTTTGCCCAGGCTCATGCCCAAGCTGCCGCAACGGTAGCTTCGATAGAAATGACGGCGCAAGAGATATACTTGGTTCGAAATGGACGCCATTTTGCTACACAATTTCGCTTACAACCCGTCCGGGCTCTATATCTTCGCCTTCGGTCATGGCTGTTCGTTCAGAGAGACGAGGATCACATTCTCCAAGAATCCTGATTATGCAAAGCTACTTAGAATAGAACGAGGCGCAAGCACTCGCAGGCGAAACCCTAGAGGTCTTCGTGTAGCTGGGCCATTCCTCATGTCCCGCGCCCTCGGACTATTGCCAAGAGGATGACCCACCCTTAGCAAAAAGCAGTGAACGGGGGTAGCGAGTGAACGCGCCGGAAGGCCCACTCTTCCGCAGGGAAGTCATGGAGAATCGCGTGGATCGCCTCCACGGCGATATCAGCCTTGCGATACCCATGTCGTGGCAAGTGATCGGATACCTGCTGGTGACGACTCTGGCCATCGCCTTCATCTTCCTGGCGTCGGCTTCCTATTCGCGGGTTGAGACGGTCGCCGGCGAGGTCGCCCTCGACACGGGGGTGGCGCCGCTGGTCGCGTCGCGCGCTGGAATCGTTGCCGCCCTGGCCGCCCGCGAGGGTCAGACCGTGGCGACCGGCCAACGGCTCGCCCTGATTCGATCGGAAGAGGCTTTGCCGCAGGGCGACACCGGACCCGAGCGCATCCTCGCCGCGCTGCGCCAGCGGGACGATCGCCTCGACGCTCAGATTTCGCGCCTTGCCGATGCGGCTTCCGCGGACCAGTCCCGTCTCGACGCCCAGCTCCGCGGGCTGACCGAGGAGGTCGCCCGGATCGAGGAGCAGATCGAGGACCAGCGGCGACTGGTCGAAGTGGCTCGCGACGAATTCCAGGAAGCCCGGCGGATCGCGGGCAACGGCTTCCTCAGCCGACGGGACCTAAACGCCCGCGAAGGCACCCTCCTCGCGCGGCGCCAGCAGCTTTCCCAGCTTCGGCAAAGCCGCGCCCGCAAGAGCAGCGAGATCGCCGAGGCGCGCCAGGCACATGCCCGCTCGCGCGCCGCCGCCGCCGCGGAAGCCGCCGCCGTCGAATCGAGCCGCGCCCACCTGGGCGAGGAAACGGCCCGAACGGAGGTCGAGCGCGGTTACTCCCTCGCGGCGCCGGTCGCCGGGCGGGTCACCGCGGTCACGGCGCGGGCCGGCCAGCCGGTCGCCCAGGGTCAGACCTTGCTGATCGTCGTCCCCGCCCGTGGCCGGATCCGGGTCGACCTCCATGTCCCCACCCGAGCGGCCGGCTTCCTCGCCCCCGGCCAGGAGGTCCGGGTCGCGGTCGACGCTTTCCCGGCCGAGCGCTTCGGCGCCTTCACGGGGAGGATCGTCGAGATCTCCTCGGTCGCAATTCCGAGGCGATCCGCCGACGGGACGGTCGTTCCTGTCTACCTCGTGAGTGCCGAGCTGCCTCGCCCGTGGGTGGCCACCTTCGGCCGGAAGCAGCCGTTGCTTCCGGGCATGACCCTTACCGCACGCATCGTCACCCGGCGCCAAAGCCTCCTCAGCTGGGTCTTCGAGCCGCTTTTCGCGGTTCGCCGGCGGTGATCGCCCACCTTCAGCTCGGCCTCAGAAGCCCGTCGGGGGTTCGCCTCGTCCGGCAGACGGAGGTCGCCGAATGCGGGCTCGCCTGCCTGGCGATGATCGCCACCCATCACGGCTTCAATGTCGATCTCGCGACCCTGCGCCGCCGCTTTCCCCCTTCCCTGCGCGGGGCGACCCTTAACTCGATGATCCAGGCGGCTCACGATATGTCGCTGCTGCCGCGCGCGGTGAAGATCTCGCTCGAGGAGATGGGCGAGCTCCATTTGCCGGCCATCCTCCACTGGAACCTGAATCATTTCGTCGTCCTCGAACGGGTCAAGGGCACCCGGGCGCTCGTCCACAATCCGGAGGGGGCATCGCGCTGGTACGACATGAACGAGATTTCCCGGCACTTCACCGGGGTCGCCCTGGAACTGCGCGCGGCCGCGGACTTCGAATCGGCGGATCCGCCCCGGCGATTGAAGCTGTCACACCTCTGGGGACGGCTGACCGGCCTGAAGCGAGCGATCGCTCAGACACTCGTGCTCAGCCTCGTCATGCAGGCGTTCGTTCTAGCTTCGCCCTATTACATGCAGGTCGCGCTCGACAGCGCCGTACCGGCCATGGACGCCGATCTGGTCACCGTGCTCGCACTCGGCTTCGCCCTGTTCGCCTGCGTCAATGCCGGCGCGCTCCTGCTGCGCTCCTTCGTCCTGCTCTCAGCGGGCACCGCGCTGGGCTTCGGAGTGGCCAGCAACGTCGCCCGCCAACTATTCCGCCTTCCCGTCGCCTGGTTCGAAAGGCGGCATGTCGGGGACATCCTGTCGCGCTTTCAATCGATCGCTCCGATCCAGCAGGCGCTGACGGAAGGCATGGTCGCCGCGATCCTGGACGGCGCCCTTGCCTTCCTGACCCTGGCGGTGATGCTGTTTTACAGCCCTGTCCTTGCCGCGGTCGCGCTACTCGCCCTAGCGCTCTACGCGCTGGTCCGGATCCTCACCTTCCCGGCGCAGCGCGACGCCCAGGAAGCTAGCATCGTCAACCGCGGCCGCGAGCAATCGCTGATGATCGAGAGCGTCCGCTCGATGACGGCGATGCGACTGTTCGGGCTCGAAGGCATTCGCCACGCCCACTGGCAGTCGCGACTGACCGACGCCGTCAACGCCGATGTGCGGCTCGGCCGGCTCGAAGCCTGGCAGCGCGTCGCGCAGGGCCTGACCTTCGGCCTCGAGACCGTGATCAGCATCTGGCTCGCTCTGCGCCTCGTGATCGCCGGCGGCTTCAGCGTAGGGATGGTCTTCGCCTACATGGCCTACAAGCTCCAGTTCCTCACCAATTCCGCCTCGCTGATTGAAAAGGCCATCGCCTTCCGGATGCTCGGCCTCCACGTTGAGCGACTGTCCGACATCGCCGTGTCCGCGCAGGACGTGAGCTTCGCGCAGGAGCAGCCGCCGAGACGTCGGCTGCGCGGCGATATCGAATTGCGCGACATCGTCTTTCGCTACAGCCCCAGCGACCCCGTCGTCCTGGACCGCATTTGCCTCACCGTGGAGGCCGGCGATCATGTCGCGGTCACCGGGCCGTCGGGCGGCGGGAAGTCGACGCTGGTCAGGATCTTGCTCGGCCTTTTGGAGCCCGAGGCCGGCGAAATGCGGGTCGACGCAATCCCCCTCGCCCGCTTCGGCTACCGCAATTACCACGGCCAGGTGGCGTCGGTCCTCCAGGAGGACAATCTGTTCGCCGGATCGATCCTCGACAATATCGCGCTGTTCGACCCCGCGCCGGACATGGCCAGGGTGGTCGAAGCGTCGATAGCCAGCGCCATCGACGACGACATCGGCGCCATGCCGATGGGCTACGAGACGCTGGTCGGGGACATGGGCTCGGCGTTGTCCGGCGGACAGAGACAGCGGCTGCTGCTCGCGCGGGCGTTGTATCGTCGGCCGCGTCTCCTCGTCATGGACGAAGGGACCTCGCAGCTCGACTCGGCGCGCGAGAGCGCGATCAATGCCCGGATCGCCGGAATGGGAATCACCCGAATTGTCATTGCCCATCGCGCGGAGACGATCGCGATGGCGGACCGGGTCTACCGACTGGACGGCGGACGACTCGTCCAGTGCGCCGGCCAGCCAAGACAGGAGGAGGCGCTGCGGACCTGAGCCCGACTCTTTTCGAGTCCAGTGCCCGACGCCGACATCCAAAAGCCCCCTCCCCGGCATCCTTACCGATGAACCACCGGGAGATGCCAAGTGAAGCCGATACCGCGCCGCCAGGGACCGCTGCGCCTGTTCGACGAGGACAAGGACCGCCTCGTCATCCTGTTCCTCGCCAAGCACGCGCTGTCGGGCGGAGTGCCGCATCCCGAGGACGGCACCCACGCCGTCTACCACCATGAGCTTCTGGAGACCCTGAAGACGGCGGGCTTCTGGGTCACCGCAGCGAACAGCTTCGAGGCGATCTGGGAGAAGCCGGCCGCGGATTTCGCCGTGCCCCTGCTCAACCGCGGCGGCTTTCTCAACTCCGAGATGCTGGCGCCGCTCCTCCTCACCCGCCACGGCCTGCCCTTCCTCGGCGCGGCGCCGATGCTTCGCGGCCTTTCCGACGACAAGCATCTGATGAAGACCGCCGCCCGGGCGCGCGGCGTGCCCGTCACCGACTGGGCGATCCACCGCCGCGGCCAGGGCCCTCTCGAGCCGCCGGCCTTCGCCTGGGAGCGGCTGGTGGTGAAGCCCAACGCGAGCTCCGCCTCCTGGGGGGTCCGGATCGTCGAGCGCTGGGAGGAAGGGCGGGCCCATGCCGAGGGGCTTCTCGCCTCCGGTCACGACGTCATCCTCGAGCCCTACGCGCCTCTGATCGACATCGCCGTCCCGGTGGTCGGCGCCGACGGGCCCTGGCTTCTGCCGCCGATGGGCTATTTCCCGGACAGGCCGGGAACGCCTCGGAGCTACGAGGAGAAGCGCGGCCTGGTCCAGTCGGAGGACGAGGATCCCTTGCGCATCGTCGACGATCCGTCGCTCGCCGAGCGGCTGAACGGCGCCGTCCGGGCCCTTCTGCCCGAGCTTTGGCCGTTCGATTACGGCCGCTTCGAGTTCCGCTACGATCCGGCCACCGACGACATCCGCTTCATGGAGGTCAACCTCTCCTGCAACCTGTGGTCGAAGAAGACCATCTCCCGCTCCGCCCGCTCGATCGGGGTGAGCCACGCCCGCCTGGTCGAGACCATCCTCGCCCACAGCCTGCTCCGCCAGGGCGTGGTGAAGGACGTGGTGAGGCTCTACTGATGGGCAGGAGGCGCGCGCCATCTAAATTCCTCCCCGCGATTTCGCGGGGAGGGGGACCGCGCGAAGCGCGGTGGAGGGGTTCTGCGAGGTCGCCAAGGCCCCTCCACCAGGCTTCGCCTGGTCCCCCTCCCCTGCAAATGCAGGGGAGGAATTTGACGCCCGGCCCCGGCCGATGCGAAGCCGTCAAAAAACGCTGTCCCCCCGCCGCCGGCTCATCCAAACTGGCCCGGGCCGGCATCCTCATCCATGCCCGGCGAGCGAGCGGAGAGACGGCGAGTGGACCAGCAGCTTCTATTGGCCTTCATGGCGGCGGGCCTGTTCATCGCCGCCTTCCATTTCATGCGCCTGAGGCACGACAATCAGGACCAGAAGACCCTCCAGGAGGCGATCCGGGCCGATTCGCCGATCGCCGCCGAGCTGTTCGAGCAATTGCGCGACCGGCCGCGGCGCCGGAGCCAGACCACCGGCATCGTCCTCGTCGCGATCGCCGCCGCGATCCTCGGCTCCGGACTGATCCAGGGCGGCGAGCAGAACATAAGGAGCGCCGCGTCGGCGGCCTTGTTCCCGGCGCTGATCGGGATCGTCCTCTACTGGCGCTCGATCGTCAAAAGGCCGGGTGGCTGAGCTCAGCCTCCAGGCGGACGAGACGCTCGCCGCCGCCGCCGCGCGCGGCGACGCCGCCGCGTTCGCGATCCTCGTGCGCCGCCACGAGCGGGTCGTGAGGGGCTTCCTCGCCCGGCTCGCCCCCGGCGGCGGCCGCTCCGACGACCTCGCCCAGGAGACCTTCCTCACCGCCTGGGCCAAGGCCGCCGGCTTCACCGGCGAAGGCCGCTACCGCGGCTGGCTGATGCGGATCGCCTGGTCGACCTTCCTGATGGACGTTCGCCAGCGCGGCCGGCGGCTTCCCGCTTATTCCGGCAGCGGCGAGATCCCAGAGCAGGCGGATCGCGGCGACGTCGAGCGCGACCTCATCGTCGAGGACGCGCTCGGCCGACTCGCCGAGGCCGACCGGGCCGCGGTCGTGCTCTGCCTCGTCCTCGGCCATTCGCACCGCGAGGCGGCCGAAATACTCGACATGCCGCTCGGCACGCTCAAGACGAGGGTCGCGAGGGGCAGCGCGAAGCTGCTCGAACTGCTGGGAGACGATGATGCCGCCGACGCCTGACCAGCTCGCCCGCCTGGCGCGCCGCCTCGCCCTGCCCGAGCGCGCCCCCGACGACGCCTTCGTCGCGCGGGTCGAGCTCGCCCGCCGAGCCCGGGCGCTCGAGCAGGACGCGGTCCGCGACCGCCGCGAGCAGGTGCTGGTCGAGGCCGGCGCCGGCGCCGCCTTGCTCCTCGCCGCCCACCAGCTCTCCACCGTCGGGGAGCAGGCCGCGGCGCTGTTCGCCCAGCTTTCCACCGGCCTCGGCGGGATCGCCCTGTTCGGTCTCGCGGCCGCGCTCCTCGTCTCGATGATCGGCGGCGAACGCGAAGGCCTCGCCTGAGCCGAGGGCGGCCGGAACGCGACGACCGGATCCGGCACCTGATCCTCCCCGGAACGGGGAGGGGGACCATGCGAAGCATGGTGGAGGGGGCCCCGCCCCCGCTGCTCCGCCCCGAACGCGGATGCAGAAACCGTTTTTCTTTGTTCCGCTTTTGTTCTATATTGCGAGTCGCAATGACCGCGGGATATTCCTTTTTTGTTCTGCCAGCCTCGCCCGGACGGCGTCGTGCGCGGTCATCCTGCTTCTGCATAGGAGGACCGAGCTTGAAGACATCCTGATCCAATAGGTTGCCAACGACGCGTTCGCTTGTGGGTCTCGGCTCGATCCGACGGCCGCCGACCTTCTGCGCCCGAAGACAATCACCCTTCGCGCTTGCAGAAGTTGGTCACATCTCTCCCCAGAGATGTAGATAAAGAGCGATTCCGCCTCGAGATGTCAATGCCGTGATTTTCACGGGAAGCGATAATCTCACCGTTCCGGTCATCTGACGGCCGGTTTTACGGGCGTTCCCACGCGTCCGCGCCGCGCAGCCAAAACGACGACCAGTAAGACGCTGCCAGTTTGCTGTCTCCACTGCCGGCTTCGCGAAATCGCGAGGTGAAGCGGTGAAACGAGTAAGCGGTCTTGCCCAGCGGCAAGCATCGGCGTAGTTCCGTCCTGCGCTCCTAATCTTGATCGTGATGGGGCGTCCGCACTCGCGCGGCGAACACAGGCACCGGCTTCGGTCGGGTGGCCTGCGGAATATAAGACCTCCGGGGAATACGCAGGGCGCGGTTCCCTGTGTTCACGCGCGATCAACCGCCCGGCTTTCCCGGGTGGAGCGGTGACGCAGGGGGAGAAGGATGGAGGAACCGGCTGGCGAGCCCCGGGAACGCGACACGAAGGCGAAATGGTCGGAAGCGACCGGGCAGGCGATCCTGCTCGCCGGCATCGGCTGGTCGCTCTTCTCGCTGGCCCAGGCCCGCTGGTACATGCCGGCCTTCAACGCCTATCCCTACGGCGCGAGATGGTTCGCCGTGACCTTCTTCACCGGAGCGGTTCCAACCCTCGCGGTCCTCTTCCTCGCGTTCCTCGCCAGCTGGCTCCTCGGCGCCCTGCGCGGCCGCTCCGACCCGTGGCGGTCATGGCGCGACGGAGTCCTCCTCGCCACCCTGTTCACCTTGCTGGTCAACCTGGGGATGTGGCTCGGCCTGGGCCATTAGGCCCGAGGTCTGGATGCCCGACGAGGATTCGAACCTCGATTGACGGAGTCAGAGTCCGTAGTCTTACCATTAGACGATCGGGCAGTGCGGGCCGCGAAATAGGACCCGGCCCGTCGCGGGTCAAGGGCGGCGCCCGCCCTACTCGGCGGGGACGGCGGCGGCGGCGGGGCGGCCGGAGAGGAAGCGCAGCAGCCGGGGAAGCGGTCCGTTGCGCTCCATCCATTCGGCATAGGCGCGATAGGCGGGATCGGCGCCGAGGTGGCGTTCCTCGGTCCGAGCCCGCCAGTAATAGACTCCGGCGACGACGCCCATGACGAACGTGTTGCGAACGACGTCGGTCAGATTGCCGGTCGTCGCCAGGAACGGCAGGGTCGCGAGCCACCAGAACAGGTTCTTCGAGACATAGGCCGGATGCTTGGTGAGGGCGTAGGGGCCGTGGGTCAGGATGCCTCGGTGGGTGAGATTGGAGAAGCGGATTCCGAAGGCGACCGTCGCCCAGGCGTAGAAGGCGGTGAGCGCGACCAGCAGGAAGCCGACCAGCGTCATCAGCAGCGGATAGCCGGCGAGCCAGTAGTTCCAGCCGTCCTCCCCCATCGTCCCGCTGTGATAGTCGAGCGGCCCGCCGCCGCCCATCAGGACGAAGGGCGGATAGCAGATCAGAGCCGCCGTCCAGGCCGCCGCATAGGGGTTGGCCGAGCGGATATGGGCGTCGAGCGGCTTCATCGTCAAAGCGTAGCCGACGGTCGCGAAGGTGGTGTCGAGCATGAACATGAAGGTGATCAGCCAGCGCGTCAGGTTGACGACGTTGGCGGTGATCGCCTCGCCGTCGGGAAGCACCGTCCCGGCCCAGTTGCCCGGGACGATCGCGAGCATGAAGGCTATGAAGAAGCCTTTGACCGCCCAGCTTCGGAAATGCTCGTAGAGCGCCTCGCGCTCGACCAGGGCGGAGCGGCCGATCAGCAGCTGGCCGAAATGCCAGGCGCCGTCGCGCGGCTCGATCAGCCGCCGGTCGATCCAGACCACATAGGGGATGGAGACGGCCAGAAGCGGCACCGCGGCCATCCCCAGCACCTCCATCGAGAAGAGGTAGATCCCGTCCCAATACCAGCGGCCGACGCAATAGAGGAAGCCGATCGCGGCCCAGGTCGCCCACAGGCCGGCGATCTTGACCAGGCTGAAGTCGAGCGATTCCCTGAGCGGCCTCGGCGGCCCGTCCCAGTCGATGCCGGTGGTCGGGCTTCGGTGGACCTTGTCGACGAGCAGCGACCACAGCACCATCGGCACGCCGCAGGCGAGCAGTGCGAGCATCGCCCCGCTCCCGTCCGAAAGGCCGAAGCTGCGCGCCGCCGCCACCCAGGCGAGCAGCCCGGCGAGGCCGGCGAGGCCGACTCCGCCGCTCACCGCGGAGCGGGGGCGCGGGTCGTGGCGCGTATCGGTCGCGATCTTCACCTCGGCGTTCATCGGGTCCGGGCTTAAGCGCGAATGGTAAGCAAGCCGTGAACGAATCGTCCCCGCATCGTCATTCCGGCGAAGGCCGGGACCCACGAACACGGACGTCGGGGAACACCTGGCGCCATCCGTGGTCCTGGGTCCCGGCTTCCGCCGGGATGACGTGGAGCATTACCTCCATTCCGGCGCTAATCCTGCGCAGCCGTAACCGGTTCTTAAACCTCTGTGGCGCTATGGCTTTTTTTCGAGGCGGACGGAGTGGGGCGTCGCCGCCGCAGCGATGGCCGGGGAGGGACGATGCTGTCGAACGAATGCCATGAGGAGACGATCTTCTCCTTCTCGCCGCGGGCGCCTCGGCCGCCCGAGCGCCGGCGCGAGACGCGCCACCTCACCATCCTCAGGGTCGGCGCCCTGATCGGGCCGAACGGGCGCGAGCTCTGCCTGATCCGCAACATCTCCGCCGGCGGCCTGATGGCCCATGTCTATTCCAATCACGCCACCGGAGCGGCGGTCTCGGTCGAGCTGAAGAGCAACCAGGCGGTTCCCGGCACCGTCGTCTGGGCCGACGGATCGAACGTCGGGATCGAGTTCGATGCGCCGATCGACGTTGAGGAGATGCTGTCGAGCCAGGCCGTTCTCGACAACGGC
Organism: Allosphingosinicella sp.; assembly: GCA_036386295.1. Classification (GTDB taxonomy): domain Bacteria; phylum Pseudomonadota; class Alphaproteobacteria; order Sphingomonadales; family Sphingomonadaceae; genus Allosphingosinicella. The sequence continues at coordinate 9,819 of DASVVX010000167.1, forward strand.
TGGCGCCCACGCCTGCCGCGGGTGGAGGTCGACCGGCTGGCGACGCTGCGCTGCGGCGCCCGCCTCTACGGAGTCAACACCCGCGACATCAGCCAGGGCGGGGTCAAGATCGAGATCGACCAGCCCTTCGAGGTCGGCCGCGAGGTCGTCCTGACGATGGAGAAGTTCCGGCCCGTCGCCGGAGTGGTCCGCTGGTGCCGCGACGGCCTCGCCGGAATCGCCTTCAACCACCTCATTCCGTTCCACGAGCTGATGGAATGGCTGAAGCCGGAGACTCCCGCAAAGCGCTGACGGACCAGGAAGGCTGGAGCGGGTGAAGGGAATCGAACCCTCGTCGTAAGCTTGGAAGGCTTCTGCTCTACCATTGAGCTACACCCGCGCTCGCCTCCTGGGCACCTGGTGGACAGGGCTGGATTCGAACCAGCGTACGGGAAACCCGGGCAGATTTACAGTCTGCTGCCTTTAACCACTCGGCCACCTGTCCAGGAAGCCCCAGTAAGGGAGGGCGTCCCATTGGCGAAAGGGGCCGGACCTGTCAACGCCGCGACGGCGATGAGCGCGCCGTCTAGCCCGCCGCCGTCCGCGCTCCGGTCGCTCCGAGCACTCCGCGCAGGTCGAACTCGCTGACGAACCTCACGCCCATCTTGCGGTCGCGGCACCAGCGGACCTCGACCTCGAGCAGGTTGAAGCCGGCCATCTCGAGCTTCGCGCTCGAGCCCGGCTCGAGGTCGCGCGGGGCTTCGAGGAGGGCTCCGCCGGCCGACAGGTTGCGGATGCTGACCGGAAGGCTCTGGCCGCCGGAATGGAGCGCGGCGCGCTTGATCAGCCGGTGGCGCGGCGCCCGGCTGACCGCGAAGCCCTCGGCGTCGACCGGGCAGCTCTTGCCGGCCAGCGCCAGCGCCTCCTCGGGCGGAATGGGCCGCCCGAAGATGAAGCCCTGGATGTAGGAGCAGCCGAGCGAGCGGATCAGGTCGAGCTCCTGGTGGGTCTCCGCCCCTTCCGCCGTGGTCTGCATCTGCAGCTTGTGGGCGAGACCGACGATCGCCTCGAGGATCGGAAGGCTTCGGCTCCCCGGCAAGGCGGCGCCTTTGACGAAGGCGCGGTCGATCTTGATCTTGTCGAACGGCGCCCGCTCCAGATAGGCGAGGCTCGAATAGCCGGTGCCGAAATCGTCGAGCGCCAGCCTGACCCCGATCCTCTTGAGCGAGGCGAAGGTCTCGTCGATCTTCGGATCGTCGGCGAGGAACACCGCTTCGGTGATCTCGAGCTCGAGCCGGCCGGCCGGCAGTCCCGCGCTGGCGAGCGCCTGCAGCACCAGCGAGGAGAAGCCCTTGCTGGCGAACTGGGTCGGCGAGACGTTGACCGCGATGAAGAGGTTCTCCGGCCATTTCGCGGCCTGCTGGCACGCGGTCCTCAGCACCCATTCGCCGAGCTGGTTGATGAGTCCGGTGTCCTCGGCGATCTGGATGAACGACTGCGGGGAAATGAACCCCTGTTCGCTATGGTCCCAGCGCACCAGCGCCTCGAAGCCGGCGAGATTCTCCGACGTCCCCGAGACCACCGGCTGGAAGAAGACCTCGAGGTCGCCCGCGGCCATCGCCAGCCGCAGGTCGTGCTCGAGCGCCTGGCGGTTGGCCGAGATCATCTCCATCTCGGGCTCGAACACGCGGGTCATCCCGCGCTCGGTCTTGGCCGCGTAGAGCGCCAGATCGGCCTTGCGGAACAGCGACTCGGCGTCGTCGGCCTGGGGAAAGGCATAGGCTATGCCGACCGATGCCCCGATCGAGATGCTGCGCTCGCCGGCCTTGAAGGCCTGCGAGAGGTAGACGATGCAGCGGCGGGCGAGCTCCTCGACCGTGTCGCGCCGAGTGTTGGCACAGATGACCACCTCGAACTCGTCGCCGCCGAGGCGGCCGACGGTGCCGTGCGTGCCGAAGATCTGGTGGATCCGGACCGCGGCCTGCCGGAGCACGTCGTCGCCGACGAGGTGGCCGAGCGTGTCGTTGACCTCCTTGAACCGGTCGAGGTCGACGATCAGCAGCGCCACTTCGGTGCGGCTCGAAACCCGGAGCGCATCCTCGAGGCATTTGAGGATGGTGGCGCGATTGGGCAGGCCGGTGAGCGAATCGTAGCGGGCGGCGCGGCGCAGCTCCGCCTCGGCCCGGGTCTTCTCCGAGAGGTCCGAGCCGAAGCCGCGGAAGCCGATCACTTCGCCGGTTTCGGAGAGGACCGGCCTGCCGGTCAGGGCCCACAGGGTATCGGGATCCTCCGCGCTCCTCACCGTGAGGTCGGTGAACGGCAAGGCTCGCGACAGGTAGAAGCCGAGCGTGCGTTCGCTGCCGATGCCCTCGCCGCCTTCGTCCCGGCAATCGGTGGCGAGATCGGCGAGCCTTCGGCCGATGACGCAGGCCGACTGCTCGGCCCCGCCGAACCCCGAGAAATAGGTCAGGCAACCGTCGCTTCCGACTTCCCAGAACCAGCCCTTGCCGCTCTCCTCGAACATGCGCGCGAAGCGGGCGTCGTCCGCCTCGGCTTCAACGGCGGGAGCGGGCTCGCTCCCCTTCCTCGAGAATCGGCTGATCATCGTCCGTCACTCTACCCCCGGGGCCGAGGGTCTAGGGCGCGCGCGTTAACATTCGCTAAGCATCGCAGGTCAGCGACGACCTGTTCCCCCGGCCGGGGCCGGGTCCAGCCGCGCCGACGGACAATTGGATCCCGGCCTTCGCCGGGACGCCTTTCCCGCTCAGCTCCCCAGCCGCTTCGCCCGCGCCGTCAGATAGGCGTGGAGGGAGTCGATCTCGGCGTCGGTCAGGTGGCTGAAATCGCCCTTCGCGACCTCCGTCATCAGCCCGAGGTCGCGCCCGTCCGGCGGCCGGCCGGTGCGCATGAGCGCCTTGAACTGGGCGGGATCGTAGCCGGCCACGACTCTGAGGTCCGGCGCCTTCTCGTCCGGGCCGGCGGAGCCGCCCATCAGCGCGGGCCCGTGGCATTCGGAGCAGCCGATGGCGGCGAGGTGCCGGGCGGGCTCATGCTCCGGACCGAGCGCGATCGGGACTTGCGAGCGATATTCGGCAACCGCTTTCGGAGCGGGCCGGAAGGTGCCGATCACCAGCCCGAGCCGGCCGATCGGCCCCATGCTGAGGCCCCGGCTCTGGCCCTGCGCGCGAGACAGGGTGCGGATCCAGGCGACCAGCGCGGCGGTCTCGCGGTCGGTGAGCCGCGAATACATGGGCGAGGGCATGATGAAGAGGCCCCGGCCGTCGTGGCCGATCCCCTGCCGGATGCCGGCCGCGAGCTGCTGGTCGCTCGCCCTGGCGGCCACTTCCGTGAGGTTGGGCGCGAAGACCCGGGCGATTCCGGGCGCGTCGAACATCACCCTGCCCTTCAGCCCCTCGCCGTGGCAGCTGAGGCAGCCGAGCACCCGAGCCAGCCGCGGCGCCTCCGCCGCTTCCGCCGCGGAGACGGCCGGAAGCGTCTCCGGAACGGCGGCATAGCCCTTGCGCAGGATAACCTCCGACCAGGCGAGGATGACGAGCGCCGCCAACAGCAGCAGGCCCACTATCGCCCCGAGGCCGATTCCGGCCCATCGCAACGCTTTCCTCATTGGCGCAGCCCCCTCAATCCCGGCTAAAAGGTCTCACGATCCGCAATCGCAGGCAAGGTGGCCAGGATGACGCCGTTACGACTTTGGATCCTCGCGGCCCTACTCGCCGGATGCACGGCCGAGGTGCGGGAGAGCGATCTCATCCGCCCCCGGAGCGGCGGCGCCCTTGGCGTCGAGGCGCTGGCCGCCGCGGCGCCCGCCTACAGCCTGGCCGAGCTCCGGATTCCCGCCCCGGGCGGCGGCGCCCTCTACGGAGTCCACCTGCGCCAGCCCGGGGCCCGGGCGACGATCCTCTATTTCGGCGGCAACGGCTACACGATCGGCCGCTTCGGCGCCTGGACGGCGAGCGTCTTCGCACCGCTCGGGGTGGATCTCATCCTCGTCGACCATCGCGGCTATGGACTGAGCGAAGGACGCCCGACCGTCGCGGCGCTCGAAGGGGATTCGCTCGCCGCCTTCGATTTCGCCCGCGAGCGGCTCGGCCCCGACGCCCGGATCGTCGTCCACGGCCATTCGCTGGGCAGCTTCTTCGCCGGCCATGTCGGGGCGAGCCGCGCCGCCGCCGGAGTGGTGCTCGAAAGCTCGGCGACGACGACCGAGGATTGGGTCGAGGCCGGCACCCCCGGGGCGGCGAAGCTCTTCATCCGCAAGGTCGAGATCGACCCGAGCCTGCGCGGCCGCGGCAACCTCGCGGTCGTGCCCCGGATCGAGGAGCCGCTCCTCATCCTCGTCGGCGCGAAGGACGGCACCACCCCGCCGAGCCTGTCGAAGGGCCTCTACGCCGCCTCGCCGCTGTCCGAGGGCAGGAAGACGCTTCGGGTCGTCGCCGGCGCCGGCCATGCCGACGTGATGACGAAGGCCGGAGCGATCGCGGCCTACCGCGAGTTCCTGGAGGGTATCGAGTAGCAACGTCATTGCGAGCGAAGCGAAGCAATCCAGCGGGCCTCCGATGCGGATCCGGATTGCCGAGTCGCTGACGCCTCGAAATGACCGCCTTCACCCGCCGTTCACGCGCCGACAGCCGTCGTTCAGCTTGGCGGGACCAGTGGAGCCCCCGACCCGGACGAGGCGTGTGCCGGCGGCCGGAACGGCAGCGACCGCCCACCCGTTCATCTGTGCGAACCACGGGAGTCTCGTCATGCGTAGCCTCTTTCTCCTCGCCGGCACCGCCGCGCTCGCCCTCGCCGCGCCCGCCATGGCGGACAAGGGCGGCAAGGGCGGCGGCCATGGCCAGGGCGGCGGCAAGCCCGCCAAGGTCGAGCATGGCGGCGGCCATGGCAACGGCGGGCCGGCCCGCGCCGGACGCGGCGGCGGCCACGCGATGCGCGAGGCGAGGCCGCAAAAGGCGGAGCGCCAGGCCTTCCGCGCCGAGCGCAAGGCCGAGCGCCGCGCCTTCCGCGCCGAGCGCCCGGCCCGGATCGAGCGCCAGGCGCTGCGCCGGGAGGATCGGCGCGACGACCGCTTCGAGCGCCGCGGCTCCGAGGATCGGCGCGGCCATTCGCCCGTCTTCCGCGACGACGACCGTCGCCGCTTCGGCGGCTTCGCTCCGGCCTGCCCGCCGGGGCTGGCGAAGAAGGGCAACGGCTGCCTTCCGCCGGGCCAGGCCAGGAAGCTGTTCGCGCGCGGCCAGCGCCTCGAGCGCGACTGGTTCGAGGCCTCCCGCCTGCCGGCCGCCTATCAGGGCTTCTATTCCGACAGCCCGGACTATTATTACCGCTACGACGACGAGGGCTATATCTACCGCGCCGACCGCGGCAGCGACCTGATCAGCGCGATCATTCCCCTGCTCGGAGGCGGCTTCGGGGTCGGCCAGCCGCTTCCGGCCGGCTACGACGTCTACAACGTGCCGATGCAGTATCGCGACACTTGGCAAGACGATGACGAGTCGCTCTACCGCTACGGCGACAACGCCATCTACCGGGTCGATTCGGATTCGGGGATGATCGACGGCATCGTCGCGCTGCTCGCCGGGGATCTCAACGTCGGGCAGCCGCTGCCCGACGGCTACGACGCCTACAATCTGCCGCTCGACTATCGCGACGAATATCCGGAGGACGAGGACAGCCTCTACCGCTATGCGGACGGCAATATCTACGAGGTCGACGCCAAGACCCAGATCATCCAGGCGATCGTCGAGATGATCGCCTAGCAGGAGTGCCGAGAATGAAGAGAGCGCTGTTCGCCGCCGCCGCCCTGCTCGCCGCCGCCTGCCAGCAGGACGGCGGCGGCAACGCCTCGGCGGACTCCAGCGGGGCGAGCGGCGAGGCGCGTCCCGCCGCCAAAGGCGAGCAGCCCAAGACCAGCATCCTCCAGGCGCTCGAAGGTTCGGCCGAGCACAAGACCTTCGCCAACGCGGTCAAGGCGGCCGGGCTCACCGAGACCCTGTCCGGGGCCCAGCCCTATACGCTCTTCGCACCGACCGACGCCGCCTTCCAGAAGCTTCCCGGCGGCGCCGGCGCCCTGCTCGCGCCCGAGGCCAAGGGCCAGCTCGTCGCCCTGCTCACCGGCCATATCGTCCCGGGCGCGGTCACCGCCGACGATCTCGGCCGGGCGATCGAGCGAGGCAAGGGCAAGGCCGAGATCGCCACCGTCGGCGGAAGCAACCTCATGTTCAGCCGCGACGGCGACGCCATCGTCGTCACCGACGCCGCCGGCGGCAAGGCTCGGCTGACGCGGGCGGACAAGTTCGCCTCGAACGGGGTGGTCCACGACGTCGACGGGGTGCTGCGGAGCCGGTAGCGTTAAATTCCTCCCCGCGATTTCGCGGGGAGGGGGACCGGGCGAAGCCTGGTGGAGGGGTTCTTCGGACTCGGCAAGGCCCCTCCACCGCGCTTCGCGCGGTCCCCCTCCCCTGCAAATGCAGGGGAGGATTTCCGACGCCTGCACCAAATCTGCACCGCCATCGCGCCGCCAATTGAAGCGAGTCCCATCCCCCTTCCACGCCCCTCGTCCATCAAGCCGCCATGGACATCACCGCCCCCTCGCCCGCCGCGACGCCGCTTCGCCTGCGCCGCTTCAGCTTCGTCCAGAAGCTCCTCCTCGCCACGATCCTGGTCGCGCTTGCCGACCGTCTCTTCTTCTTCCAGCGCGCCGGAGCCACCCTGGGGGTCTTCGCCGCCGCGCTGCTGATCGCGCTGCTCGCCGCGACCCCGGCGATCGGCCGGAGCGCGTCCGCCCTCGCCGCCGCCGGGGCGGCGCTCCTCTTCGCGCTGGTCCTGGCCGACGATCCCTCGCTCCTCGCCGCTTGGCTGTTCCTCACCGCCTCGGCCCTCGCCGCGCTGATGCCGCGGACGCGCGCGTTCGACGACGGCTGGCGCTGGACCAAGCGGCTGCTCCTCCACGCCCTGCTCGCGCCGATCGCTCCGGTGCTCGACTGGATGCGCCTTCGCGTCGCCCGGCGGCGGAGGGGATCGGCGCGGTTCGCCGGGATCCTGCCCCTCCTCGCCCTGCCGGTCCTCGGCACCGCCGTCTTCCTGGCGCTGTTCACGGTCGCCAACCCGCTCATCGCCAACGCCTTCGCCCGCGTCGACCTCGCGGCGGCCCTCGGCGGCTTCTCGATCCTCCGACTCGCATTCTGGACCATGACCGCCTGGCTGGTGTGGAGCTTCCTGCGCCCCCCTCGCGCCCGGCTGGCGCCGCCGCGCGGGCGGAAGGAGGAAATGGCGCTGCCCGGAGTCACCGCCGCCTCGATCGCGCTCTCGCTCGCCGCCTTCAACGCCGTCTTCGCTCTCCAGAACGGCCTCGACATCGCCTTCCTGTGGAGCGGAGCGCCGCTGCCGGGCGACCTGACCCTCGCCGAATATGCCCATCGCGGCGCCTATCCGCTGATTGCCACCGCTTTGCTCGCCGGACTGTTCGTCCTCGTCACCCTGCGCCCCGGCTCGCCGACCGCGCGAAGCCCGCTGGTCCGCCTCCTCGTCTACGCCTGGATCGGCCAGAACATCGTCCTCGTCGCCTCGACCATGCTTCGCACCGCGGACTATATCGAGGCTTATTCGCTGACCCGCCTGCGCATCGCCGCTCTGGTCTGGATGGCGCTGGTCGCGATCGGCCTGGTGCTGATCTGCGTGCGGCTGTGGCGCGAGAAGAGCGGCGCCTGGCTGATGAACGCCAACCTCGCCTTCGCCCTCGTCGCCTTGTCGGCCTGCTCGGTCGTCGACCTCGGGGCGGTCGCCGCCCGCTGGAACGTCCGCCACGCCCGCGAGGCGGGCGGCCGCGGGGTCAGGCTCGACCTTTGCTACCTGAACCGGCTGGGTCCGTCCGCCCTGCTGCCGCTGATCGAGCTCGAGAGCCGGCCGATCGCGCCGCGCTTCCGCGAGCGGGTGAGCTGGACGCGCAACCTGATCATGGACCGGCTCGCCACCACCCAGGGCGACTGGCACGGCTGGGCCTTCCGCAACGCCCGCCGCTCTGCAAAGGCGAAAAGGCTGATCGCCGAGCATCGCCTGCCGCGCTTCTCCGCCGACGTGCGCGACTGCGACGGCCGCTATTTCACTCCAGACTTTGACAGCCGCCGGGCGGGGATGTGACATGTACTCGATGAGCCACAAGATCCTCCTCGTCGACGACGACGCCCATATCCGCCAGCTGCTCGCCTTCGCGCTCGGCAAGGCGGGGATGAAGACCAGCGAGGCCGGCGACGGCGAGGCGGCGCTCAGGGAGGTCGAGCGCGACCGGCCCGATCTCGTCGTCCTCGACATCAACATGCCGCGGATGGACGGCCTCGAAGTGTGCCGCCGGCTTCGAGCGGAAGGCGATCTTCCGATCCTCTTCCTCTCTTCGCGGGACGACGAGATCGATCGTGTCCTCGGCCTCGAGATGGGCGGCGACGACTATGTCGTGAAGCCCTTCTCTCCCCGCGAAGTCGTCGCCCGCGTCAGCGCGATCCTCAAGCGCGGCGGCCGGTCGCTCGCGGAGGCGGGCCCCAAGACGGCGCTCGTCCACAACCGCCTGCGCCTCGATCCGGAAGCCTGGGAAGCGCATTGGGACGGCGAGGCCGTGCCGGTCACCGTCACCGAGTTCCAGCTGCTGCTGCTGCTCGCCAGCCTGCCGTCCAAGGTGTTCAGCCGCGACGCCATCATAGACCGGCTGCACGGCCCGGGCTTCGCGATCACCGACCGCACGATCGACAGCCACATCCGCAACCTTCGAGCCAAGTTCGCCGCGCTCGGCGGCGGCGACCTGATCGAGACCCGGCCCGGCATCGGCTACCGCATCGGCCGCTGCCTCGGTGGTCTGCACCCATGATCAGCATTCAGCGGATGTTGGCCCCTCTCAATTCCTCCCCCGCATTTGCGGGGGAGGGGGACCGCGCGAAGCGCGGTGGAGGGGTTCTTCGGAGTCGGCAGGGCCCCTCCACCAGGCTTCGCCTGGTCCCCCTCAACTGCAAATGCAGGGGAGGATTTTGTAAGCGCAAGCGCGCAGGATGCCGATTCAGCCCAAGTCAGGGCGCCGCTTGATCCGATCGGCCAAGGAGCTCGCCAAGCGCCATTGGCCGGCGCTGAGGCTTCGCACCCTGCTGTTCCTGACCCTGCTGTTCGTCGCCGCGCTGCCGGGCGTCGGCGCGGTCTTCCTGCGAGTCTACGAGAACACCCTGGTCCAGCAGACCGAGGCTGAGCTGATCGCCCAGGGTGCCGTGCTGGCCGGCGCCTATCGCGCCGCCTGGCCCGAGCGGTTCGAGGATCCGCCGGCGGGCGCGCTTCGGCCGGAACGGCCGACCATCGACCTTCGAGCGATGCCGGTCCTTCCCACGCAGCCCGACAGCCGGCCGTCGCGCTGGCCGCCGGACGCGCGCGCCGTCCGGACCGCGGCGGCGCTGAGGCCGATCGTCGCCGACACGGTCCGTTCGACCCTCGCCGCGGTCCGGGTCATGGACGTCCACGGCACGGTGGTGATCGGCCGCGGCGACGTCGGCCGAAGCTATATGCACCTGCCCGAAGTCAACCCGGTGACGATCGGCCAGACCCGGACGGTGCTTCGCGAACGCGGCGACTACCAGCCGCGCTACGCGCTCGAATGGCTGAGCCGGGCGTCCAACATCCGGGTCCATTACGTCCGTCCCGTCGTCGCCGGCGGCGAGGTCATCGGAATGCTCATGCTGAGCCGAAGCCCGCGCGGCCTGTTCCTCGGAATCTACCAGGACCGGGGCAAGATCGCGCTCGGGGTGGTCCTCATCTTCGCGACCCTGCTGGTGCTCGCCGGGCTGCTTTCGCGCGGCATTTCGCGGCCGATCGAGGCGCTGAGCGAGGCGACCCAGAATGTCGCCCGCGGCGTCCTCGCCGTGCCGGAGCCGCCGCCCACCGCCGCCGTCGAGATCCGCACCCTCTATCTGAACTTCGCGGCCATGGCCGACCGGATCGAGCGCCGCTCGCGCTATCTCAAGGATTTCGCCGCCGCCGTCAGCCATGAGCTCAAGACTCCGATCGCCGGGATCAAGGGGGTCCTGGAGCTGCTCGCCGAGCATCCCGGGATGAGCGACGAGGAACGAAGCCGCTTCCTCGCCAATGCCGGAGCCGACGCCGACCGGCTCTCCCACCTGCTGCGCCGGCTCCTCGACCTCGCCCGGGCCGACATGGCCGCCGCCCCGGAGGACGCTTCGACCGAGCCGCTCGCACCGGCGCTGAGGGTCGCCGACGCGCACCGCAAGGAAGGCTTCGCCGTCGCGGTTCGCCTCGATTCGGTGCCGCCGGCGGCGGCCCCCGCCGAGCTGCTCGAGTCGGTGCTCGAAACCCTGGTCGAGAACAGCCGCCAGGCGGGCGCGGCCGCGGTCGCGATCGAGGGGAGCGCCGCCGGCGGCAAGGTCCGGCTGCTCGTCAGCGACGACGGCCCCGGCATCCCGCCGGCCGATCATGAGCGCATCTTCGAGCCCTTCCACACCGGCCGCCGGAGCGAGGGCGGCTCCGGCCTCGGACTGTCGATCGCGAGGTCGCTGCTGGCGTCGTGCGGCGGCACGATCGAGAGCCGGGAGTCGGAGACAGGCGCCGAGTTCGAGATCGTTCTGCCGCGATCCCCCTCCCTGCACGCAGGGAGGGGTTAGGGGTGGGTAGGTCCCCGCCGGCAGCGAGCCTCCGACAAAGCACCCACCCCCGGCCCCTCCCTGCGTGCAGGGAGGGGAGCGGCTATTCGAACTCCAGGATCACCGCATCGACCGCCAGGCTGTCGCCCGGCTTGGCCCTCACCGCCTTCACCGCGCCCGCTTTCTCGGCCCGCAGGATGTTCTCCATCTTCATCGCCTCGACGACGGCGAGCGGCTGCCCCGCCTCGACGCGGTCGCCCTCGCCGACATGGAGGGCGGTCAGCAGGCCCGGCATCGGGCAGAGCAGGAATCTGGAGAGGTCCGGCGGCACCTTCTCGATCATGTGGCGCGACAGCTCGGCGACGTGGGCCGGAAGCACTTCGACGATGTGCGACGCGCCGCGGGTCGTCAGCCGCCACTGGCGGCCGCGGCGGGCGACCTGGACGGTCCGGGCGCGGCCGTCGATCATGCCCTTGAACAGGCGCTGGCCCGGCTCCCAGCGGCCGATCAGCTCGCGCCCCTCGCCCTCGTCGAGATAGGCGAGCAGGCCGCCCTCGAAACCGTCGAAGCGGATGGCGAATTCGCGCCCGGCGAGCCTGACGACCCGCTCTTCCGGGGGAATGACCGGAGCTCCGAGCTGTCCGCTCACCGAGCAGGCGCGAGCCTCGGTCTCCATCGCCAGCATCGCCCCGATCGCCGCGAGATCCTCGACCAGCCTATCGTCGGCCGGCGCTCCGGCGAAGCCTTCCGGATATTCCTCGGCGATGAAGCCGGTGGTCAGCCGTCCTTCCCGGAAGCGCGGATGCTGCATCAGGGCGGAGAGGAAATCGACATTGTGCCCGATCCCCTCGACGACGAAGGAATCGAGCGCCTCGATCTGGCGGTCGATCGCCGCCTCGCGGGTCGGCGCCCAGGTGATCAGCTTGGCGATCATCGGGTCGTAGAACATCGAGACCTCGCCGCCCTCCTCGACCCCGTCGTCGACCCGGGT
>DASVVX010000168.1:0-12761 GCA_036386295.1 Allosphingosinicella sp.
AATCCCACCAGGCTCAATAGGGCCAGCAGCCCCCACGCGCCGCGCAGCGACACCCGCTTGCTTGCCAACGGCCGCAGGCTCGTTCGCTCGACCTTTGCGTCGAGCTTCCGATCGACGATGTCATTGTAGACGCAGCCCGCGCTCCGCATCGCCCAGGCGCCGAGCGCGAACCAGAGGATCAGCCCCAATCCGTTCGGCCCCATTCCCGCCAGCGCGACGCTCCACGCGCAGGGCCAGAACAGCAGCCAGGCGCCGATCGGCCGATCGAGCCGCATCAGCGAGGCGTAGGGACGCACAGGCCCCGGAAGTGCGCCGATCAGCCCGCGCCGCTCGCTGTCGGGAACGATGTCGTCGGAAGGAATTGCCATCGGCCCAACCCTATCCGTTCGCCCCGAGCGAAGTCGAGGGGCCCTCCCGAGCGAAGCCGAGGCGAATGTCTCGGCTTCGCTCGACCGGGTGTCTCGACTTCGCTCGACACGAACGGCTAGGTGACGCGATGCCCGCCACCCCCGCCTGGCCGCCCGCGAGCCTGCCGCGCCTGTTCGTCGAGGAGATTCTGTCGGAGGGCCTCCCCCTCGCCCTCGAAGGCGCTCCCGCCAACTATCTGGCCAATGTCCTGCGCCTCGGCCCCGGCGACCGGGTCAAGCTGTTCGACGACCACACCGGCGAATGGCTCGCCGAGATCGCCGAGGCGGCACGCAAGCGAGTCACCCTCTCGGTCACGCGACGGCTGCGCGAGCGCGAGGCGGTTCCCGACCTTTGGCTCCTCTTCGCTCCGATCAAGCGCGGCCGGATCGACTGGCTGGTCGAGAAGGCGACCGAGCTCGGCGTCGCCCGACTCGTCCCCATCGTCACCCGCCGCACGGTGGTCGACCGGCTCAACCTCGAGCGCCTGCGCGCGCACATCGTCGAGGCGGCCGAGCAATGCGGACGGACCGCTCTGAGCCAGCTCGAGGAGCCGTCGAAGCTCGCCGCCCGGCTCGCCGCCTGGCCGGCGGGGCGCCGGCTCTATTTCGCCGACGAGTCCGGCGGCGAGCCGATGGAGGCCGCGGCCGGCCCTGCCGCCATCCTGATCGGTCCCGAAGGCGGCTTCGCCGAGGAGGAGCGCGCCGCCATCCGAGCCCTGCCCCAGGCCCGGCCGATCAGCCTCGGCCCCCGAATCCTTCGCGCCGACACCGCCGCGCTCGCCGCCGTCGCCCTCTGGATGCACGCGGCGGGCGACTGGGCGGCGCCGGTCCGTGCCTGACGGCGAGGGCGGCGTTTTCGTCCATTCTGGTTTCGTTCGGCAACGGAAGAGGCTGGCGGGCTTTCGCGCCCGCCGCTAGAGGGCGGCGATGACGACCCGGACCGAAACCGCGCGCGTGGATCCGCCGATCGAGAGCCGCGCGGATCTGCTCGCGCCGTTCGAGCGGGGCGAGAAGCCCGAGGCGGCGTGGCGGATCGGCACCGAGCACGAGAAGTTCGTCTACCGCCGCGCCGATCACCGGGCGCCCTCCTACGACGAGCCCGGCGGGATCGGCGACCTGCTCGCCGAGCTGACCGCCTTCGGCTGGCAGCCGGTCGAGGAGGGCGGCAAGGTCATCGCCCTGTCGGGCCGGGACGGCAACGTGAGCCTCGAGCCCGCCGGCCAGCTCGAGCTGTCGGGCGCGGCGCTCGAGACCCTGCACCAGACCTGCGCCGAGGCCGGCCGCCATCTCGAGCAGGTCAAGACGGTCGGCGACAAGCTCGGCCTCGGCTTCCTCGGCCTCGGCATGTGGCCCGACAAGAGCCGCGACGAGCTGCCGCGAATGCCCAAGGGGCGCTACGAGATCATGCTCCGGCACATGCCCCGGGTCGGCAGCCTCGGACTCGACATGATGCTGCGAACCTGTACCATTCAGGTTAATCTCGACTATGGCTCGGAAGCCGACATGGCGCGCAAGTTCCGCGTCGGCCTGGCCCTGCAGCCGCTCGCAACCGCCCTCTTCGCCAACTCGCCCTTCACCGAGGGCAAGCCCAATGGCTACCTCTCCTACCGCAGCCACATCTGGTCCGACACCGATCCGGCGCGGACCGGGATGCTGCCCTTCGTCTTCGAGGACGGCTTCGGCTACGAGCGCTATCTCGACTATGCGCTCGATGTGCCGATGTACTTCGTCTACCGCGACGGCCGCTACATCGACGCCGCCGGCCTCAGCTTCCGCGATTTCCTCAAGGGCGAGCTGTCGGTGCTTCCGGGCGAAAAGCCGAGGCTCTCGGACTGGACCGACCACCTCTCCACCGCCTTTCCCGAGGTCCGGCTGAAGAGCTTCCTCGAGATGCGCGGCGCCGACGGCGGGCGGTGGAGCAAGATCTGCGCCCTCCCCGCTTTGTGGGTCGGACTGCTCTACGATCAGGGCGCGCTCGACGCGGCGTGGGACGAGGTCAGGCACTGGTCGCTCGGCGAGCGGCAGCGGCTGCGCGACGAGGTGCCCAGGCTCGGCCTCGCCGCGCGCACCCCCGCCGGCGAGCCGCTGCGCGACCTCGCCGTGCGGATCCTCGGCATCGCCGAGGGCGGCCTCAAGGCACGCGCCCGCCTCAACGCCGCCGGCGACAACGAATCCGGCTTCCTCGATCCGCTTCGCGAGATCGTCGCCCGCGGCACGACGCCGGCCGAGATGCTGCTCGAGCGCTACAATGGCGAGTGGGCCGGCGACGTGTCGCGCATCTATGACGAGATGAGCTTCTAGCGCCGCAAGAATCGTCATTGCGAGAAGCGCAGCGACGAAGCAATCTACCCGTCTTCGCTGCCGCAGCTGGATTGCTTCGCTTCGCTCGCAATGACGGTTGTGAGGCCATACCGAGGGAACATCATGACCGAACGCCGCACCCTCTACCCGCCGATCGAGCCGTACGAGAGCGGCCGGCTCGACGTCGGCGACGGCCACAGCCTCTATTGGGAGCGCTGCGGCACGCCCGGCGCCAAGCCGGTCGTCTTCCTCCACGGCGGCCCGGGCGGCGGCTGCAGCCCGGACCACCGCCGCCAGTTCGATCCGGCGCGCTACGACATCCTGCTCTTCGACCAGCGCGCCTGCGGCCGCTCGACCCCCCACGCCTCGCTCGAGGCGAACACCCCCTGGAACCTCGTCGAGGACATGGAGCGGCTGCGCAACGCGGCCGGCTGGGAGCGCTGGATGGTGTTCGGCGGCTCCTGGGGATCGACGCTGGCCCTCGCCTATGCCGAGACCCATCCCGAGCGGGTCACCGAACTGGTGCTTCGCGGCATCTTCACCTTCCGCCAGACCGAGCTCGACTGGCTCTACCGCTATGGCGCCTCGGAGGTCTATCCGGACGGATGGGAGAGGTTCCTGGAGCCGATCCCCGAGGGGGAACGGGACGACCTCGTCGCCGCCTACCAGCGCCGTCTCACGGATCCCGATCAATCGGTTCGGCTCGCCGCCGCCAAGGCGTGGAGCCAGTGGGAAGCGGAAACGGTGACCCTGCTTCCGAGCCAGGCCGTCATCGATCATTTCACCGGCGACGAGGTGGCGATCGCCGTCGCCCGGATCGAGAATCATTACATGGTTCATCACGGCTGGCTCGAGGAGGGCCAGCTGCTCGCCAACGCCCATCGCCTGAAGGGCATCAGGGGCGTGACCGTCCAGGGGCGACACGACATGTGCACCCCGCCCGCCGCCGCCTGGGACCTGCACAAGGCCTGGCCCGACGGCCGGCTCGAGATCGTTCCCGACGGCGGCCACCTGTTCAGCGAGCCCGGCGTTCTCGACGGCCTGATCCGGGCGACCGACGAATTCGCGGACTGACCGTCATTGCGACCCCGGCGAAAGCCGGGGGAAGCAATCCAGCGCGGCGTCGGAGGCCCGCTGGATTGCTTCGTCGCTGCGCGCCTCGCAATGACGGTTATTCGCCGGGCGTGTAGACCCGCTCGGTGTGCCCCCTGAGCTGCTCCGGGTAGAAATAGACCTCGCGCAGGTCGCCCGTGGCGTAGCGTTCCGCCTGGTCGTTGAAGTGCGGGGAGCCGGGATGGCCGCTCTCGCCCCCCGCCGTCACCGCTCGCGCCCGCACCTTGGGGCCGAACTCCACCACGGCGACGAAGCTGTTGCCGCTGGTGCCGTACCAGCGCTTCGAGCCGTCCCTGGGCGCCGCCCCGAACGAGGCGAGCGAGCCCCAGCGGCCCGACGTGAAGGCGACCGGGAGGCTCGGTCCGGAGTCGGCGAAGGGATGGTCGATGTCGCCGGTGAGGCGCTGGAAGCGGTTGATCTCGCCCCAGGGCGTCCGCCACGTCCCGAACTCCCGGTCGAGCCGCTCCGAGACCGTCGCCAGCGCCTCCAGCTTCCGCCGTGGCGGAAGCCTGTCGATCAGGTCGATCGGCACCATCGGCGCCTGGCCGTCCTCCTTCACCTCGGCCCACAGATGCTCGCCCCAGGACATGGCGAGCGTCGTCGGCACGGATTCGGCCCCCCAGCGATAGTCCCAGCCCCGAAGGACGGCGATCTGCCCTTCCAGGCGGCGCCTCAGCGGATCGGAGGCGGGTGTCGCGTCCCACGCGGCCACCAGCCCCGGGACGAGACGCGCGAAGGCGGTCTGATAGCTGTCATAGGCCGCTTCGCGCAGCCCCTCGAGCGTGAATTGCCGCTTCTCCTGAAGCAGCCGTACCGCCTGCAGGCCTCGCGGAGTCTCGCCGAACGAGTCCATGTAGCGCGGATAATCGCCCTGCTTGGGGCTGTACGGGCCGGCGGCCGAATAGGGCCAGTTGTTGGTGTTCTGGATCCATCCCGACGGTGGGTCGAGGACCTGCGGAGTCTCCGTCAGCGCATGAAGGCCGCGCCAGTCGGTGCGCGGGTCGCTGCCGTCGACCGGCTTCGCATAGTCGAACCGGTCGTCGCGGACGGGGATGAACTGCGGGTGGAGATAGGCGATCTCGCCCTTGGCGCTGGCGAAGATCGTGTTGTTGGACGAATTGGCCTTGAGCTCCGCCACCGTCAGGAAGGAGGCGAAGTCGCTCGCCTTGGTCCTCAGATAGGATTGCTGGAGCGCCTCGACCGGCTTGTGCATCATCGCGAACGCGAGCCACTTGCCGCCGGCCTCGCGCACGATCGGGCCGTGATGGGTGCGGTAGGTCTCGAACCAGCGGCTCGCCATGCTTCCGTCGACTGCGCGGTAGGCGATGGTGACCGTCTTCGTCTCGACCGGCCTCAGCTCGTTGCCGTAGCGATAGTAGAGCCGGCCGTCCTTCTGCTCGATCGTCTCGAGAAACTCGTCGACCACGTCGACCCCGCTCGACGTGTGCATCCAGCCGGCCTTCTCGTTGAAGCCCTGGTAGATGAAGAACTGGCCCCAGGTCGCGGCGCCATAGGCGTTGAGGCCCTCCCCGCTCGTCACCTGCTGCTCGGAGCGGAAGAAGAAGCTGGTGTGCGGGTTGATCAGCAGCAGCGCGTGGCCGTCCGCCGTATTGCTCGGAGCGATGGCGATTCCATTCGAGCCGCCCGGCTCTTCGTCGCCCCAGCGAAGGCTGGGGCCCCGGGGGGTGAAGACCGCGGCGCCCTTCACCCCCCGGGATCCCAGCCTTCGCTGGGATGACGCGAGCGCCTTGCCCCGCTTCGAATAGAAAGCCTCCAGCCCAGCCAGGTCGATCCGCTCGATGTCGCCGCCGATGCTGCCTTCGGTGAAGCTGAGCGCCATCCACGGCTCGAAGCGGGCGATGGCCCTCGGCTTCACCTCCGGATGGGTCGCCAGATAATAGTTCAGCCCGTCCGCCCAGGCGTTCATCAGCCGCTTCAGCCATTCCGGGCTGACCGCGTAGCGCGCCTTGAGGTCGTCCGGATCCATGTAGAGCCTGGCCCGCAGGTCGGCCCAGATCGCCTTCTCCCCTTCCGCCTCGGCGGTCCGGCCGAGCGCGGTGAGATAGTTGGTCTCGACCCGGATGAAGTCGTCCTCGGCCTGGGCATAGATCATCCCGAACACCGCGTCGGCGTCGGTCTTGCCGCGGACGTGGGCGATCCCCCAATCGTCCCGCGTGATCGTCACCCTCTCCGCCTGAGAGCGCCAGCGGGCGAGCTCCGGGTTTCCGGAAGGGGTGGAGGCGCAGGCGCCGGCGAGGAGCAGGGCGGCGAGGATGAGGAAGCGCATAGCCCGCCGCTACGCCGCGCTTTCCCGCCCGGCAAGGGCTGGCTAAGCTCTGCGTCCCACAGGAGACGACATGACGGACAAGCAGAGCAGCGCGGAATGGCGGCCCGGAAGGCTTCGGCGGGTGGTCGCCGCGAGCATGATCGGCACGACCATCGAATGGTACGATTTCTTCCTCTACGGCTCGGCCGCGGCGCTGGTCTTCAACAAGCTCTTCTTCCCCTCCTACGATCCGTTCGTCGGCACCCTGCTCGCCTTCGCGACCTATGCCGTCGGCTTCGTCGCGAGGCCGCTCGGCGGAATCGTCTTCGGCCATTATGGCGACCGCATCGGCCGCAAGCGCCTGCTCATGCTCAGCCTCTTCCTGATGGGAGTCGCCACCGTCCTCATCGGCCTGCTGCCGACCTATGCGCAGATCGGGGTCTGGGCCCCAGCCGGCCTCATCGCGCTTCGCCTCGTTCAGGGCTTCGCGGTCGGCGGCGAATGGGGCGGGGCGGTGCTGATGGCGGCCGAGCATGGCGACAGCGCCCGACGCGGCTTCTGGGCGAGCTGGCCGCAGGCGGGGGTCGCCGCGGGAAGCCTGCTCTCCGCCGGAGTCCTCGCCCTCATCGCCGCCCTCCAGAGCGAGGCCGACTTCCTCGCCTGGGGCTGGCGCGTCCCCTTCCTGCTCTCGGCCCTGCTCGTCGCGGTCGGCTGGTACATCCGCCACCGGGTCGAGGAGAGCCCGATGTTCGAAAAGGCGATCGAGGAAGCCGAGATCCCGCCGAAGCTCCCGGCGATGGACGTGCTTCGCGAACGGCCGCGAGCGATCGTGCTGGGCGCGGGCCTTCGGGTCGGCGAGAACATCTCCTATTACATCCTCACCGTCTTCTCGCTGACCTTCCTGGTCGACGTCGCCGCCGAGACGAGGGCGCTCGCCCTCGAGGCGCTCCTGATCGGCGCCGCCGTCCAGTTCTTCGCCATCCCGCTCTTCGGCCGGCTCTCCGACCGGATCGGCCGGCGCCCGGTCTACGCCTTCGGCGGCCTCGGCCTCGCCGCCTTCGCCTTCGCCTTCTTCCCGATGCTGGCGAGCGGCGAGCCGGCGCTGATCGTCCTCGCCATCGTCGCCGGACTGACCTTGCACAGCGCCATGTACGGCCCCCAGGCCGCCTTCATCACCGAGCTCTTCCCGACCCGGATCCGCTATTCTGGCGTGTCGATCGCCTACCAGCTCACCTCGATCCTCGCCGGCTCGCTGGCGCCGATCGTCGCGCTGTGGCTCTACCGCGAATATGATTCCGCCGTGCCGGTGGCGATCTACGTGGGCGTCGCCTGCTTCATCAGCGGAGTCAGCGCGCTGCTGGCGAAGGAAACGAAGGGCGTGGAGCTGAGCGCGATCCGCTAGCGGAACGGCGCCGCGGTGTCCGGAAACGGACGAAGTGGACGAAGTGGACGCGACGGCGGCCCTCCGGCGAAGGCCGGGGTCCAGGAACGGGGAGGAAAGACCGGGTCCCGGCCTTCGCCGGAATACGGCGGGCGCGCCGATGCCTCCGCTGGCGACGGAAGGGAAGGAGCGGCCGGCGCGTCTTGCCACGGGCACCCGGGGCTGGACGACTTATGCTGCTTTCGTCGCTATTCGAAAGCGTCCAGACTGTTTCAGGAAGAACCGTCGGGTCCCGTACCTTCCGCTGAAGGCTTCGAGGTGGCCCGGCGCCGCCCCTTGCGGGACGGCGCCGCCGGTCGGCGCCGGGAGCGGAGATGAGAAACCGTCCTCCGGTCGGGTGGTCCCGCCGGCCTTCGACTTCTCCCCCCCCGCCCACGACTCGTCCCGGAGGACCATTCGCGATCGACTCTTCGGTAGACGCGAGCTCAAACGTTCCCGGATGACTTCGCGCCGGCCGCCGGCGTCGGGGCGAACCCCTCGGCCGGATTCCCGCCTCCGCCGGTTGCGCGAGCCGACTCGGGCAGGAGTCCGATATGGCGCGAGATGGAGAACATGTCAAGAACATTGTCCGCGAACGGCGGCGGGCCCCGGCCCGGCTGCGCGACCGCCGTCAATCGGCGAGGGTCTCGAGCAGCCTCGCCTGCTCCAGCGCCCGCCGGAGGCCGCTGTCGCCGACATGGGCGTAAAGCGCCGTGGTCGCGATATTCTCGTGGCCGAGCAGGCGCTGGAGCACCCGAAGGTCGACCCCGTCCTCGAGCAGCAGGGTGGCGCAGGTGTGGCGGAGCATGTGCGGGGTGACGCGGCGCTCGATCCCCGCTTCGGCCGCGAAGGCTCGAAGCTCGCGGCGGACGGCCTGGGGGGTCCAGGGGGCGCCGGCGGGGCCGCAGAGAGAGGGCGAATCCGGGCGGGGGGCGAGGCGCGCGAGCAGCGTTCCCAGTCGCCGGTCGGTCACGAACACCCGCCGCTCCCGCCTGCCCTTGCCGCGGACGTGGAGGCCGCCGCTGTCGGGATCGTAATCGGAAGGCCGAAGGCGGACGAGCTCGCCGACCCGAAGCCCCACCGACAGCATCAGCAGGACCCCGGCGGCGAAGGCGTGGTCGCGGCGTCCGCCCACGGCCCGCCAGGCGTGGCCCGCCAGCACCCGCGCCTCGCCCCGGCTCAGCCCTCGAGGCAGCGACCGAGCCCGCGGCAGCTGCATCTCCAGCTCCGCGAAGGGCGACCGCTCGATCGCTCCGGAGCGCACCGCGTCCTTGTAGAAGCCGCGGAGGCACGCCATCCGCCGGCGGAGGGTGCGGGGCGCCGCCGAGCGCTCGTCGATCAGGTGCCCGGCATAAGCGAGGACGGTCTCCCCCTCGCACGGGCAGAGCCGCCGGGCGGCGAGGAAGCGGGCGTAATCGTCGAGGTCGGACTTATAGGCCCTGAGCGTATGCTCCGACGGGTCGCGCGCCGCCTTGAGGCGCCGGACATAGTCCGCCGCGCTTGCCGTGGTCACGATCAACTTTGTGCCTCCCAAATCCGTCCCGACCACGGGTGCGAGCCCGGTAGCGCCGATTTCCTTCAAAGTGGTTGCTTCAAAGGTTTGCTCGGCATGGGGGATAGGGTAGGCAGCGAGCGGGGCTGATAAACCGGGGTTATCGAATGGCGCGCCCACCGGCGATGCGAGGCATGAGCGGGCTTCTTGGCTCCGGCGGTGGCGCATCAGTGAACCTTGATGAGCTCGAAGGCAGGATCCGCGAGAGCGTGGACCTCATCAACGTCCGGCTGACCGGCCGAGTGAGACCGGAGCACCGGCTTGGCTACCACAACTTCATTTCGTGCGTGTTCGAGGGAGTGATCGCTGAAGGCGTTGATCTGAGCGGCTGCGACTTCAAGGACACTTTAGTCGTCGATTCCCAGTTCGCCGATTGCAAGATCAATGCCGCTACCCATACGGCGAGTGTTTACACTCGCAGCGCCTTCAAGGATTGCAACTTCCACAACGCCGCAGTCACGGATTGCGAATATACCGACGTGCAGTTCATCAGCTGCGATCTCGACAACGTTCTCATCAAGAATTCTCGTTTCTACGAGTGCAAATTCGCTCGCTGCGCGACATCGACGCACGTCTTTGAGAACAACTTGTTCACGAAATGCAACTTCCAGGATACCGAGGTCGAAATCCGGACGCTGGTTTCCAATTTCGGCCTCAAGGCGACGTCGATGTCCGGCACTCGGATTCGCGACAATCGCGTCAGCGAACCTCATCGGTATCTCGTTGCGGCGGAACTGCTAAGCGTGGCGTCGACAATTCGAAACGACCCGCTCGCGACGCTGGCCATGCGATATTTCATCGACGGCGACCTGCTCGGCGCCAACGACAATTTGGACGCGGCGTTCAGCCTTGGAAGCTGGGCGACAATGGCGAGGCAACCGACCAGCTTTGCACAGCTGGTGGAGCTTTTCGCGGAATTCCTCGTGACGGCCTACGAACATGACGAAGTCGACATCCACAAGCTGCTTCTCGTCCACGACGTCACCCGGCGGATCGTCTACGACTTCAGCTTGGACGCCCGGACGCACCGCTTCGCGGTGTCGTTCGGCGGCATCCATCTGGCCCTTTCCCGCATCGTCGAAGAGTATCTCGCGACCCTCTGGGGCTTGTACAGAAACGGCAGCGGACCTTTGCGCGTCATCGCGGAGGGACCGCCCTCATTGCCCTATCACGAAGAGGCCCTGGCCGAATTTCTTGAATGGTCGGGAATGCGCATCGCCGCTGTACAGCCCTATAATTCGGTTCTGCTCACCTTGGTCGAGCAGGTGGCCGATGCGAAGCTGGTCGCGACGGCGCTCATCCTGGCAAGCATGGTCAGGTTTCAGCTCAAGGCGGTTCATAACGCCTCGCATCCCTTCAGAGTCCCGACCGAGGCGCTTCCCGATTCGTCCACCAGCGTCGCCGTGGCGCAGCCGGCCGAGCCATTCGAGTTTTTCGAAATCTCAGCCGGGCTGACTGAGGACGCGCGGCGCGCCTACGAATTCCGGGTAAAGTCCCTCATCCCCACGACGTCGATCATCGTCGACCTTCGCTTGACCGTCTCGACCAGCTTCATGCGAAAGCTGAGGAACGCAATCGTCAGTGTGGCGAAGGAGACGTGAGCGGCGCGCCAATCTGAGCCGCGAACTCCCGAAGCGCGACGACGGCGCCCTCCAGCTCCCTCTGCGGCATGAAATAATTGAGTCGGACCCGCTCGCGGTCCGGCTCGACCGCAAACAGCATGGCAGCTCCGAGCGTGACCGGCATCCGCCGCTCGCTGCAGAAGGCAAGCAGTGCACTTCGAACGGTCTGCCGAGGCGCGCCGATCCCGCTCCAATCCAGCTCGGCGACTCCGAGATAGCCGTTAACCATCCGGCTGAGCTCGATAGACCCACCCAAGGCCGACAATCGTCGCCTGATTGCCACCACCCGTCCTCGAGCCGAGGCCAGCATCGCCTGAAACAGGTCCGGGGGCGCGCTCCAGGCCGCCGCGGCCTGCAGGCTGTACCGGTCGAGGGCCGCCCCGACCAACCATTGGAGCTCCTGGAGGGGCGTCCGCCACCGCATTTGATGGAGGATGACCGCGAGCCGGAGGCTGTTCAGTCCGAGCGGTTTCATTATGCCTCTGATCCGAATCAGATTGGGTCCGCCCGGAGCTTCGCGGAGTCCATGGAGCCGGGTCGGCCAGCCCTGGTCCGCAGTTTCGTCGATGACGATAAAGTCTACGGGCCTGAGTACGGACGCCAAGCTTTCAACGGCGTCGACGTCCTGGTCGATGCCAAGCGCATATCGAGGTTGCGTGAGCCACAGGGCGACGGGCGCGGGGCTCTCCGCTCGGAACTCGGAGGCATCCCACTGGTAAGCGCGCTCGCGCCACGTCGGGACACGTGTGCAAGCGAGCCCGATCGAATCGGCCTGTTCGATAGTCGCATAATAAGCCGGAGTTTCGAACCGCACTTCGCGAACGCCCGCCGATCGCATCAGGAACAGGACGGCCAGGCTGGCCGTGGAGATCGAAGGCACCAGCGTGGCTTCCTCATAGGCGTAGGATCGCCCGTCCCAAGCGCCCAGCATTGCCAGCAGCGGCTCCTTCTCGGAAGCGATCAGATTCCGATTGTCGATCACATAATGCCCCATGAGTTCGGGCCTAAGGTCGGGAGCGGGGGTCAGCGGCGATCCGGGCTCCGTTCGCGACCAGCCCGAGGGATCGGCGGACACCTGGCCGGCAGCTATGATCGTCTCGAAATACGCGTCGTATATGGCGTCGAAGTCGTTTTTCTCGAAAACGGCATCGACGGTCGGGGACCCCTCCCCGCTCACCATTCCTTTGGAAACTCCGCTGAATGGCGCCCGACGATCGCCCTGGCCATCGCCGCGCCCACCGACAGGCCGAACTCGCTGCGGCAATAGGCTTTGAGCGCAGCGTTGCGGGCGAACGGGAGAGTGTTCACTTCGATGAAATAGCACTCGCCCGAACTGGCCAATTTATAGTCCATGGAGAATATGTCCCGCAGCCCAAACTGCCTGGCGAAGGCCGAAACCTCTCTCCGGATTTGACGTACCGCAGCCGCATCAGTCCTGCCGCCGTTTGGATCGAGCGGCGTCGCAACCGCCTCCCGCGCATAGTCGGCGTCGGCCTGAACGAAATCTCGGAGATGGGTTTCGAAGTCCGTGAAAGGACGTTCGGGCTCGGGCGGGCCCTTCATTCGGTGAATTCCCAAGCATTCGGTCAGAGGACGCTCCGGGGCGGCGCCCACGTAATTGACGCGGATTGTGTCGCCGGCGACGTATCGCTGGATCAGCGCCTTGGTGCCGTAATGGCTCTTGATCCTCGCCGCGACGGCAACCGCCTCGCGAAGTCGGTCCAACACCGCTTCGTTGAATATGCCGATCGAATTCGCTTGGTCAAAAGGCTTGACGAAAAATGGAAATTCCCCGTCCGGCGGAGGCGTCTCGCTGAGGCAGCGTTCTCCGTCGTAGAGAAAGGACTCCGGGGCTCGCACTCCGAGGAGGCGACACATCGCATATTGCAAATATTTATTCTGCACGCCGAGCTGCAGGGCCGCAGAATTGCCGAAATACCGCCATCCGAACATCGCGCACATTGCCGGAAAATATGAGGCTGTGACCGGGTAGAAGCCGTCCGTCATGTTGAGGAGCACGACGCCGTCGTCGACCCTGCCGATCGCGCGGAGGAGACCTTGCGGCTCCTGACTCTCCACC